>CADEFK010000013.1:14465-31353 GCA_902826595.1 uncultured bacterium | reverse complement strand
ACCCCCCTTCAAATAATGAACCCCCGGGGGTTCAAAATATGAACCCTAAGGAATACACAGTTAAAGGAAGCACGGAAAAGGAATACACAGTAAATAAAGAAGAGCGCAAAAAAATAAATCGCGCGCATGAAGAAGCTCGCGCTTCTTCGTCTCTTACTCCTCCAGCCGATTGTGACGATAACAGAGTTACGCTGCTCGATGTCGCCGATCACATGTACAAGCTCACTCCCGGGGAGCGCAGCGAGTTCGACAGGGAGGCGCAGAAGCTGGGTAAGCCCGGCGAGCCCGACCCGGCCGACAGCCTCTGGCAGAGGCGGCTCCTGCGCGTCCGCTACCTCAAGCAGCTCAGGGACGGGGGAGGGTGAGGGATGCAGGATGCATGATGCGGGAAATCAATCTTGACTTGGGGCATTATATTTGAGATAGTGGTAACCGGGTCTGCAGGCTGCCTGCAAAGGGGATGGAGAGGAGTTGAGATCATGGACTTGAAACTCGAGGTTTTGGTGCTGCCCGTCTCAGACGTCGACCGGGCCAAGCGCTTCTACGAGTCGCTGGGGTTTCGGATTGATATCGACGTGAACGAGTTCTTCCACTACGCAGGCGGCCCATTCAATAACGCAGTTGAGAACCCGCGCGTCGGCGGGCGCGACCCGGAAGGCCGTTCCTACTTCTCATTTGCCTAGTTCAGCGATCCGGACGGCAACGGCTGGCTGCTCCAGGAAGTGAATATGCGGCTTCCGGACGGTGAGGGAAGCCTGTCGAAGTATGAGCGGGTTAAAAGCGAGCAGTACAACAGTACACAGTTTTACCCTCATTTAACTTTTTGTTTGGGACAAAAAAATATATAATCCTGTATAACAATCGATAGGCACCTGGGAAATTAAAATGAGTAAATTAAAAAAATATGGCATTTTAGTTCTTGTGGCTTATTTTTCGATGGAAGCAACTAGTTTTTTGCTTTTTTCCATAATCCGCAATGAAATTTTTTCTTTTCGAAAAGTTCATCAGCATCAAGATGAGATACTTGCCAATTCCAGTTCAGAGGATCTTAAACTAAATGATACAAGAGTGCCCTGGAATGTATCTCTTCATCCTTACTTTGGTTTTGGGAGGCCTGCACCTCCAGGTTTCGATTTCCTAGAAAATCCAAACGATATAATACAGAATGACCCTAATGGAGTAATTGTAGTTATTACTGGTGGATCTGTTTCTTGGAACTTATTTAACAAAAGCAAGGATGTTTTAAAAGATTATATTGAAAAAATAGATGCCTTCAATTCTAAAAATGTCTATATCATAATGCTTGGCTCTTTTGCTTGGAAACAACCTCAGCAGCTTACAGCTCTAACTTATTACCTTTCAATGGGTGGTAGACTAGATATTCTGATAAATGTAGATGGTCATAATGAAGTGGTTGATGCTGATAGCAATTTGAGGAGGAATGTCAACCCTTCTTATCCTCAATATTGGTATGAATTATCATCAAATGTACTCACAGTGGAGAAGATGAGCTTGATTAGCGACATGAATAGCCTAAAAATTGATAAATACAAGTGGGCTAATCTATTATCAAAATTGAAATTCAGTGTCACGGCATCCGTATTTTGGGAACTGAATAATAATTATCTGGACACGATATTAAATAATAAGCGAATATCACTTGAGAAATTAGAAGATCCTGACGCAGACGCTAGACCATATTATAAGTATGGCCCGCAGCGCAAATTTACATCATACAAAGATGCATATAGGTATTTTGCCGAAATATGGAAGAGATCATCCATACAACTATATAAGTTATCAAAAAGCAATGGTGCAACCTATTTTCATTTTTTGCAACCGAATCAATATGTGCGGAATTCAAAGACATTTTCTGATGAAGAAATAGCAAAATACTATAAGCCAAAAGCAATGGGGGCGGGGATAAGGAGAGGATATCCTTTATTGTTAGCTTTATCAAAGGATTTGAAAAAAGAAGGAATTGAATTTCACGACATTACAATGATATTTAAGGATGAAAAAGAAACGATCTATCGCGATGAGTGTTGTCATCTAAACAAAAAGGGAAACGATGTATTGGCACATCATATCGGGCAAACCATCTTGAAATACTATGAGAATAATTCAGGACATCACACGGAGCCGGCTGCATCCCCAAAGACCCCCTATTGAATGACTAGTCAGAGGCTGTAAAATACATTCCTTTCTGTTATTATTCGTAGGCAGCCTCGGAAGGCGGAATTGTCGGTAGCCCGGGTGGCGGAACAGGTAGACGCAAGGGACTTAAAATCCCTCGGGTTCGCGCCCGTGCCGGTTCGAGTCCGGCCCCGGGCATTTAATATGTTCAATCTACTGCGCCGCGTTTTCTCCGGCCATGCTTTTTTTTGGCCGCTCAGGGAGGCGTTAAAAGAGGCTCGCACAATTTTCCAATAGAACGTTACTTCCGGCTTCTCCGTCTCATCTTGCCGAGCTTCTAACCGGGCACTACCGAATTTCACATCCATAACGGCCGTCATCACCGCCTTTTCCTACCTCTAGCGCCTGCCGGAAACAATGTCATAGCCCGGACACGGTTCGTTCGAAAAGATTTTAGTCCGCGAACGGGACATTATCGGGTAGAATTGTTTTTACTACATTCCAAAAGGCGTCGGGTAACAGGTAAATTGAAGCTCAGCAAGCAAATCAGGCTCGGGTTCGCCCTCATGCTGGTCCTTATGTTGATCATCGGGGGGCTTTTTCTATTCAACGTTTACAAGCTGAACGAATCGGCTTTGAACCTCCAGGGGCGGTATTCCACGCTGTACAAATTGTTCTCCACTCCCGATAGTCAGCTGCAATCGGAACCCGGCTTCGGGAAAGAGATAGTCGACCGCGCCGTAACGCTCGTGGACGAGCAGCTGAAAGACAACTACACGTATATGCTCGTCATAGTAGGCGTGTCGCTCGTCTTCGGCGGAGTGATAGCGATACTCTTCCCGTCAAGGATCACGAAACCGATAGAGCGCCTGATAGCGGCGACGAAGAAGGTCAAGAAGGGCGATTATTCCTACAGGATCGAGAATCCGGGGAAAGCGGACGAGATTTGCGTACTCGCGGATTCATTCAACGAGATGCTGCAGACGATCGAAGACACCCATAGCAGGAATCTCGAGCTCCTCCATCAGACGCAAGAATTCAACGAGACCCTGAACGAGAAGGTCGAGGAGGCGACCCGTGCGATAAGGGAGCAGCAGAACGAGCTCGTGCGGGCGTATTTCGGAACGCTCGAAGCGATGATACTCGCGCTCGACCTGAGAGAGAACGAGACGGGCTATCACTCATACAGGGTCACCGAGTACGCGGTCTATCTCGGCAAACATGCCAGGCTGGGCGACGAAGACCTGTCCGCGATGGCCAAAGGGGCGCTCCTCCACGATATCGGGAAGATCGGCATTCCCGACCATATCCTGCTGAAACCCGGCAAGCTCACCGATGAAGAATGGAAGCTGATGAAGAAGCACCCTGAATTCGGCTACGGGCTGCTTAAGAACATAGACTTTCTGGAGGATTCGGCCGCGATAGTTCATTCACACCACGAGAGATACGACGGGCAGGGCTATCCGGCGGGCTTGTCGAGGGACGAAATACCGCTGGGAGCGAGGATATTTTCCGTAGCGGACGCCCTCGACGCCATGACTTCCAAAAGGAGCTACAGGGAGGCCCTCCCGTTCGAGGAAGCGGTGCGGAGGATAACCGAAGCCTCGGGCTCGCAGTTCGACCCCGGCGTGGTCGATATATTTTTAGACGTCCCTATCGATGAATGGAAAAACATCAGGAACCGGATAGCGGATTCGGGCTCTGATTACCTGAAGCAGCTCGTGCATCAGATCAACACATATAATGCCGAGTCAGGAAATGGTCACGGGACTTATACGTGAGAATGTCAAACGGGCGGCGTTTAATTCGTTCAGGCCCGGGTCAGTACCCGTGCCGGTTCGAGTCCGGCCACCCTTGTCCGATTCTTCAATGCTTGTATAAACAGCGCTTCAGTCATTCTAATCCGAAGATCAAAACAGCGCGGCGTTTGTCGGATATTTCAATTCAAGTGTTTGTCTGATTTTCCCGGATAATAATTGTGATGTTCGTATTTGATTCAGCTGATTCTCAGTTGATGGACTGCTCCTCTTCCTGCTCCCACTCCTCTTCTTCGTCTTCCTCGTCCCAATCCTCGTCTTCATCAAGACCGTCTTCGTCTTCTTCGTCCCATAATTCTTCTTCGTCTTCGTCCCACTCGTCCTCATCGTCTTCCCAGTCATCGTCCTTTTCAAGCAATTCAAGTTCGATTACCATGATAATTCTCCTGTAGCCGTGATTTATCTGAAACGATACACCCTGACTTTCAAATGTCAAGTAAAAAGGAAGGCCGATATTGAAGCGATTACGGAGGGAATTATTAACGGATTGTTAAGGGATAGTGAGCGGTTATAAGACGCGCTAGAAAAAGTCTCTCCGCGCGGGCGCTCAGCCCTCGGGATGCTCTTTCAGGCACTCTTCGAGCTTTAATACGAGCTGCTCCGAGCCAATGAATATGGGCGTCCGCTGATGAAGCTCCCTGGGCTCAATGTCCTGTATGTGTCTCGACCCGTCGGTCGCCCTTCCTCCGGCCTGCTCCACGATGAACGACATAGGGTTACATTCGTAAAGGAGCCTCAGCTTGCCGCCCGGCGCGTCCGATGTGGCGGGATAGAGGAATATGCCGCCCGTAATGAGGTTCCGGTGTATGTCCGCGACCATCGAGCCTATGTACCTGAGGGAATAGGGGCGGTCCGTGTCCTTGTCGATTTCCTTGCAGTACCTTATGAACTGCTTTACGCCCTCGGGGAAGCTCAGGAAATTACCCTGGTTCACCGAATAGGTCTTTCCGGATTTCGGTATTTTCATGTCCGGGTGAGAGAGGCAGAACTCGCCTATCGACGGGTCGAGCGTGAAGCCGTTCACTCCGAATCCCGTCGTATAGACGAGCATCGTGGAGGATCCGTATATGATATATCCCGCCGCCGCCTGATTCCTTCCCTTCTGCAGGAAGTCTTCCGCCGCAACCGGCCCGTCCGGGGGAGAGACGCGCCTGTAGATCGAAAATATCGTCCCGACCGAGACGTTGACGTCTATATTCGACGAGCCGTCGAGAGGGTCGAGCGCCACGACGTAATTCGCGTCTTTGGAAACGCCGTCGTGGAACGTTATGAAGTCCTTGTTCTCTTCGGACGCCACGCCCGAGCACTGGCCCCCGAGCTCGAGCGCCGCGATGAACCTCCGGTTGGCAAAGACGTCGAGCTTCTGCACTTCCTCCCCCTGAATGTTCTTTTTCCCCGTGCTCCCGAGTATGTCGACGAGCCCCGCCTTGTTCACTTCCCTGTTCACAATCTTGGTCGCGAGGCCTATGTCCCTGAGCAGCCTGGACAGGTCCCCGCGCGCATAGGGGAACTCGGTCTGCTTCCTGATAATGAACTCGTCCAGTGTTTCGATGCCTATCATTTCACGATAATATTACCAAACTTCCGTCATTAAGAAAGCTTTGCCTGCCGGCCCCGTCATGTTCTGGAAACAGCAGCGGGGGCGAGGCGCCGGCCGAGCGTCGTCATTCCTTTTTTTTCTGCGGATTGCCGGTCTGCCTCAGTATCTCGTTTACGGCGTCCGAATCCTTTATCTTCATCGCGGCGTCGAGCCCCTCTTTCCTTACGAGCTCTCTCGCGTCGTTAAAGCTCTTCTCGAAGTCCTCGGGCAGGGAGTCTTTGGCTATGAGCGCCGCCTCGTTCAGATAAGGGAGAAGCGCGGATCTCCTGAATACGGGGTCCTGCTGCGGGTAGAAGAGGCTCAGGCAGGCCGACAGCAATAATGCGGTTACCGCTCCCATGACCGCCCCCACGGCCCCCCCGGACAGCCTGTTGAGCCAGCTCAGATGAAGCGTGCCTATCAGCTTTGTCGTTATCCATCCCGCCGTCTGTATGATCGCATACGCCGCGAACGCGAGCGCGACGAAGCCGCCGACGTTGGCCAGGGACTTGTTCTCCACGAATCCTTCCCTGAGAAGCACGCCGCCCAGAACGTCGTAAAAAATAAAACCGATGACGAGCCCCCCGAGTAATGCGGCGACAGAGAATATCTGGCTCACGAGCCCCCTCCAGAGCCCGACGAGCGTGAACAGGGCGATTATCGCGGCTATAGTTATATCGAGCCAGTTCATAAGCATCCCGGGATACGGTTCCCGCGGGGTTCTCCGCCGCCGGCCGCGGGGCGTCTCACGTGTACACCACTTCGAACCTCGAGCCCGATCCGGGCTCCTTCGTCACTTCGATCCTGACCGGGAATCTTTCCTTCATCTCGTCGACGTGGGTTATCGCCAGTATCTTGTCGAAGTCGTCCCTTATGGAATTTATCACATGCACGAACTGGTTCAACCCGTCCTTGTCCTGGGTCCCGAAGCCCTCGTCGATCACGAGGGTCCGGAGCTGCGCTCCCGACCGGTTCGCTATGAATTTCGAGATCCCGACCCGGAGCGCGAAATCTATCCTGAACGCCTCGCCCCCGGAAAATGTTTCGTAGCTCCTCGTCCCCGAGGAGTCTCCTATATAGATTTCGAGCGTCTCTTTCTCTCCCCCTTTCTGCGTGGGCCGCACCATTTCGAGGCTGAGCGTCATGCTGCCCTCGGTTAACTTATTGAGGATCTTGTTCGCTTCCGCCTCTATCTCGGGGACCGCGTACTCTATGATGAGCGCCTGAAGGCCGTTCTTGCCGAAGGCTTTGGCGAGCTCCTGGAATACGAAGAGCTCCCGCTTCGTCTCTCCGATCTTGACATTTATCACGCCTTTTCTGACCGCGAGCTGCTCGATCCGCTCAAGGGCGCTCATTCCCCTGCTTATGTCCATTACCAGACCGTCCTTTTGCCTTTTGAGCGCCGATATCCTCTCCTCGACCGCCGACATCTTCTCCTTTATCTCCTTCGCCGCGGTCTCCAGGCCGCTTAGCCCCCCGGTCTCGTTTTCAATTTCCCCGAGTCTCTTCATCGCCTCAGCCAGCCTCTCGGCCAGCTTCTTTTCCTCGCTCTCGCGGAGGCTCAAGCCGAGCCTCGCTCTTTCGAGCGTCTCCTTGTCGCCGGACGCGTGCTCGAGCTTTTTGAGCGCATCCTTGACGGCCCTGTGTTCTTTATCGTCATAGCCGAGCGCTTCCCTTTTCCGTTCGAGCTCCCGCCGCTCCTCGTCGAACTCTTTTCTGTATTCATCGCCGGCTATCATTTTAGAGACGCCGTCGTAACTTCTCCGGGCTTCCCCGAGCTCGATTGCGGCCGCTTCCGATTCCCTGAGGCCCTGTTCCCTCTCGCCCTGCTCCTTGTGCAGTCCGGGCAGAAGCCTGATCAGGGCGTCGGCGGGTGCGAGCTCTTTGCCGAGCGCTTTCTCTCTCTCCCCGAGGGCCGCTATGTCCTTCGCGGCTTCGAGTATTTCGCCGCCAAGTCTTATGACCGCCGTCCCGAGTTTATCCGCGAGGGCGGCTCTCGCCTCTTCTTCGAGGGGCGATTCGCAGAGCGGGCAGCGGGCCCCCGCGTCCCCCGCGGCAAGCACGTGCAGCTTTTGCTCCTCCTCGGTTTTTCTTTTAATGAGCTCGGCCCTCCTCACCCCCGCCGCCTCCTTCTCCCCGCTTATTCTCCCGAGCTCTTCCCTCAGCGCTTCGGCTTTCCTTGAGGTCTCGGCGCACTCCCCGATCCGGGCGCTGACCGCCTCGATCTCTTTCCTGAGCCTCCCGGACAACGAGGCCCTGGCTTCGAGTTCCTTTATTCTCGCGGAGAGCTCGTTTGCCCTCATCTCGAGCTCCGTCCTCTTTTGGCTGATCTTGTGGTTGAGCGCGGAGCTCTGCTCATCGAGTATCAGGGCCAGGGCCCTTTTTTCCTCGAGCGCCCGGTCGAGCGCCGCCGAGTCCCTCCACCTCTTATAACTGTCCTCTATATCATTTTCCCGCGAAAGTATCTCCCTGTCTTTCTTTATGCCTTCCCCGAGCAGGCGGGCCTCTTCTTCGAGCCTGCCGCGGAGCGATATCAGCGAATCCCTCTCCTTGCCGAGCCTTACGAGCGTCTCGAGACCGGACTTTACGGATTCGAAATCCCCCATGAGCCCGCCGCGCATCTTTTCGAACTCCGCGATGCCGGAGGAAACCGTTTCGTCCTCTTTCTTCAGCTCCAGAAGCTTCTTCTCGAATGTTTCCCTCTGGGAAATTTCCTCGTCGAGCCGCGAGGCCTCGGTTTCGAGCGAGGTGACGGCCGCGCCCGAGGCCTGGGCGCGCTCGCGCGCTTTCCTCGTGAGCGTCTCGTATTCGTCGAGCTCGAGTATCTTCGACAGCACTTCCTTTCTCTCGGCGGGCGTCCTTTTCGTGAACTCGTCGGCCATCCCCTGCAGTATGAACGACGAGCAGACGAAGGAGTTGTAATCCATCTTCAATATCTTCCCTATAGCGGACTGAGCCCCGGCGCCCTGGGCCAGGGGTCTGTACGAGCCCGGGCCGGCGTCGAACGCCTGGAGGTCTAAGGCGCCCTGCGAGCCGCCCTTTTTCTTCGATATGGTCCTCAGTATCCTGTACCTGTTCCCCTCGGATTCGAATTCGAGCTCGACGTGCGATTCGGAGGCTCCCCTCTTTATTACCTCTTCCTTGTTCTTGACCCTGCACCGGCCCCACAGCGCCCAGGTGAGGGCGTCAATAAGCGCCGATTTGCCGTGCCCGTTCCTTCCCGAAAGGCAGGCTATGCTGAAATTCCTGAAGTCGAGCGTGGAGGTATCTTCCCCGTAGCTCAGAAAGTTTTTAACGCTCAGCGTAAGCGGGACCATCGGTTAATACCGACCCTCGGATAACATGTTAGTTAATATAACATTTACTCAAAATATCACATCTTTTAGGCTCTTTGACTTATATTCACTGTTCAGATAACTTAAACTGCGATGGAATTTTCCGAGATCATTTCCATAATAAATCCGGGGCTGGAAGAGGTCGAAAGCGAGCTTGAGGCCAACATACAATCCCCGGTCCCACTGGTTTACGAGATATCGAAGTACCTGCTCGGGAGCGGCGGGAAGAGGCTCCGCCCGTCGGTCCTTCTGCTATCGAGCGGGGCGTGCGGCCTCATGGACGGGAGGGAGAGGATATATTCCGCGGCAGCGCTCGAGCTCATTCATACGGCTACGCTGCTCCACGACGACGTGGTGGACGAGGCCAGGCTCAGGCGCGGGAAAACCGCTTCGAACGTGGTCTGGGGCAATAAAGCGACGGTGCTCGTCGGCGACTTCATGCTCGCCAGGGCGCTCGGCCTGATACAGTCCTGCGGCAATCTCGAGCTTATCAAGGCCGTGACCGACGCCGCCGCGAAGCTCGCGGAGGGGCAGGTGCTCGAGGTCATGAGCGCCAAAAACATGCTCGATGTCTCGGAGGAAGTGTGTTTCGGCATAATAGAAAACAAGACCGCGTCCCTCATCGAAAGCTGCGGGAGCGTGGGGGCGATACTGGCGGGAGCGGACGAGCCGGTAAAGCGCTCGGTCGGCCTGTACGGGTTCAACATAGGCGTGGCGTTCCAGCTCGTGGACGACGCGCTCGATTACTCGTCTTCCGAGAAGGAGTTCGGGAAAGGGGTCGGGCAGGACCTGATCGAAGGCAAGATGACCCTGCCGCTATTCTATTCGATCGACCGGGCCACGGGCGCGGAGAGGTCGAAGGTAAAGGACATCCTCCTCGGGAGGGACGGCGTCAACGACGGCGACCTCGGCTATGTGAGGGATATCGTCGAAAAGTATGAAGGCGTGGAAAAGACCAAACTTGTGGCGAAGGGCTTCATAAGCAAGGCCAGGAGCGCCCTCTCGTCCCTGCCCGGGAGCGCCTGCAAGGAATCTCTCGGCATGCTTGCCGATTATGTGGCGGAAAGAAAGAGCTGAGGACACGCGGGCAGCCCCTATTCGGGCTTGATTTCGAACATCATAACGTAGGCGTCTTCCCCGGTGTCGGAATAATATTTCCTTCTCGTATGGATGGTTTTAAAACCCATTTTCTCGTAGAGGCCCCTGGCCCTTGCATTCGAGACCCTGACTTCGAGTATCGCGTATTTCAGGCCGCTCCGGGCGGAGTGCCCTAGGCAGTCTCTCAGCAGTCTCTCGCCGAGGCCCATGTTCCTGAAGTCCGGGTGCACGGCGATGTTCAGGATATGAACCTCGTCGTATATAGTCCAGGTCACGATATACCCGACCACCATCCCCCCGAACCTGATGACCCTGTTGTAAGACTTCTCCGATTTTAATTCGCGCTCGAACACGCGTCTCGGCCATGGGGTGGGGAAGCTCACGTTCTCGATGGATACGATACCGTCCAGGTCTTCAGGGGTTATCCTTCCGATCTCGTATTTGGGCGCGTTCTCCATAACATTATTTTTTCAGGTCAGAGGCAATATGTCCACAGCGCTTTTTAATTTCACGGCCGTTTCCCGAAGCCGCCGATCAGAATCTTGAGTATTTCCTGAGCCGCTTTCGAAATGACGGTGCCGGGTCCGAAAACGGCCGTGACGCCCGCATTGTAGAGGAATTCGTAGTCCTGCCTGGGTATGACCCCGCCCGCCACCACCATGATATCCCCCCGCCCCATATCCTTTAAATCCTTTATCAGCTCCGGGACGAGCGTCTTGTGGCCCGCGGCGAGGCTCGATACGCCTACGATATGCACGTCGTTTTCTATGGCCTGGCGCGCCGCCTCGAGCGGTGTCTGGAAGAGCGCTCCAATATCGACGTCGAACCCCATGTCGGCGAAGCTCGTGGCGATGATCTTCGCGCCCCTGTCGTGGCCGTCCTGTCCCATCTTCGCGACCAATATCCTGGGCCTCCTGCCTTCGAGCGAGGCGAACTCGTCGGCGAGCTCCCTCGCGCCCTTGAACCCGGCGTCTTCCGACATCTCTCCCGAATACACCCCCGAAATAGTGCGTATCACGGCCTTGTATCGTCCGAACACCCTCTCGCACGCCTCCGATATCTCGCCGAGCGTCGCGCGCTTTCGGGCCGCTTCCACCGAGAGCTCGAGCAGGTTCCCCTCGCCCGTCCGGGCGCATCTGGTTATCGCGTCGAGAGCGGATCTCACCGCGTCCGGGTTTCTCGCCTTCTTCAGCTTCTTCAGGCGCTCTACCTGCGCCGACCTCACCGCGGTGTTGTCGACTTCGAGTATCTCGATCTCCGCGTCTTCGCCGGGGAAGTATTTATTGACGCCGACTATCGTGTCCTGGCCCGAGTCTATCCTGGCCTGCTTCCTCGCGGCGGCCTCTTCTATCCTCATCTTGGGCAGGCCGGTCTCGATCGCCCTCGCCATTCCGCCCAGCTTCTCCACTTCCTCTATGAGCGCCCAGGCGCGGCGGGCGATCCTGTCCGTGAGGTACTCGACGTAATAGGAGCCGGCCCAGGGGTCGATGGACCTGCAAATGTCCGTTTCCTGCTCGAGGTATATCTGGGTGTTCCTCGCTATGCGCGCCGAAAAGTCCGTCGGGAGCGCAATTGCCTCGTCGAGCGCGTTCGTATGGAGCGACTGCGTGCCGCCCAGCACGGCGGCCAGGGCCTCGACGCACGTCCTCACGGCGTTGTTGAACGGGTCCTGTTCCGTTAAGCTCCAGCCGGAAGTCTGGCAGTGTGTCCTGAGCGCCATGGATTTCGGGTTCTTCGGGTTAAACCCCTTGATAAGCCTGGCCCATATCATCCTCGCCGCCCGCATCTTCGCTATCTCCATGAAATGGTTCATTCCGATGCCCCAGAAGAACGAGATCCTCGGGGCGAAATCGTCGATATCCATTCCCGCGTTTATCCCCGTCCTCACGTATTCGAGCCCGTCGGCGAGCGTGTACGCAAGCTCGATGTCCGATGAAGCCCCCGCCTCCTCCATATGATAGCCGCTCACGCTTATCGAATTGAACTTCGGCATATGCGCTGCCGTGTATTTGAATATGTCGGCTATTATCCTCATCGAGGGGTCGGGCGGGTATATGTATGTGTTCCTGACCATGAACTCCTTCAGGATATCGTTCTGTATCGTCCCGCTCAGCTTCTCCGGGCCCACGCCCTGCTCCTCCGCCGTTACGATGTAAAAGGCCATTACGGGGAGCACCGCGCCGTTCATCGTCATCGAGACCGAAATCTCGTCAAGCGGTATCTCGCCAAAGAGTATCTTCATGTCGAGGACCGAGTCTATCGCGACCCCGGCCTTTCCGACATCGCCCGTCACCCTCTCGTGGTCGGAGTCGTAGCCCCTGTGGGTGGGGAGGTCGAAGGCCACGGAGAGCCCTTTCTGGCCCGCGGCCAGGTTCCGCCTGTAAAACGCGTTCGATTCCTCGGCCGTCGAGAATCCCGCGTACTGGCGTATCGTCCAGGGGCGCGTCAGGTACATCGACGGATACGGGCCGCGGAGATAAGGGGGCAGGCCCGCCGCGAAGCGGAGGTGCCCCATGCCCAGGAGGTCTTCATGCGAGTATGCCGGGCGCACCAGAATGTCTTCCGGGGTCATCCATCCCGAATCCGGGGGCGTGGTCCCGGCTCCGCCCCGGGTCTTTTTTTTATAATCGATTTTCGAGAAATCCGGCCTCAATTCAATTTTCCTCTCTATGTATTCCCGATGCCCGAGAGCTCCTGGTACTTTCTCAGTATCCGGAGCGCGTTCGAGCGGGCGTGAATGAAATCGTCTATCCCGGACGCCTTCAAGGCTTCGATATGCTCCCCCGGGTTCCCGGCGATCAATATGCGTATACCGGGGTCCTTCGCCCTGAGCGCTCTGCAGATTTCCGGCGCGAGCCCCGGATATTCCCTGTCCGAGCTGCAGATGACGACGATCTTTGCCTTGCTCCCGAGGGCGGCCTTCACTCCTTCCCCGGCCTGATCGAAGCCGGCGCCGCCCAGTATCCTGAACCCCGCGCACCCGAAGAAATTCGCCGTGAACGAGGCCCTCGCGCTGCGCATAGACGGATTCCCGACCGGCAGCGGGAATACGGCCGGGGCCCGGCCCGTTTCTTTTTTATATTTCAGGGCCGCAAGCCGCATTTCTTCAAACGGCTCCCCGCCCCTGTAAGGTCGGAGGGGCGTGATAGCGGGCTTCAGGGCGACTGGCTCCTCCGGCACGACGTCCCCGAGGAGGGATTTCTTCCCTGCCATGTAGTCGATGAGCTCTTCCATGGAGGCCGCGACGCCCTCGTCCGGGCGTTTCGCTTTATCTCCCGATCTCCTGAGCGGCTTTTCGGGAAGCCCGGCGTCTATTCTCTTCGGTCCTTTCTCGCGGAGGTCCGGGTATTGGTTCGTACCAAGCAGCACGGCCCTTCCGGTCGCGATATCGTTATCCCTTTTTTCCCTCGTTCTCTGTATCTCTCCCTGCACGAACCCCGACTTGAGCGCCTCCGCCAGGCCGCCCATGCCTTCCACCGTCTTGAACAGCCCCCATGCCGCTTCGGCAAGCGTGTCCGTGAGTTTTTCTATATAATAGGAGCCCCCCGACGGGTCGATTACACGGTCGAGGCGGGATTCGTTCTTGAGTATGAGCTGCGTGTTCCTCGCCATCCTCCGGGAAAACGCGTCCGGCCGATTGTAAACGGAGTCAAACGGCTGCACGCTCAACGACTCGCATCCCCCTGCCGCCGCGGCCATAGCCTCGACGGTTCCCCTCAGCATGTTGACGTAAGGATCGAATACGGTCTTGTTCCACGAGGAAGTCTCCGCGTCGATCCTCATTTTTTTCGAGGACTCGCTCTCCGCCCCGTATTCCTCCATAACATACGCCCACAGGAGCCTCGCGGCCCGGAGCTTCGCGATCTCCATGAAGTAGCTCGATCCTATCGAGAAAGAGAACCGCATGCGGGGCGCGATACGGTCGGCAGTCAGGTCCATTTTGGTCAGGCGGTCCATGTATTCGACCCCGGAAGCCAGCGTGAAGGCGAGCTCCTGCGCCGCGGAGGCGCCCGAATCGTGGAAGTGGCGGCCCGATACGCCGAGTGCGCCGAAGGAAGGCATGTTCTCGCTCAGGTACGAGATCATCGATCCGATCTCCCCGAGCGCCCGGCGCTCGTCCGACGGAAACGAGCCCGCTGTCGCGAGCCGTTTAAGCGGGTCCGCATCCACCGAGCCCAGCAGTTTCTTTTTGTCCAGGCCCCTTCTTTCGGCTTCGAGAATAAAGAGCGACAATATTCCGGGCGCCCCGAGACCGCACTTGAAATGGACCGGCACGTCTTCGAGGGGGACGTCCCTCAGCAGGAGGGACATATCCCGGGCGCTCTGAATCGGGATCCCCGTTATACGGCCGTGCCCGGCCTCGCAAACGAATGTGAGGGACTCCGCCCCCATCCCCAGGCTATGAAGCGCGAGCCCGTTCGCCTCCTTCACGCCGCCCGAGGCTATATATTCGTTGATCTTCCATTCGTTGCTCTTGTTCCCGTTTCCCCGCGCGTACGGGAATTCGCCCGGGACCTGACCGGTCAGGTACCCGACCCCGCTCAGGTCGTCTTCCGTATAGAAAGGGGCGACCGTGAAGCCCTCGTACGGCTTCCAGTCGAGCTTCTCTATGTCACCGCCGTCGAGATCTTTCTCTATCTCGGCTTTCCACTCGTCGGCCGTGGTGTCGGGGAAATCTTCGAATAAATTTTCAGTGAGGTTCTTTCTCTCTTTCATATGGCGGGTTCCGCGCCTGTGTGCCCGGCCTCGTTTTCCCGACGGCCCGGACATTAGCCTAATAATAATAAAGAAAACTCGATTCTATGCAAATGAGCGTGATTACACCGTTTCGGTTAAAAATTCTCGTCCGGCGGCGCGCTTCCAGCGATCGCCGGTCCGGTTTCGAGAATTTCCCCGTTCCGATATACTATATAGAATTTACGGTATGAAAAAGAACGCGGTCATCATATTTTCAGGCGGTGTCGACAGCACGACGCTCCTCTACGATTCCATGAGAAAGGGGTACGAAGTCGAATGTCTCACCTTCATGTACGGGCAGAAGCACGGAAGGGAGGTGGATTCCGCGTGCAGGATCGCGGACGGGGTGAATGTCCCGCTCAAGGTTATGGACCTCTCTCCGCTCGGTGAAATACTGTCGGGCTCGGCCTTGACGGATGCTAATATAGACATACCGGAAGTCCCCGAGACCGCGGAGCATTATGAGACGCTCAAGACCACCATTGTCCCTAACAGGAACGCGATTTTCCTCTCTATCGCCGTCGGGCGCGCCGTGAGCATTGGCTCGGACAACGTGTTTTTCGGCGCCCATAATTCCGACAGGGGCGTCTATCCCGACTGCAGGGAGGAGTTCGTCGAATCGTTTCAGACCTCCGAGAGGCTCGCTACGGCCAACCCCGGCCTCAACATACTCGCGCCGTTCGTCTTCATGGAGAAGGCGGATATAGTCAGGCTCGGCGCCGGGCTGGGGGTGCCGTTCGGAGAGACCTGGAGCTGTTACAAGGGCGGGAGCGCCCACTGCGGGGCATGCAGCTCATGCCGGGAGAGAAAGAGGGCCTTTATCGGGGCAGGGGTGCCCGACCCGACAGGGTACGAGAGATGAACGTCAGCGAAATCTTCTATTCCATTCAGGGCGAGGGCGTGGAAATCGGTCTTCCAACGGTGTTCGTCAGGCTCTTCGCCTGCGACCTCAGGTGCTCCTGGTGCGATACGATGTACGCGGTCGAGGGGAGGGACTTCAAAAAAATGACGGTCGGCGAAGTCCAGAGCGCGATCACGGGGTTCGGCTGCAGAAGGGTGTGCATAACGGGCGGGGAGCCTCTGATTCAGAAGGACGAAGCCGGGGAGCTCGCGGGGATTCTGATTAGGGACGGCTACAGGGTCGTGCTTGAAACAAGCGGCCACAAAATGCCGCCGCCCGTGTTCTGGACCGGGAACTGCGTAATAAGCATGGACTGCAAGTGTCCCGGGTCGGGTATGGAGGAGAGGATGGACTTCGGGCTCTTTCAGAAGCTCCGCCCGCAGGATCAGCTGAAGTTCGTTATAGCCGACGAGGCCGATTACGAATACGCGAAGCGAATTCTCTCGGAATATACGATAACGGCGAATATAATTTTTCAGCCCGCCGCCGGTCAGGGCCTGGGCTGGCTGACGGAGAGGGTAATCGGCGATAATCTTGAGCGGGTCCGGGTCCTTCCGCAGCTTCACAAGCTCGTCTGGGGGGACACGAGGGGTGTATAATTAAGCCGTATCAGCACCCCCGCGCGTTTTCTTTTTGCCCTTAATCATGTTATACTTCGCTTTTGGCTTTATGACTAAATAAATATGGGGTGATTGTTGATACAGAGGCTGATAATGGACGAAATCAAGGAAAAATACGACTACGAGCCGTTCGCCGATACCGAAGAGTACAGAGAGGTGAACGAGGCCTGCATACACGGATGGATCGAGATCATGCGCCGGAAGGGTCTCAGCGGGGTCGAAGCGATTCTGGACGTAGCGACAGGCGCGGGAACAATGATTCAGATCGTGTTCGATCAGCTCCCCGCAAGCTGGAAGAAAGCGGCGGTAATGTGTCTCGACCAGTCCTCGGAAGCGCTCAAGCTGGCGCAGTCCAAGCTCGAGAAAACGGTCGAGAGATTAAAATTGGTACATTCCTCCGTCGAGGATATGGCGATACCCGACGCGAGCATAGACGTCGCGGTCTGGGGGAACGGCATACATTACCTCTCGGAGCAGGAACAGCTCGACAGCATCAAGAGAATCAAACAGGCCTTAAAGCCGGGAGGCCTCTTTTTCTTCAATACCGCCTTCTACGAAGAAGCAAGGCCCGCGGAGACCCTGGCTTTTTACCGCACGCAGGTTAAAAACGCAGTCCAGTATCTAAGGGACCGCGGTATAAGCAGACAGAGAGACGATTCCAGGAC
>CADEFK010000013.1:0-14365 GCA_902826595.1 uncultured bacterium | reverse complement strand
TCGCCCTTCATGTAGCGGAGCGTGTTCTTGAGCTTCATGAGCTGAATAAACAGGTCGTGCTCCGGGTAAAGCCCCTTGCCGTACATCGGGCTCTTGAAATAGAAGGACAGCCATTCCTGAATGCCGTCGAACCCGGCCCTTTTAGCCAAGTCCAGGAACAGCACGAGGTCGAGCACTATGGGCGCTGCCAGTATGCTGTCCCTGCAGAGGAAGTTGACCTTGATCTGCATCGGGTAGCCGAGCCAGCCGAAAATATCTATGTTGTCCCAGGCTTCCTTGGCGTCGCCCCTCGGGGGGTAATAGTTGATCCTTACCTTGTGATAGTAGTTCGAGTAGAGGTCCGGATGGAGGTCGGGCTGGAACATGTATTCGAGGACGCCCAGCTTGCTCTCCTCTTTCGTTTTGAAAGAATAGGGGTCGTCCAGCACCTCGCCGTCCCTGTTCCCGAGTATGTTCGTCGAAAACCAGCCGCTTAAACCGATCATCCTGCTCTTAAGCCCCGGGGCGAGGATTGTTTTCATGAGCGTCTGCCCCGTCTTGAAGTCCTTCCCCGCTATGGGAACCTTCTTCTTTTTAGCGAAGTCCGTGAGCGCGGGGACGTCGACCGACAAATTAGGGGCCCCGTTCGCATACGGCACTCCGCACTGAAGGGCCGCGTAAGCGTAAATCATGCTCGGCGCAATGTCCGGGTGGTTTTCCCTCAGGCCTTTTTCGAAAGAGGCCATGGTAGCGTGCACAGCCGTCGGCCTGATAAAGACCTCGGTGCTTCCGCACCACACCATGACGATCCGCGCGGCGCCGCTCTCCTTCTTGAACCTCTTTATGTCCTCGATGAGTTGCCGGGCGAGGTCCATCTTGGTCTTGCCCTTTTTAAGGTGTTTTCCGTTCAGGTTTTTGACATATTTCCTGCTGAATACGGCAGGCATGGGTTTTAACTTCTGCAGCGTGTCCTTTAATTCTTCCACCAGGTCTTTTTCGAGGACGCCGGCCTTTAGAGCCGCTTCGTAACAATTATCGGGGAATATGTCCCATCCCCCGAAAACTATATCGCCCAGCTCCGCAAGAGGGATGAATTCCTTGATGAGCGGCGACTTCTTCTCGGTCCTCTTTCCAAGCCTTATTCTTCCGAGCTGGGTGAGGGACCCTATGGGTTTGCCGAGCCCCCGTTTAACGGCCTCGACGCCTGCGATGAACGTGGTGCTCACCGCGCCGCCTATACCCGGAATCAAAACGCCGAGCTTCCCTTCAGGGGGTGGGATAATCTTCCTGTGTTTAATTGAAACCGATTTCTTTTTACCGGTATCAGGCAAGGTAAGGTTTACCTCTTCGAGAACTGTTGTCCGCGTCTCGCTTTCTTGAGTCCGTACTTCTTTCTCTCAACCATCCTCGAGTCCCTGCTGAGCTGGCCCGCTACCTTGAGCGGCTTTCTGTTGGTGTCGTCCGCCTGGAGGAGCGCCCTCGCGATCCCGTGCCTCACCGCGCCTGCCTGGCCCGTAAGACCGCCGCCCTTTACGTCCACTATGACGTTGAACTTCCCGACCGAATGGGTCGTTGCGAGAGGTCCGAGCGCGTGCACCTTCCAGTATTCGCGCGGGAAATATTCTTCCGCTTCCCGGCCGTTAATGGTTATCTTTCCGTCGCCAGATCTTAGCCAGACCCTTGCGATCGACGTTTTTCTTCTTCCGGTTCCGTAATAGTTAACTTCAGCCATATTTATCTGCTATACCTCCAGGGATTCGGGCTTCTGCGGCGAATGCGGATGCTCGTTTCCGGTGTAGATCTTCAATCTCGTTATGAGTTTCTTCTGCCACCTGTTCTTGGGGAGCATGCCCCAGACAGCTTTTTTTAATATTTCTCTGGGCTTCTTCTTCGAGAGATCCTCGGCGGCTATGGACTTTATACCGCCCGGGTGCCCCGTGTGCCAGTAATATCTCTTGTCTTCGAGCTTATTGCCCGTCAATTTCAATTTGTCGGCGTTGATGACTATTACGAAATCCCCAATATCTGCGTGAGGGGTGAACTGGGGCTTTTCCTTGCCTCTCAGTATCCTGGCTATTTTCGTGGACACTCTCCCCAGAGTTTTCCCTTCCCCGTCGATCAAAAACCATTTCTTCTCGAAGTCTTCGCTTCTCGCCATATAAGTCTTCATTTTATCTGCCTCTAACTATTAGAGTTAAGCAAATCAATTTACCGTCTGGACAGGGAATGTCAAGGATGCCGCCCGCCCGGAGGGAAATATCCCGAAATTGGTCTCTTCGCCCGGCAATGATATAATGATTCCCGGATAAACAATAATATGCAATCATCGACAAAGGAAACTATAGAGAGACCGCCCGGCTGGAAGAAGGACTTCGGAGAGAGGCTCACCCGAATCCTCGGACGGGACGGTGTCATATACGCGGACGACGAGCTCCTCGCCTATGACGCGGACGCCCTTACGGGTTACAGGATAAAGCCCCTTTTCGTCGTCCTGCCGGGGACTTCCGGTGAGGTATCGCGTGTAATGAAGATGTGTTACGAAGAGGACGTCCCCTTTGTGCCGAGAGGGGCGGGGACGGGCCTCTCGGGAGGGGCCCTGCCTACGGAAGAAGGCATAGTAATATCGCTCGCCCGCATGAACAGGATAATCGAGGTCGACATACCCAACGAGCGCGTGGTCGTAGAGCCGGGCGTGACCAACCTGTCCGTTACGAACGCTGTCAGCTCCTATGGTTATTATTACGCCCCCGACCCTTCGAGCCAGATAGTATGCACCATCGGCGGGAACGTCGCCGAGAATTCGGGAGGTGTGCACTGCCTTAAATACGGCGTGACCGCGAACCACGTCCTCGGGCTCGAGGTCGTTCTCCCCGACGGGGAGATAATAGAGACGGGCGGTAAGACGCCCGACCATCCCGGATACGACATTATGGGTCTCATGGTGGGCTCGGAAGGGCTCCTGGGGATCGTCACGAGGGTTACACTGAGGATAATAAAGAAGCCCGAGACCGTGAAGACGCTCTTTGCGTCGTTCGACAGGATAGAGGACGCCGGGGCCTCGGTTTCAGGCATTACCGCAAGGGGCGTGATACCCGCGGGGATGGAGATAATGGACAACCTCTGCATACGCTCGGTCGAGGAAGCCGTCCACGCCGGATACCCCGTGGATGCGGGCTCCATACTCCTGGTCGAGCTCGACGGGCCCCGTGCGGAGGTCGACGCGCAGATGCCGGTCGTCGAGGAGGTGCTCAGGGGGCATAACGCGCTCGAGATAAGGATCGCGCGGGACGCGAAAGAAAGGGACCTCTTCTGGAAGGGGAGGAAGAACGCATTTCCCGCCATGGGCAGGGTGAGCTCCGATTACTACGTCCAGGACGGCGTCATTCCGAGGAGCAAGCTCGCTCAGGTGCTGGGAAGGATAGGGGAGCTCAGCAGGGAGTACGGCCTAAGCGTCGGGAACGTATTTCACGCGGGCGACGGGAACCTGCACCCGCTCGTGCTCTATAATTCGAAAAACGAGGGCGAATCGGAGAAAGCGCTCGAGCTTGCGGGCAGGATCCTCGGCGTATGCGTGGAAGCGGGCGGGAGCATCACGGGGGAGCACGGCGTGGGGAACGATAAGAAGAGATTCCTCTCGCTCATGTTCGACGAAAACGATCTCGACACCATGAACCTCATGAGGTGCGCTTTTGACAGTAAGGGCCTCTCTAACCCCGGGAAGGTCTTCCCCACGCCCAGGACCTGCGTCGAGCAGGGGATGAAGCCCTATGCCGGGCACCCTCTCCACAAGGCCGGCCTCGGCGAGATGTATTAGTCCCGGAAGCGGCCGCAAGATTCGCATCGAATAGAATTTCTTCGGATGGTGATAGAGCGTACATGACGGAGTCCCCAATATTTAACGAATTGACGAGCATTGTCGGCGGTGAAAACGCAAGCCGGGACCCGGAGACCCTCGAATCGTACGCCGTGGACGGCGTCGTGCCTAAAATCATTCTGTTCCCTGGAAACATAGAGCAAATATCGGAAATCATGAAGGCCGCTTCACAGGCGGGAGTTTCGGTCGTGCCCGCGGGCTCGGGGACCAAGAAGGGAATGGGGAACAAGCCCCTCGGCGCCGACGTAATTCTGTCGACAAAAAAACTCAGCCGCGTTATAGAGCACGAATCGGCCGATCTCGTCGCGACGGCCGAGTGCGGGATCGCGCTTGCCGATCTGCAGTCCTGTCTCCGTAGGAAGAATCAGTTCCTCCCGGTCGATCCCCCGCATGTCCCCGGCGGAGCCACCCTGGGCGGTATTATCGCCGCAAACGACAGCGGCCCCCTCCGGCTCAGGTACGGGACCTCGAGGGAGCTCATGATAGGCATGAAGGTGGTGCGGGCCGACGGCCGTATTTTTAAAGGCGGCTCGAAGGTCGTAAAAAACGTCGCCGGGTACGACATGCCGAAGCTGTTCGTCGGCTCCTTCGGGACGCTCGGGATAATCGCAGAGGCGACGTTCAGGCTCTACCCCGTACCAGAATCATCCGGGACTTATATCGCCTCCTTCGAATCCCTGGACGACGCGCACGGCGCGGTCAGGTCCCTCATCGACTCGGCCCTCGTTATAAACGCGGTCGAGCACTTGAATCCCGCTCTCGCGGGAACCATGGCGGAAAGGCTCGGTTTCGGCTCGGACTTCAACCGGTACACGCTCGCCGTAAGGATAATGAACGTGTCGCGGGCCGTAGAGGACCAGATGAAGGCTGTCATGGACATCACGCGCGGCAGCGGCGGGAAAGGCTTTATTATAGGGGCTGAAAATGAAGAGGCTTTCTGGCACGAGGTAAGGGAATTTCCCTGGAGGTCTTCGGAGCAGGCAGGCGCTGTGCTCAAGGCGGGCGTGCTCATTTCCGACGTCCCGCGGGTGTTCCTCATGCTCGACGAAATATCAGGAAAATATGGCATTCGCGCCCGCGCGGCAGCGAGGGCTGGTAACGGGATCGTGATTATTTCGATCGACGGGGATGGAGAATCCGTGATCAATTCCGTAAAAGAGCTGAGGGAGTTTTCCGAATCCGCAGGGGGCAGCCTCACTGTCAGGGAAGCGTCGCCGGATATAAAGCCCGCTCTCGACGCCTGGGGCGGCATGGGCTCTTCCCTCGGCCTCATGAAAAGGATAAAAACGGCCTTCGATCCGGGGAATATACTCAATCCCGGCAGGCTTTTTTGATACCCGGCGCCGGATCGAAATCCCTTGCGCTCAACTCCCCGCTTGGTTAGGCTATTCCCGCTTTTTACTCGTTTGGCTCCTGCATCGTAGATGATATGATCCGTAGAGACGACAACGACGGGTGGATACTCATTACCCAGCATGACCACGCGCTTCTGGCCGGGAATCTCATGGAGCGGTGGGGGAACGAAACGTTCTCCTCTCCTCAGCCGCGCCGTGAGGTGCTTTTCGCCGTGAGCGAGCACGACTGCGGGTGGGAAGAGTGGGACTCCTCCCCCAAAATAAATCCTGAAAACGGTTATCCGGCTAATTTTATGGAGATGGAATCGTCCGACCAGACCGACATATGGATGGGATCATTTGAATCTCACTCGGAAGAGCATCCGTATTCATCCGCCCTCATCGCCCTCCATTTCGCGAGGTTCAACCGGAAGCTCTTGACGAAGAACCCTTCGGACGTAAACGCGAGATTACTCGAGGGCGCGATAGACGGGTTCGTCGCCGGCAAGCTCGGCATAAAGGGTTCGAGGCCGGAGGCCCTGCCCGCCGGAGTCAGGATAAACCTGAGGCTCCTCCAGGTCGGGGATATAATCTCCCTCGCCCTCTGCCACGGCTGGGAATCGATGGAGATCGCCGACGTCCCTCTCGATTATGAGGGCGGTACTGCAAGGCTCGCGCTTAAATCGGACGACGGCTTCAACTTTACCCTCTCCCCATATCCATTCTCCGCGACTCCCCTGGAATTGCGCGTGCGTGCGCGGAGGCTCGGGAGGAAAAGCTTTTCCGGCGGCGAGGATTTGAGAAGGTCTCTCGCCGGCGCCCCTTACGTGTCCCTTGATTTCACAATAAGAAAAGGCTAAACATTTAGTATGCGGCACGGACAGTACGACGCTTTTGACGATACGGACAAGCCGAGCGCCGGGCTTATAGAGGACTGCGTCCACTGCGGCTTCTGCCTCTCCGCGTGCCCCACGTATCAGGAGACCGGAAACGAGCTCGACTCCCCGAGAGGGAGGATATATCTCATGAAGTCCGCTTTGGAGGGGAAGATACCGATGGGAGGTTCACTCGTAAAGCACCTGGACATGTGCCTTGGCTGTCTCGCGTGCGAGCCCGCATGCCCTTCGGGGGTGCAGTACGGCAGGCTCATCGAGGCGGGAAGGTCGCAGATAGAGAGGCGGTACGGGAGGCCGTTCTTCGAGAGACTTCACCGCTCTCTTATTTTTTCCCTCTTTCCCTATCCTGGGAGGCTCAAGCTCCTCCTGCCGTTATTCTACCTTTATCAAAAGCTCGGAATAAAAAACCTGGTCGAGTCGTCGGGGATACTGAATTCGATTTCCCCCGGCTTGGCGCAAATGGAGGGGATGCTTCCGGAGGTGGGTTCGCCGACGGTCCCCCGGGCGCTTCCCGACGTTACTCCCGCCAGGGGCAAGAAGCGTTACCGCGTGGCGCTCCTCACCGGGTGCGTGCAGAGCGTTTTCTTCTCCGGGACCAACGAAGCGACCGCGAGGGTGTTGGCCGAGAACGGGTGCGAGGTGGTGATCCCCCGGAACCAGGGATGCTGCGGCGCGCTTTCGGTGCACTCCGGGAGACTCTCCGAAGGGAGGGACTTCGCGAGGGTTCTTATCAGGAGTTTCGAGGACCTCGACGTCGACGCCGTAATCGTAAATTCCGCCGGATGCGGCTCGACCATGAAGGAATACGGGGAGATACTGGGGGACGATCCCGTTTTTGCCGAGCGCGCCCGGAAAATCAGTGAAAAAACGAGGGACGTGATGGAGTTCCTAGGTGATATCGGCCTCGCCGGGGAGCTTAAAGCCCTCGATCTGAAGATCGCGTATCAGGACGCCTGCCACCTGGGACACGCGCAGAGGATTAAGGAGCAGCCGAGGAACGTGCTAAGGCAGATACCGGGGATAGAGTTCACGGAGCTTCCCGAATCCGAGCTCTGCTGCGGCAGCGCCGGCATATATAACATGGTGGAGCCCGATATGTCGCGGAGGCTTCTCGAGCGGAAGTTAAGGCATTTGAAAGAGACGGGTGCTGACTGCCTTGTAGCGGGAAACCCGGGCTGCCTGCTTCAGATAGGAAAGGGCATCAGGCAGCACGGGCTCGGCATCAAAACGGCCCACCCAGTCGAACTACTCGATTGGTCATACAGGGGCGTAGCGGAATAGCCCGTTTCGATTCTCACCAGCTTATCCCCCGGCCCTTGATCTCGTCGAGCACTGCGCCGAGGGGCTTGTCTTCGGAGACCCAGTAATTTCCGCTCATGTCAGGTTTGAAAACGGGATTTGACACCCTGCACACCTTCAGGACTTTTTCGCAGGGGAGCGTCTCCATGGAGCTCTGTCCCGTTTTCACGCATGTAAGTTCGAATCCGGCGATGTTCACGGTGAATGCGGACCAGTTGCCGGGATTGATGTCGGACGTCCACCCGGCGCTCGCGCCGGGGTTTTTCACGGGGTGTGTGATCCAGTAGTCACTGTCCGATGTGTTGTTCAGCAGATAGAGGCCCTGGGACGGTTGCTTATCGGTGTTGAGGGCTATGCTATCGCCCCTGTACTCGAACCCCGTCCGGGTGCAGTTTTCGGGGAATTTGTTGTTCGAGCTGTCGGCTTTGCAATTCAAAAACGAAACCGATAATAAAAATGCGCAGATTAGCGCCGCCCCTGCTTTCAGTCTCATAATATCTTTCCCTTTTTGAATCCCATGTTCAAAGTTTACTCTAAAGTTTCGGGTTTGAAATGAATATCTTCGATAGCATCGGCGAAATCCGTCGGTTATCATATTTAAAGCTGTAAAAATATTTTATCAAGGATGGCCTGAATGAGATACCTCCCGATTACGCTTGCCGCAATCTTCATGTTTTCATTGGCATCGTGCGATTCCGTTGAAGAGCTTTTTGCGCCGGTAGACCCGCTCATCGATCGGGAAGTGGTCGAATCCCAGGATTTCAACCTGACGACGCCATTTTACGGCATGCAGGTAGCGATAGATTCCGGAGTGGACGCCGGCACTGAGAGGGTCCTGGATCTCCTCGACAACAGGGCGGAGCAGTTCTTGAATTGTCAGTTTGGCGACTCTCAAATCGGGTTCGAGGATTTTCTGCTGGACAACGATGTTCTTGTCCCCCCGCTTGAGGATCTCCGCGTATACGTGGTCCCCAACCGGTTCGAATGCGAGGCGGTGGGCCGGGAGGTGTGCGGGGGGATCTACTTCTCCGATATAGACGCAATAGTGGTTTCCGAAGGGGGCTTCGAGGGATGCGGAGAGTTCTCCGTCTGGAAGCACGAGCTCGGCCACAGGTACGGCATGGAGGCCGACCACAGCAACCAGTCGGACTTCAATGCCTGTATCAATACCGATCGATGCGGCTTCGGCGATATATTCGATTAAGGAATGTTCATGTCAGGGCTTCTTCGCGCTTCTCCTCAATACGAGCCAGAGGACCGCGTTCACTGCAGCCGACAGAAGGACGATCAGCGCTATCGTGTATTTAAAGAACTGCCTCGGCATTATATAAAAAGAGAGATCGTACCTGTTGTTAATCCAGAGATTGTTTTTGAAAAGAAGCGGGTGGAATATATCCCTCCAGAACGTCGCGAAAAACGGGAGCACGAGAAGGAGCGATAGAATAATTGCGGCGTTTATCAGGGCAAAGCGCGAGATCTTTTTTCTGTCGTACGTGAGTACGAGCAGTATGAGCGCTATAGCGCCCACTATGAGCATCCGGTCGAATATGCCGCGCACCTCCTTCAGATGCGCTTTCTCCTTTGCGGTCCTGAAGCTCTCGAGCTCGCCCTGGTGCCTGAAATACGAAGCCAGCTCTTCAATTCCCCTGTATGCGTTATCGTATCCAATTGCAGCGCACCGTTCGTGCCATTCGCAATTGAGCTTCATCCACTCCGGAGAATAAAAGGTCAGAGACATCGGAATATAGAAGGTGAGGTAGAAAAGCGAAATGAACAGGACTGTTCCTTTCAGGCGTTCAAGAATACCATTACGCAAGGTGCGGTTTTCTCCCTGTTCGCATCATAAATTATTTGCTTTGGTCCGTTTGCTTCGCCAGTGAATATCTCAGCAATAAATACCCGAATACAGCCGAGACGAATGATCCCGCGAGGATTCCGAGCCTTGCCGAAATGCCCTCATCCGACATGCCCGGGTCAAAAGCGAGGGTGCTTATAAACAAGCTCATCGTAAACCCAATCCCGCATAGAACGGACGTTCCGTAGAGCGTGAGCCATGTCGCTCCCTCGGGCATCCTTGCCAATCCCAGCTTTATGCAGAGCTTCGCGAAACCGAACACCCCCAGCTGCTTGCCGAGGAAAAGCCCCAGCGCAACGCCCACGGGTACGGGCTCGAAAAGTGTGTGGAGGCTCATTCCGTCGAGCGACACGCCGGCGTTGGCGAAGGCGAATACAGGCATGATCCCGAAAGCCACCCAGGGATGGAGCGTATGCTCGAGCTCGCGGAGAGGGCAGGGCTCCTCGTCCTTCGTCCTGAGCGGGATGGCGAGCGCCAGCACCACCCCCGCGAGGGTAGCGTGCACCCCCGACTTAAGAACGCATATCCAGAGCACCGCTCCGACCAGCACGTA
The DNA here is from genome assembly GCA_902826595.1 of uncultured bacterium. Lineage (GTDB taxonomy): Bacteria > Desulfobacterota_D > UBA1144 > Nemesobacterales > UBA2774 > 2-12-FULL-53-21. The sequence continues at coordinate 4,575 of CADEFK010000013.1, read as the reverse complement.
GGCCGCGATCCTCTTCACGCCCATGAAGTTCATCGCCGCAAGCGCCGCAACCGTGATTCCCGCCATCACGAGGGATACGAGAGAGAGCTTCCCCGAATAGAAAATGGCGATTATCACTATGGCTCCGAGGTCGTCTATTATCGCGAGCGTGAGGAGGAAGAGCTTCAGGGAGAGAGGGACCCTCGATCCCAGGAGCGTCATTATGCCGAGGGCGAACGCGATGTCCGTCGCCGCCGGGATAGCCCACCCGTTTAGCGCCCCGGGGTTATTGAAATTGAAAAAGACGTATATGAGGGCCGGCACCGCCATGCCTCCGACCGCGGCGATGCCGGGGAGCGCGATTTGAGACAGGCTCGACAGCTGCCCGTCGAGCACCTCCCGTTTTATCTCCAGACCAATGAGGAGGAAGAATACGGCCATGAGTCCGTCGTTAATCCAGAGCAGCAGGGGCTTGGCCAGATGGAGCGCTCCTACCCTTATCTCAACGGGCGTGTCCAGCAGAAGGTCATAGAGGCCCGATATGGGCGAGTTGTTCAGTATGAGGGCGAGCACCGCCGCTCCCACAAGAATAATTCCGCTCGCGGATTCGAGTTTCAGGAATTCACGGATAGCATTTACGGCGCGTCCAGGGATGACTGCCATTGTGGATTGGTCCTTGCCGGAGCATTAAGATTATACGTAAGCCGGCTTTCAAATTCAAAACATAAAACCCTTGCGGGGCATCTTGGTTACGGGCGATGTCTCATTTTGTAGAAAAACATGCGATGTGTTAATATGCTGAAACTCGTACGAATTGCTGTATTAATCGGAGTCTCTATTGGAAATCGGCTACTTTACAATGCCGCTTCACCCGGCGGGTTCGAACCTTACCGAAACCCTCGACGCCGACCTCGAGCAGCTCATTTTCCTGGACGGGCTCGGGTTCAGGGAGGCCTGGATAGGGGAGCATTTCACGGCCGGATGGGAGAACATAGCGGCTCCCGACCTCCTGATTGCTAAGGCCATACCGCTTACGAAAAATATTATTCTGGGGACCGGCGTTTCATGCCTCCCCGAACACGACCCTTTTGTCCTCGCGCACAGGATCGCAGTGCTCGACCATCTCGCAAAGGGACGGTTCTACTGGGGAGTGGGGGCGGGGAGTTTCATCGGGGATTTCGAAGCGTTTGGAATAGACGTCAAATCGGGGGAGCAGAGGGATTTGACGAACGAATCGCTCGAATTCATTTTGAACCTGTGGAACGATCCCAGGCCCGGGAAGTATGAGAACAGGCGGTGGAAATTCACCGTTCCCGCGCCGCAGGCGGACGTCGGTCTCGGCGTGCATACGAAGCCCTATCAAAAGCCCCATCCGCCGATCGCGGTTGCCGGCATCACCGCGGGCTCCGGGACGCTCAGGATCGCGGGCGCGAACGGGTGGATTCCGATGAGCATTAATTTCATCACCAGGGACGTACTGAGGACTCACTGGGCGTCGGTCGAAGAAGGCGCCGCGAGCGCAGGCAGGAAGCCCGACAAGTCACTCTGGCGCGTGGCGAGGGACATATACATAGCGGAAAGCGCGGAAGAGGCGAGAAAGGACGTAATGGAGGGCACGCTCGCCAGAGATTTTACCGAATATTTTTTTAAAATGGTCCCCAAGATAAGGGGGAACCTCGACATATTCAAAACCGATAAGTCCATGTCCGACTCGGAGGTCACGATCGACTACATGATGGACAATCTCTGGATCGTCGGGAGTCCGGACGACGCGGTCGAAAGGATCAGGGAGCTCTACGATCACGTGGGCGGGTTCGGCGTGCTTCTCGTGATGGGACACGAGTGGAAGCCCGAAGACAAGTGGAAGAGGTCTATGAAGCTCCTCGCCGAAGAGGTCATGCCGCGGCTCAGGGATTTAAAATAGAGAGCGTTTTCCGATAACCGTTAATAATCAGGAGAAAGACCGGAACCGGCGGGGGGTTGCCGATTGACAGATTGCAATCGAGGGTCTCCCGGTCTTTTTAATTCAGGTATATGCAAAGGGAATACTGGTACTTAATAATTGCAGGGATATTATACGGGATCATAGCGCCCGGCGGGCAGTTCCTTCTCGACCGCGGGCTTTCCCTGTACGAGGTTTCATTCTATAGGTCTTTGCTCGTTTTTGTCATCCTCCTGCCCGTGGTGCTGATAAGGCGCGGCCGATTCATGCCGGGGAGGGATAAGATTCCGTTCTATGCGCTCTACGGTCTTATAGGCGGGCTCCTTGAGCTGTTCCTTTTCACGGGCATCGCCCTTGGAGTGCCTGTTGCGCTCACGGTGCTGCTCCTCTATACCCAGCCCGTCTGGACGATATTCATAGGGAGGCTCGTCCTCGGCGAGAGGCTCTCGCGCGTTAAGCTCCTTTCCGCGCTTCTCGGCCTCGCGGGGCTGATCATCCTGCTTCAGTCGTGGGAGACGGGATCAGCGGGCTCTCTATACGGTATAGCCGCCGCTATTGCCGCGGGCGTTCTGCTCTCGCTCTGGGTCATACTGGTCAACAGAAGCGCAATGCTCGACCAGCACTATATAACGACCACGTTCGGGTGGTCCGGGTTCGCATCCGTCTGGCTCCTCCTGCTTCTTCCTGTAATGGGTCATCTCATCGCAGATAAAGGGTTGCTCAGGCTCTCGCTCGGCCTGTCTCCGGCGGATTGGGCGTATCTTGCGGCTTTTTCAGTTCTGGGGGGCGCACTGCCGCATCTGCTTTTTTACAGATCGCTCGAAAGGCTCACGGCCTCGGTCGCGGGAATAATACTGCTGCTCGAGCCCGTAAGCGCCACGATAATAGCATGGGCGTTCTTCTCACAGAAGATAGGTTTATATATATTGATAGGCGGCGCTTTTATCCTGTTATCCAATTATCTGATCATTCGGAGCGAGCGTATCGAGACGCCCGTATTCTGAGTGTTGTACAGCTTATTTTTGATCCTCGGTTTCGACCGGAGTAGCCGCCCCTTTTATATCGCTCGAATTGACGACCTTGTTAATCCCGTCCGCTTTCACTACCGCGAGCCCGTTTAATCGGAGCACTGTGTCGAACAGAATGAGCACGTCTTCTTTTTTCAACCCGCCCCCGGGGGTTACGATGCTTATCTCGTTCGGATGAACGGAGCCGTCGATGACGTATGTTTCGTCGTTCAACTCGCTCACCGCCATTATAAGGTCGATGATATTGATGTTGCTCTGAAGATTGACTATGCCGTCCTCGGAAACGGTATCACTATCTCCGGCTTCTTCCCTGTCCCGCTCCGTCTGTCCGCGGACTTCCCGCCTGGGCGACCGGTTGTCTACCGGCATGGTAACAATGTCGAGAACAAGCAGCCCGACGAGGAATATAATTGTTCTGTATATCATTCTGACTCGTGGCCCGGTGAGAATAGAATACTATAGCCTGCTGATATTATTGCATTGTAAGATGCAAGGAGCGTAAGGAGAAATACGAGGTAATATCCTAACACGAAAATTAACACGCGGGAAATTCCGGCCTCTCAAGACGCGAGCTCGCTCAGGCGCTTTAATCTCTCGGTCCTTTTATCCTTTCTTTCCTGGGCTTTTTTCCAGAGTCTTTTCTCCTCAGGGGTTTCGGGTCTGAACTCGGGCACCTTTTTCGGGACTCCGTCATCCCCGACATGCACATAAGTCAGGAAGGCAGTACACGTATGTTTTTGTTCCCCGGTCAATATATTTTCGGACAGCACTTTGATCCCGACTTCGAGGGAGGTGTTCCCGACGTAGGTAATGCCGGACTTGAAGATAATTATGTCTCCGACCCTGATGGGCGAGTAGAAAAAGAGCTCGTCGAGGGATCCCGTCACAAGGACGCCCTTGACGAATCTCATGGCGAGTATGGCGGCGGTCTCGTCTATGTCGAGCATGAGCTTTCCCACGGACATGAAGCTCCCGTAGAAGCTGTCCTCGGGAAGCACCACTTTCGTAGTCTCGAGACGCATCCTAGTTATTTCGGTTTCGTCGATTATGTTCTTCGCCTGCTCGTCCCTCCTGCCGATCTTGGAAACCCTCTGCTCCCTCCTTTTCCCGGCTTCATTGTAGAGCGCCGTTTCCCCCTCGTCTGCGGGCACAATCTCCTCCTGGACCCGCCTGGGGTCTCCGTCCTTATCCACAGCGATGAATGCCAGGTGGGAGTGGGTAGTGAGTTTTCTCTCCCGTGTCTCCAGGTTCTCGGAATGCGCTGTTACGCCGATCTCCATGGAGCTCGAGCCTATGTATTCGATCGCGCTGTCGAGGGTTACGATTTCCCCGACTTTCACGGGGTTTACGAAGTCAATGCTGTCCGTTGCGCCGAGGACTGTTATGCCCCTTGAGATCCGAGATGAGTTAATGCTCCCCGCGAGCATAATCCAGTCCATCAGCCTGCCCCCGTGCAGGGTGCCGTGCGTGTTCGCGTGCTCGGGGAAAACGAACTGGACCATCTGATGTCTGGTATCTTTTATCGAGGGCATGCAAGTTTCCGGTTTGATAAGGTTAACGTATCGGGACTATTATAATACAAGGACGCCACCAAATTCCATACTCGATGAATATATAAGCGTAACA
>CADEFK010000012.1:14120-37099 GCA_902826595.1 uncultured bacterium | reverse complement strand
AAGACCGAAAAAAAGGAAGAGATAAAAGCCCCTCCCCCCGAGCCTGAAAAGAAGGAACCCCCTAGAGAGCCCGAAAAGGAAGAGGTAAAAAAAGAAGAGCCTGTCAAGGAAGAGAAACCCAAGGATGTGGTGAAAAAGGAGCCCGAGAAAAAGGAAGTCATACCGCTTGAGACGGAGAAAGAGAAAGAAGTAAAGAAGGAAGTGAAAAAGGAAGAGCCCAAGAAAACGGAGCCTCCGAAGGAAGTGAAAAAAGAGGTAGCGGAAAAACCCAAACCGACAGAAAAGCCGAAAGCGGAATCCAAGAAAACCACTGCGAGCAGCAAAAAGAACCTGGAGAGCGAAAAGAACAAAGTCCTACAGGATATCAAGAGACAGAGGGTCCTCGAGGAATTGAAGGGCGGGTCGGATGAGAGCGGGGAGCCAGGGGAGGAGATTGGGGAGGAGCAGAAGCTCGCGATGGCCGATTCCGGGGAGACGGCCGGGGAATCGGAGCCCGGTCCGGGTGATTCGTCCGAGGGCTCGTCTGAAAGCATGGAAGGTTCCGGCAGCGGGTCTTCCGTGAATCCGGTCTTATTGAACTTATATAAAGATAAAGTCCACCAGAGGATAAGCAGGAACTGGAGGATTCCGCCGGGCGTGCCGACTGACGGCAGCCTTACGACGATGATATTATTTAAGGTTGACCAGAGTGGAAGGGTATTCGACGTGAGGGTGAATCAGTCGTCAGGCAATCCGGCGTTTGACGAATATAGCGTGAGCGCGATATATAAGTCCGCTCCCCTTCCCCCGCCCCCCTCCGAGTTCGCCAAGGAAGCGGAGTCAAGCGGGGTGCTCGTCCCCTTTAAAAACAAGACCTACTGACGCGGGGCGTATACGTTCCGGCCCCAGTCATGGTTTCAGGCCTACGTTCGGGAGTCCGACATTGAACCTTATCCTCATACGACACGGCGAAACTGATTGGAACAGGACCGGCAGGTGTCAGGGCGTGGCTGATATCGACCTCAACGATACCGGGCGCAGACAGATAGAGGAACTCGCGCAATCGCTGAGAGACGCCGATATAAGCGCGGTATATTCGAGCGACCTCCTGAGGGCGCTCCGCACGGCGAAGCGTATAGCTTCGCATCACGACCTCGACGTCAATATAGATAAGGACCTCCGGGAAATGGACCAGGGGGACCTGGAAGGACTCCTCTTCGAAGAGATCAGGGAGAGGTACGCGGACGTGCTTAAGGAATGGAGGGAGAGCCCCGAGACACTCATGCTGCCCGGCGGCGAATCGCTCCTGCAGGTGCAGGAAAGGGCGTGGGGCGTATTTGAAAGGATGAGCGGGCTGCACGCAGGCGAGACGGTGGTTGCCGTCAGCCATAACCTCACGATCACCGCCCTTCTCTGCAAGATAACCGGGGTCGGCCTCAGGGGCTTCCGCAATTTCAATCTCCGGGCCGCCTCGAAGAATTTGATTGTTTCGGCGAACGGGAATATAGAGGTAAAGGTGATTAACGACGTCTCCCACCTGTCCCCGGACGAGCTGCTCCCTCAATTCTAGCAGCCGCGGTCTTTTGCCGGGGCGCGCGTAAAGGTATATGGGGTTTTCTTGTAACTCCCCGCGATATATGGTGTAATTTCCTCATAACGATATGAAAGAAGATATAGAGAGAGTAGTTTTACAGTCGGTCGAGAGTATAGGAAAGAAAATCAACATGACAGACCTCCCCGCCGAGGTCGAAGTCGGCATCCCGAAACGTAAGGAATTCGGCGATTTTTCGGTCAATACGGCCATGATCCTGGCCAAAAAGATGGATAAGAACCCCAGACAGGTGGCGGAGCTTATTATCGAAAACCTTCCCGGCGAGAAAGACACACTCTTCAAGAAGATCGAGATCGCCGGGGCGGGGTTCATTAACTTCTTCGTAAGGGAAGAGGCTATCGTGGGCAAGCTCGCCGAGATAACGAGGCTCGGCGGGAAATACGGTACTTCTGGCATCGGCATCGGCTTGAGCGTGCTCGTCGAATTCGTAAGCGCGAACCCCACCGGTTACCTGCACATGGGACACGCGAGGAACGCGGTCGTGGGAGATACTGTGGCGAACATCCTCTCGGCATCGGGCTACAAAGTCACGCGGGAATTCTATATTAACGATGCGGGGAGACAGATGGAGCTTCTCGGAGAATCCGTATTCGCGAGATACATGGGGCTCCATGGCAAAGCCGTGGAGATACCGGAAGACGGATACAAGGGCGAATATATAGGGGAAATAGCGTCTGAAATAAGCGGGCTCAAAGGCGACTCCCTGCTCCGCGCGGAGAGAAACGAAGCCCTGGAGCTCTCGAGGGAATTCGCGCGGGAGAAATTGCTCGGTTTCATAGGGAAAGACCTCGGGGATATAGGCATACACTTCGATGTGTGGTACAGCGAAAAGGAAAATATCCACGGGCCGGGCGGCGGCGGGAAGCTCGGCGAAATAAAAAAGCGCCTTGCCGACAAGAGGGCTCTTGAGGAAAGGGAAGGCGCCCTCTGGTTCGCCGGGACCAGATACGGGGATACGCAGGACTGGGTGCTGGTGAAGAGTGACGGAAGCCCCACGTACTTCCTCTCGGACATAGCGTACCATGCCGACAAGCTTGAGAGGGGTTTTGAAAGACTCGTCAACGTCTGGGGGGCTGACCATCACGGTCATATCACCAGGCTGAAAGCCGCGTTGAGCGCTCTCGGGTTCGATGATTCGAGATTAAATGTTGTCCTCATCCAGTTCGTCCGCCTCATGAGGAAAGGCGAAGAGGTTTCGATGTCGAAGAGGGCAGGGAGCTATGTCACTATGCGCGATGTGGTGAGTGAAGTCGGAGCCGACGTCATGCGGTTCTTCCTCCTCATGCGGAGCTCCGAGAGCCACCTCGACTTCGACCTCGACCTGGCAAAGAAGGAATCGAGCGAGAACCCGGTCTATTATATCCAGTACGCTTATGCGCGCATCAAGAGCCTGTTCAGAAAGGCCGTGGAAGAGGGCGTTACGGAATCGGGATCCTCGCTTCACCTGCTTTCTCAGCCTGAGGAGGTGGATCTGGTCAAAAAACTCCTACTTTATCCCGATATTGTGGAGGATTCCGCCCGGTCGCTTGCACCGCACAAGATAGCCTACTACCTCCTGGAGGTAGCCGCCGACTTCCATACATACTATAATAAGTCCAGGATCGTCGTCGACGACCTAGCGCTGAGCGGCGCGAGGCTTTACCTGGTGAGGTGCGTCCAGACGGTCCTGAGCAACGGTTTGCAACTGTTAGGGATATCGGCGCCGGAGAGGATGTGACGAATGAGCAGGGATAGTTCTTCTGGAGGCGGCAGGGTATTTTCGTTCCTGTTCGCTTTTACGGTACTCTTCGTGGTCGTTTTCGGACTCGGAGTCTTCGTCGGGAAAAGACTTAGCCAGCAGGAACTCAGGATAACCAAGAGGTTCGAGGAAGCGGCACCCGAGCCGTCGGCCGCCCCTGTTGAAGACTTTCAGGAAACGGTGTCCGGGCTGATGACTGAAAGCCCGTCTCCGGTAATTGAGGAAGCCGCTACGGAGAGCTCTCCAACGCCGGTCCCAACCGCCGCCCCCCACTCCGGAAATGAAAAGAAGGAAGCTGAGAACAAGAGCGTCGAGAAAGAAGATGACGCGGTAAAAGAGGCAGAAGCGACGCCGGTCCCCAAAAAAACCGGCACGGCCGCTCCAGTCAAGCCCGACGAACGGCTGGCCGAGATCACCCGTGAAATAGAACGCGAGCTGGAACAAAAACGACCTCCGAAAAAAAATGATATACGGAAAGAAACGGAGACCGCCAAATCGACTTTACCCCAGGTCGATCCGGACGGCGTATATACCGTCCAGATTGGGTCTTTTCAGGATCAGAAGCAGGCAAACAGCCTTGCGAGCGCGCTTCAGTCGAAGGGGTACCCGGTATTTATAAAATCCATGAAGTCGCCTGATAATAAGAACTGGTACAGGGTCAGGGTAGGGACTTTCGGCAATATCGAAGCCGCCAAAGCATACGGCGAATCGCTCAAGAAATCGGAGCCGGGCGTGAAGCTGGTTTTTATTACTGTTAACAACTAACACGGCTATGAACAAGTGCCTGCAGGGAATATTCGCCACGATCGGAGGAAGCACAGCGGGCAGGTTCATTAATCTATTGGCCCCTCTGCTCGTCTGTTTCGTCCTCGTCCATGCCGCTCCGTCATTCTCTCAGGGCGCGTCCAAGGGCCTGCGCGTGGTCGAATTAAAATCGAAGGCGGGTCTGGTAAAGGTATTTCTGCCCGACGATATATCAGCCGGCGACACCGTTTCGGCGTCGATAACGCTATACCCCGGAGGGGTCACTCGGGAGGTTATGGACGGCAACCTCGGGATACTCAGCGGCTACATTATCGAAACGAGCTTTTTCAAGGTCCCCGCCGGTCAGAAATCTATAAAAATTACCGTCCCCAGGAACGCGGCCGGAACCGAGATGAAGTTTACGCTCAGGGATGCCTCGATGAAAACAATCGACAGCGCATCCGTGCCCATAGACCTGTCGTCATCCGGGAATAGGGCCGTCGAAGCCCCTACGCCCTATGATTACCAATGCCCCCTCGTCGGCCAGGCGGGAAGGCTTGTTGAAATAAAAGGCCCGTTCGACGGGGATTTCGCGACGACCGATTTCAGAATAGGGAGCAAAAAGGCGAACGTCATGGCCGAGTCCCCGAGGAAGCTCGTCTTTGAGAGCCCCGCGGATGTAATAGGCTCGGTCGAGGTCGTGCTCGTCGAGAGGAATGTGGAGGTCAGAAGACCATTCACATGCCTTCAGGTCCTGAAGATTGGCGAGGGGGACACGGTCCCTGTCGGGAGCGCTTCCGGCCAGGCTCAGCCGTCGGGCCCAAAGGCGTCGGACGGGAGAGATGTGCGGCAGTCCAGGCCGGGAATTGCGGAAAGGGAGCTGCCTCCCGCCACTCAGTCTATTGAATTCAGGAGCATTAAAGCCGAAGATAATCTGTCCGCTCCGGACCGCCCTGCGGAGCCGCGTGCGGAGGCCTCGGTCCCGGACCGGAGCGACCAGGATATCAGGATTATACTGGCAAGCCAGATGGAATCCCGGATCTCTCTGGACAGTCCGATAAAAGCGGCTAACAACTTTGCCGAATCGAATGCTGCTGCGTCCGCGCGGGATAGCGCTCCTGCGGCGGAGACAGGCGAATATCTGAAAGAAACTCCGATCGAAACGGTGACCGAGAAAGCCGCGGTACAGGAATCCGCGGCCCTACCCGTTCCCGGAAATGATAAGCAAAGCGCGCCGGACGTCGTTCCAGATGTCTCGACGGCGGCTGTGCTCGAAGGCCAGCTCCTGGCTTCGTTCGCAGGCGGCCCGTCTGACGACGGGGTCCCGGAGGCTCTAACCGACTCGGGGATAACGCGCCCCGGCCGGACCGAGTCCGACGGAAAGTTTACGGTACAGGTGGCGTCCTACAGGGAGGAGGAGGATGCCCGGGAGCTGGCCGCCGGGCTTACGCGGAAGGGTTATCGGGCTTTCGTGACTGCGGCCGAGGTGCCCGGAAAAGGCACCTGGTACAGGGTCAGGGTAGGCCGGTTCGGAACGAGGAAGGAGGCGGCCTCGTTCGGCGAGAGCCTAAAAAGAAAGGAACGGAATATAAAGACCGTCTACGTCGCCGAGGACGACTGATCCCGTGTTTTCAAGTGCGAAATGGCGGATTTCCTCATTCGGACATTGCCCTTCTTGCTTGAAAAAGCCAAAACGGATATTGTTATTCCCGTATTACCCGTATTAGATGTATCATTTTATTTTTCGAACGGAGCATCATGACCCATCCCGAAGAGATTACGGAAAGGTCCAAGAACAAAAAAAGACCCGAATCCACCACGCTTCTCGGAAGCGGCATAAAGACCTGGTGGCTCCTCCTGATGCTGCCTATCGAGGACTATCTGCTCAAGATCAGGGTCCATCCCAACGTCCTCACTGTGTCCACACTCGTAGTCGCTATAATCACCGGTCTGTTTTACCACTACGGGTGGATATTCGCGGGGGGGGTGCTGGTGCTGGCCGGATCGACGTTCGATATATTCGACGGCCGGGTCGCGAGGGCACAGGGTCTCAGCAGCGAGCACGGGGCTTTCTTCGACTCCTGTCTCGACAGGTTCTCCGAGGCCTTCATATATCTCGGCTTGCTCAGTCTATTCCGGGACTCCGTTTTCTCCTATGTCGTTTTCCTCATACTCGTTTCGACCACTATGGTCAGCTATACCCGCGCGAGGGCGGAAGGTCTCGGCGTGAAGTGCGAAGTCGGCGTCATGCAGAGGGCCGAGAGGGTCGTTTACCTGGGGGTGCTGTCGGTTTTCAATTTCCTCGGCAACATGATCGCCGGCGCGTTCGGCTTCGGACCCGACGATTATCTGCTCAAGCTGGCGCTGATATTGATGCTCGTCTTCTCTACTTACACCGCCGTCCAGCGCATGTTCCACGTTATGACAGAGCTAAGGAAGAGGGACGAGCAAAGGAAGATCGAGCCCGGAACGATTCCCTAGAACCGCCGCGTACATTCTTCCCGGCGCTCGCATCCTGTAACATATGAAGCTTCATTAGCTTTCCCGATGAGCCCGGGGCCCGGCCCCCCGGCCGTTATTGGCTATTATCTTATAATCTCGGGGCTGTCTTATTTGCTAGATTCTGAATTCGCAGGTATAAATCAAGTGCTTCACAGCCGGGGGTTCATGCGTTACACGTACCCTCCCGATTTTCTGGTTTAATCGGTTATCGACTCTTATTCCTATTTGATAATATGCCTAAACGGAAAGACATAAAAACCATACTGCTTGTAGGGTCGGGTCCGATAGTCATAGGGCAGGCCTGCGAATTCGACTATTCCGGCACCCAGGCCTGTAAAGCCCTCAGGGAAGAGGGCTTCAGGATTGTGCTCGTGAACTCGAACCCGGCCACCATAATGACGGACCCCACGTTTGCCGACAGGACATATATAGAACCCCTCGTGCCCGCGATAGTCGAAAAGATAATCGAGAAGGAGAGACCGGACGCGCTGCTCCCAACATTAGGCGGACAGACCGCTCTCAATATCGCGGTGGACCTCGCCGAGTCGGGCGTGCTCGACAAGTACGGCGTGGAGCTTATAGGGGCCAGGCTGCCGGCGATTAAGAAGGCCGAGAACAGGCAGCTCTTCAAAGAGGCCATGCTGAAAATAGGGCTCGAAGTCCCCAGGAGCGGCGTCGCACATACCATGCCGGAGGCCTGGAATGTCATCCAGGATCTCGGATTCCCCGTGATAATCCGCCCGTCCTTTACCCTCGGTGGCTCAGGGGGGAGCGTCGCCTACAACATAGAGGAGTTCGAGGAATTCGCCAAGTCGGGACTCGACCTCAGCCCCGTGAGCGAAATCCTTATAGAAGAATCGGTTCTCGGATGGAAGGAATACGAGCTCGAGGTCATGCGCGACGTTATGGACAACGTCGTGATAATATGCTCGATTGAGAACTTCGACCCTATGGGTGTACACACCGGGGACAGCATAACCGTGGCGCCCGCGCAGACGCTCACTGACAAGGAGTACCAGAGGATGCGGGACGCTTCGATCGCGATAATCAGGGAGATAGGCGTCGATACCGGGGGCTCCAATATTCAGTTCGGACTCAGCCCCGAGGACGGCCGCATGGTGGTCATAGAGATGAACCCGAGGGTTTCCAGGAGCTCGGCGCTCGCGTCGAAAGCGACGGGTTTCCCCATAGCGAAGATCGCTGCCAAGCTCGCGGTCGGCTACACGCTCGACGAGATACCGAACGACATCACGCGTTATACCCCGGCTTCATTCGAGCCGTCCATAGATTACGTCGTAGTCAAGATACCCAGGTTTACGTTCGAGAAATTCCCCGAGACCAACTCCTCTCTCACGACGCAGATGAAGTCCGTGGGCGAGGTCATGGCGATTGGAAGGACATTCAAGGAATCGCTCCAGAAGGCCCTGAGGTCGCTCGAGATAGATTCCTCGGGATTCGAGCCCAGGTCCGCGGATACAGGCTTCATCAGCGATAAACTGAGGACTCCGAACGCGGACAGGCTCTGGTATGTCGCCGACGCTTTCAGGTGCGGGATGGGTATCGAGGAAATTTTCGGACTTACATACATAGACAGGTGGTTCCTCCGGAATATAGAGCAGATAGTTCAAATGGAGGACCGGCTTAAGTCCTCCGCGCGGAAGATGAGCGGGACTCTCCTGAGGAATGCCAAGGAGTACGGATTCTCGGATATAAGGATCGCCGAGATTACGGGGAAGTCACAGGACGACGTACGGAAATCACGGCTCCGCAATAATATCGCCTCCGTTTATAAAATGGTCGATACCTGCGCCGCGGAATTCGAGGCGTACACGCCTTACCTCTATTCGACCTACGAGACGCAAGACGAGGCCCCGCCGACGGACAGGCGTAAAGTCGTGATTCTGGGCGGCGGTCCTAACAGGATAGGGCAGGGCATCGAATTCGATTACTGCTGCGTTCACGCCTCGTTCTCCTTGAGGGAGGAGGGGTACGAGGCCGTTATGGTGAACTGCAACCCCGAGACCGTGAGCACCGATTACGACACCTCGGACAGGCTGTATTTCGAGCCCCTGACCCTCGAGGACACTCTTTCAATAATCGACAGGGAAAAACCGGAAGGGGTCATAGTGCACCTCGGCGGTCAGACCCCCCTCAAGCTCGCTTTACCGCTCGAGGAGAGGGGCGTGAAAATCATAGGCACGTCGCCCGACAGCATCGACCTCGCGGAGGACAGGGAGAGGTTCAGGGATCTCGTCGAGGAGCTCGGACTCAGGCAGCCCGAGAGCGGTATAGCGAGGAGCCAGGAAGAGGCCGTCAGGATCGCGGCCGATATCGGCTACCCGGTCGTCGTCAGGCCCTCCTATGTCCTGGGAGGACGCGCCATGGAGATCGTCTACGCCGAGGATTCGCTGAGGCGCTACATTAGAGAGGCGGTAAAGGTCTCCCCAAACCGTCCCATCCTTATAGACAAGTTTTTAAAAGACGCCAAGGAAGTCGACGTCGACGCCCTCTGCGACGGGAAGACCGTCGTCATAGGCGGAGTGCTCGAGCACATAGAAGAGGCCGGGGTCCACTCCGGGGACAGCGCCATGGTCCTTCCCCCTTTCTCGATCGAGGCCCCTGTGATAAAAGAGATAAAGCGTCAGACAAAAGAGCTCGCGCTCGCGCTAAAGGTCGTAGGGCTGGTCAACATTCAATTCGCGGTCAAGGGCAATATCGTCTACATACTCGAAGTGAACCCCCGCGCGAGCAGGACCGTCCCGTTCGTGAGCAAGGCCATAGGCGTACCACTTGCCAAGCTCGGAACGAAGGTCATGATAGGGAAAACGCTCAGGCAGCTCGGATTCACCAAGGAAATCATCCCCGGACATTACTGCGTAAAGGAGTCGGTTTTCCCGTTCATCAAGTTTCAGGGCGTGGACACGATACTCGGCCCCGAAATGAAGTCCACCGGGGAAGTCATGGGCATTGATAACGATATCAGTATGGCGTTCGCGAAGGCGCAGATCGCGGCGGGCAGCGACCTTCCCCTTGCCGGCACGGCGTTTATCAGCGTCAAGGACGAGGACAAGCCCAAGCTTATGGAGTTCGCGGGGGACCTCGAAGGCCTCGGCTTTAACATTATGGCCACGACCGGAACCGCTGCGTATCTCGAAAGTATCGGCGTCGGCTGTACGGTGGTCAAGAAGGTGATGGAAGGCCGCCCGCACGTGGTCGATCATATCAAGAACGGGGAGGTTCAGCTCGTGGTGAACACGACATTCGGGCAGAAAGAGGTGGAACAGTCCTACTCTATCAGGCGGACGGCGCTCGTCCACAGGGTCCCCTACTTTACGACTATTTCGGCGGCCAGGGCCGCCGTAGGCGCGATAGGGGCGCTTACCAGGAAGGGCCTCGACGTCAAGGCTATTCAGGACTATTATTAAGTGTTGTATAATTGAATACCATGTTTATGTTATCCGAATATGATTTAATCCGCTTGAGAAGATTTCCTTTCCCGCTCCCTTAACAGCCCCAGGAGGATTTTAATATGACCGTAGAAAGAGTGCCGATGACTCCCAATGGATATAAAAAGATGCAGGAGGAGCTCCGCAGGCTGAAGACCGTAGAAAGGCAGGAAGTGATAAAGCTTATCGCATACGCGAGGTCCCTCGGGGACCTTTCGGAGAATGCCGAATATGAAACTGCGAAACAAAGGCAATCGTTCGTGGAAGGGAGGATACAGGAGCTCGACAGCAAAATCAGCAGGGCAGAGATTATCGACCCCGCCGAGCTCAGGAACAAGGACAGGGTAACGTTCGGGATCAGGGTCAAGCTCGAAAACGTCGAGACGGGGGAAACCGTGACGTATCAGCTCGTGGGTCCGGACGAGTCGGAGCCCGATAACGGCCTCATTTCGATAACTTCGCCCATAGGCAAGGCGCTCATAGGTAAGCGCGTTGACGACGACGTCCAGGTCCAAGCCCCGGGCGGCGTAAGGGAGTTCGTCGTTCTGGAGATAAGCTGAGCCTGCTCCCGGGCGGTTCAGTCGACTACGACGCTTGATTCCACTTTCCCGGTCTCCGGATCGTATATGTATTCTTCGCCCAGCGGATGAGCAGGGAAATCTGCTGTGGCCTCGAGCTCAATGAATTTCCTGAGCTCGTCCGGGCTCCTCGGATAATCCCCGTATAGCTTTTTATATCTGGCGGACTTCGCGTTTAGAAAAGTCGTGCCCTCCTGGATTTTCCGCTTCGAAAGCTCGGAGCTTTTTATCGCTTCTATTTTGGGAGCGAGGATAAATTTGCCTCCCACCGGCGCTTCCGGAATTCCGTTTTTGACTACGCCCGACCGGGCCAGATCTTCAGTCGACGACGGCAGCCTCCCGTAGCGCTTTACGTATTCCTTTAATGATTCCGTGAGCTCGTCCTCGAGGGCCATCGTGTCTATCTCGTGTATATTCCTGAGCGCGAATTCCCTCCTCCCGCCGCTCGGGCTCGTTTCATAAATTATTTCCCATATCTTTCTCGACAGCTCGCTGTTCCCTCCCCTTGCGTGAGCGGACGCGGCCATGCCGGCCATCGAAGCCCTTCTCAGCGGAGAGATACCCGGTTTTTCGGAGGCCTCCCTGAACAGCTCCGCAGCCTTTTCGTAGTCCTTCGGGTAAAAATAGTAGATGAACGCCTCTTCGAGGGGCAGATTGTAATTGTCGGGGTTGTTCTTCCTGCCTTTGTCGAGGAGCTCGATCCCCTTCCTCGTTTCCCCGAGCCCGAATGGCGGAGGCTCCGCGAGGAAAGTGCCCCCGTACCTGTACGCGTTCACGAACTTCGGGTCGAGGTCCGTGATGATGTCGAAGTAATGATACAGGAGCTCCGGGTTCTGCTCCTCCATCTTTTTACTGCCGAAGTACTGAAGCGCCCTAATCCAGTATATGTCTGCCAGGAGCTCGTTATAGCCGAGGGACAGTTTCTTGAGCGACGAAGACGATATGTAAAGGCTCCCCTCGACGGAGCGGAACCTACCCCTTATCTCGTCGATCCTGATCTGAAACGGTATCGATGCCGCTACCAGTGCGGCCAGAATGACGAGGGCGATGAGAGGCTTGTACGCGGTTCCGGCCGGCATATGCTATTTAAACTCTTTCCTCTCGAAAATGATTGTCGCGAGTATGAGGAGGGCGAGCGTATACAGTAGAGCGTATGCGGTCGTGTATAAAATCAGGTCGGGGTTGACCACCCCTCCGTACACCGCCTCGCTCCTCACGTCGAATTTCTCGAGGTTGGGGATTATTCTGTAAACCGCTTCTGAAAAGAGCGCGGTAAAGGGGCTTTTCACTTCCTCGGCGAACAGCCTGATGTCGCTCGAGAAGCGGCCTATCGCGATGACGAAAAAAGTGAAGAGCGCGCTCATGACGGGGGTCGTGAAGCTCGAGAATACGAGCGCAATGCCTATCACGACGAGGAATTCGAGGTATTCGAAATACACCGCGTTGAAAAATTCCGCGTAGTAATGTCCCCCGTAATAAAAACTTATAAGCCCTTCGTATCTGATTTCTATTAACAGCACCAGCAGGAATAGAATAAGCGCCATGCCGACAGTGATGACGAATAGTGTGATCCCCAGGCCCAGATATTTCCCGAATATGAATTCGTATCTCTTTATAGGCTTCGAGAAAATGTTGTAAACGGTTTTTCTCTCCACCTCTTTATAGACGAGGCCTATGCCCAGGAATACCGATATCAGGATTCCGATGATGGATATGGCGGTGAGCCCCAGGTCCTTGACTATCTTGTTGTACTGCTCGGCCGATATGCTCGCGAAGACGAGCGAGCTCAGTATCATTATTATCGCGAACAGTATCAGGCTGTATAGGACCCTGTCCCTGATTGCCTCTATGAACGTATTGTGCGCGACGCTCAGTATTCTTCTCATTTTATGTTATTCGCGTGACTGCCGCCGGGGTTTCTATTGTTCCTTTTGCGAGCTCCCCTTTCTGGCTTCCTCTACGAAGAGCCCTTCGAGGGACTTTCTCAGGGGGTGTATGGATACGATCTCGGCCGACGTGCGCGTTACAGCTTCGAGGACCTTGCGCTTGATGTCTTCGTCGAACTTGAGCACTATGTATCCGGCCCTCTGGTCCATTTCCACCCTCAGGTCTTTTACGCACTGCTTTACCTCGTCGCCCGGCCCTTCGAGATGCATTTCGTAGTCGGTGTGAATCTCTTTTAGCAGGTCCCCGATTTTGCCGATTTTTATGACCGCGCCCCCCATGATTATCCCGACCCTGTCGCAGAGCGCTTCCACGTCAGATAACATGTGGGAGCTGAGGAGTATCGTCTTTCCCTTCCGTTTCTCTTCGAGTATCAGGTCTTTTATCTCTCTCCTGCCTATCGGGTCGAGCCCGCTCATCGGCTCGTCGAGGATCATGAATTCCGGGTCGTTTATGAGGGCCTGGGCGATGCCGATACGCTGGAGCATGCCCTTCGAGTATTTTCTCATCTGCATCTTTTTCGCGTGCTCCATTCTGACTTTCCGGAGGAGCTCATCTACTTTCTCGTGGAGGTGTTTCCGCCTGAGGCCGTGGAGCTCGCCCATGTAATAGAGCAGCTCCTCCCCCGTGAGGTAGTCGTAGAAATACGGGTTCTCGGGCAGGTAGCCGATCCTGCTCTTGGCCCCGGAGTCCGAGTGCTCTTTGCCGAGAAGCTCTATCTTCCCCCCGGTCGGGGCGACGAAACCGAGGACCGATTTAAACGTCGTCGTCTTCCCGGCGCCGTTAGGCCCGACGAAGCCGAACACCTCGCCTTTATGGACATCGAAGGTTACGTTCTTCAGGACGCGCGTCTTCTTGCCCGAGAATCCGGTTTTGTAGTCCTTTACGAGGTTCGTGATATTGAGTATTGCTTCTGACATAATCGGACATCTAAATATATGTTAATCGATGCGTGGAGGCAATATGTTTGAAGAGGTGTTCGGTTGGTATTATTAATTTATCCGTCACAAGCCGGGTCGTCGAAGCCTGACTCGAACGTTCCGGTTGTCCCCGATGCTTGTGACGAAACTGTGCATTTCGTAACTTTATCTGCGAAGGCTGAAAAGTCCTTCCTGCCGTTGACCCTTGCGCTTGTCATCGATGCCTCCCATCCGAAATCTCCGAGTAACGCTTGATCGTCGGTGTCAGCGTCGCTGCTCCACGACAGGCAGTACCCGGCCTTCGGGTCGTTGCAATCGGCGGAGCTCGAAGGGCTGCCGTCGCTCGAGACTGCGAGCTCGAAAGTGGAGTCTATGAGCGTGTCTTCGGGATCGCCTGTTCCCGCCGGATCTCTTAGCGTTCCCGCTGTCCCGAGTGATCCTATGAAGTTTGTAAAATTCCTGTCGCCGGTATTATCCAGATCCTGTTCGAAATACTCGTACTCCGCATCTTTTAGGGTTTGGAGTGCTTTCCGCGCGTTAGCCTCGTTTGAGGAAATTCGGGCTTTCATAAGATTCGGAATTGCGATTGCGAGGAGAATGCCTATGATCGCAGCGACTACCAGCAGCTCGATTAGGGTAAAGCCCTTTTCTGAAATTCTTTTTTGTGAATCGATCATATAAGATCCCCATTGGATATAGATAGCAATATACATACCAAAACACCTTACAAGCAGCCTCTATATTTAATTGTTGTAATGCGCTGATATTATTATAAATATGGTTAACGGAATCAAAGCTGATGATTTAGTTGTAGGGTGCGAGATTACGTAGAGCATTGAGTATGACATTAATTGTCATGTATGTACAATTTGTGTTCTGTCGATGAATCGATTTGAGCGTGTATCTTAATTGCCCATCATGATTTGCCGCTTTTGTTAACCAAGAAATTTCAAATAGGTGTTATTGAATAATGGCTGAAAAACATGGAAAAGAATTTGACAATCAAAAAATGCGGCGGATTCGTATGAATCCGCCGCTCACTTATACTTCATTTTCACAAATATTGATATAATGCTTTCTACCGATTAATCACATCCGGCCGTTGTGCGTATGGACTCGAATGATCCTGGAGTTCCTGCAGTTCCGGCTGTGCTGACCGTACATCTTATAGCCCCGTCGCCGTATACTGAGAAGTCCCTTCTGCCAGTCTTATTGTAGCTCGTCATACTGGCCTGCCAGCCGAAATCGTCTAAATCGTCACCTGTATCCAAGCTCGCGTCATTCTCGTCATACTGTATACAGTAGCCGGCCTTCGGATCATCACAAGCAGCTGTCCCCGCTCCTGTAACCTCAGCATCTACAAAACTGCTGTCTATAAGAGCGTCTACTTCGTCCCCGGTGCCTTCAGGATCTCGGAGCGATGCTATGTTGCTTGTGAAGTTCCTTTCGCCGTCATTATTGAGGTCCTGCTCGAAGTATTCGCCTTCGGCGTCCCTGAGCGTCTGCATGGACTTCCTGGCATTGGCTTCGTTCGCCGACATTCTCGCCTTTATAAGGTTAGGTATCGCGATCGCGAGCAGTATGCCGATGATAGCCGCTACTACGAGAAGTTCGATAAGAGTGAAACCCCTCTCTCCCTTTTTTACCTTCTTTAATGTCTTTAACATGAAATTAACCTCCTTTGAGTAATGAGTCTTAGAAAGTTAAGGATGCAAAGGCCGTGCCAAGTGTATCGGTCAAGGCGTTTGAAAAGCCCAAGATGCTGTAATTCAACAATAAAGTGTTATCGACGCCTGAGTATGCGAAGACATTCGCCGCATTTCTTATGCTCCCGAATTTGAGCACGGTCGACACTTTTTGGTCGTCGTCAAGATAATGTGACAAAATTTGTCAGTATGTCTGTTTTGGTGACCGCTCGAGTGTTCCGGAGAATCGATATTTATCAATCAGAGGAAGTATGCTATTTTATACTACCTATTTCAGAAGGAGGCGGTTCGAGACATGCGTAGACCCAAGCATTTAGTTTTCCCATTGATGATTTGCCTCACGGTATTCGCCCTGCTCGTTTCGGGATGCACGGATATAAAGACTACTTCCTACTTTACGCCGACGAAGACGAAGCTCCGCGACTATCAGGCCCTGCAGGTCGAGACCTTCGAGACCGAGATCGAGTACTTCCCGAAAGACGCCCTTACGAAGCTGCCGGATAAAACGGCCGCCCTCATCGAAGCCGAGAACAAGTTCAAAGAGGTCAAATACGGCGTGATTGAAAATATCCCCGCTGAGGATACTATAGTATTGTTAGGCGAGGTGAGTGAATACAGGCCAAGCTCCGATATTTCGTACGAGGGCGGGGCCCTTAAATTCGGTGAAGTATCGATTGCCATCAAGCTCGCGCTTGTGAATAAAGCGACGGGAGACGAAATCGCAACGGGAGAGGTGAACGGTTTCAGCTCCACCGGATTTATGGCGAAGGATATTTTCGAAAGTATGGCCGAGGAAATAGTCAAGTATATAAACGAGACCTATTGAGCAGGCCGAAAAATTCTATTTAAAATTTTAAATTTGGAGGATGATATGAGAAAGTTTATTTTTTGTCTTTTACTTCTGTCTGTGACCATAGGAGCGTTTTTTCTGGCCGGGTCCGAGACATACGCACAGAATGCGGGCGGCGCTGCGGGCCTTTACAAACAGGGCAGGGCGGAGTTTCTGAAATTTACGCCCGCGGGATTTGAGAAGGCGATTGAGCTCTACAATCAGGCTGTAAAGGCCGACCCGAATTACGCTCAGGCATACGCGGGCCTGGCGGAAGTATATTCCTCCATGGGTTTTTACAGATATCAGGTGAGGGAGGAATACGAGAACTACTATAACCAGTCGTACACGAAGATGGCGAAAGCGCTTCAGATAAATCCGAACCTCGAAGAGGTACAGCTTGCGCTTGCATACAGCTACCTCCAGCTGAGCAGGGAGAAAGAGGCGAAGACGACCGCGCAGAAGATACTGGCTAAGAACCCGAACAACACAGAAGCCATTTACATTCTCTGGTCGGCCAGCGGAGAGAACCCCGACTCCCCTGAAATAAGAAAAGTCCTCGAGCTCAATCCGAAGTTCGTGCCTGCATACGTAGGGCTCGCAAACGCCTTATTCTTCAAGAAAAGGGCATACGGACAGGCAACCCAGTACTTCAAAAAAGCGGCTGAAATAGCGCCTTCTGCGCAGATTCACAACCTGTTCGGCACCGCACTCAGGACTCAGGGTCACTACAACGAAGCGATCGACGAATACGAGAAGGCAATAAAAGAGAACCCGAATTACGCGCCCGCGTACATGAATCTCGGCATTACGTATTATTACCTCAACAAATTCAACCAGAATATCGACAACCAGAAGAAAGCGATATCGCTTAACCCGAATTATCCCGACGCGTACTTTTTTATAGCGCAGGGTTACGAGAAGGCTAGCAACCCTCAGCAGGCGGTCGTTTACTACAAGAAATTCCTCGAAGTGTCGCTCGAGCAGGAGATGTACGCCGGTTATGCCGCGCAGGCCAAGGAGAGGATTTCGGCCCTTGGCGGAGGAAGCAACTAAGGGATTGAAGTCGGCCCTCTCAGCTTATAAAGGCGGCAAATAGAGCCGGTTTGTTCCGGTGATAATACAGGCCCGGCGGGGTCTGAATAAATGATACGGGGCGGGTTCGGTAATATGCCGAAGTATACGGACGGACACGAGTTGATAGCATTGACCTTCGGCATGGAATCGAGTGCGAGCCTCTGGAACGTTATATTCGAGGGCTTTGATCAGGAGGTCGTGCTGGTTTCGAAGTTCTCGGGTAGCGACGACCGCGTCGTGAACACCCTCTACGAATTCGGCGATATAATCGTGAGGAATTATAAAGACTGCAAGGTAAAAGCGACACGCACGGGTATCGAGATAAAAAAACCGTTTCCGAAGAACGACGCTTCTATCGTAAACGAATGGACGGGCCTCATGGAAAGCATCAGGGATGAAATGACAAAGTTCATTCCCGGCGCATTGAGGTCAGGAATTGACGTCAGATAACTGTAACGTCCCCCGTTATTATTCCGACGGTGCTCCCGTCATCTTTCTTGAGAAGCAGGTGTCCCTCGCCGTCTATTCCCGTGGCGGTACCTTCGATCACCTTTCCGTCCTCCGTGCTGACCCTGACGCGTTTGTTATAGCCGCCCCATCTCTCCGTCCATTCCTTCATTATGGAGGACTTTCCCCGCCTGTTGAAGGTCTCGTACCAGGTTTCGAGCTCCAGCAGAAGGTCCCCGGCGAATTTAGCCCTGTCGACGTCCCCGCCGAGGTTCTCTTTTAGAGAAGTTGCGAATTTCGCGGTCTCTCCCAGCTGGCGCTTTATTTGCTCCCTGGTCATGTTGATGTTCACCCCGATTCCGAGAACGATATAGTCGACCCTGTCACCCCTGGGCTCCATTTCGGTGAGCACGCCCGCTGCCTTTTTTCCCTCGATCTGCACGTCGTTCGGCCATTTTATGGACGTGTTCCGTATGCCCGTCTTCCTGATCGTCTCAGTGACCGCAACGGAAGCGAGGAGTGTGAGTAGTGGTGATTCCCATGCCGGCAAGGACGGCCTGAAGAGGACTGAAATGTACAGGTTCACTCCGGGCGGGGAGACCCATTTCCTTCCGAGCCTTCCCTTTCCGCTCGTCTGCGTGTCCGCTATGACCGTAGTCCCTTCGGATGCGCCGCTCTGGGCGAGCCTCGATAAAACGGTGTTCGTGGACCCGGTTTCGTCGAAGTAGTGTATGACTTTACCGAACGTCTCGGTTTTGAGGAGACCGTTTAGTTTGCGCATCATCGGCGATGTCATTATAAATTCTCCCCCCTGAGACTGTCAGATACGTATTCTAACTGTTTTATTGCCTGTGTAGAATCGCTCGCGCCGAGCCGTGCTAAAGGGGACCCGGACATACCGGGACGGCCGGCGGTGGAAAATCATCGGAATGTACTTATAATATTTATATCTCAAGTCTATCCGGATAATGCCAATGACGAATATTTTAAATATTTGCGGGTTCCTGGCGGTACTGTCTTTGTTCATATACTCTTTCGGCACCCTTGCCGTGGCGGAGCAAACGCCGGCCCCGAAAGAGAGCCCTGCGCTCGAAGTCCAAATAAAGGACGTGGTCACTAACCCCGGTGAATACAACGGTAAGAAGGTCGCTCTCGAGGGCAAGGTCACCAAGATTGACTACAGGAATTCCGCTAAAGGGGAGCTGTTCACTATATTCAAGCTGAAGGATTCCGAGAACAACGAAGTGGGAGTCTATTTCGAGGACGAGCGCCTCCCGCTCTCGAAGGGCGACAGGGTAAAGATCATGGGCAGGTTCTGGAAGGAGAAGAGTTACTTCCTCTATAAAATAAAAAACGTGATTAAGGCCAGGACCGTGAATGTCATATAGATCAGGTCATGAGCGGGGACACGATTCCCGCGGCATGTTTTCAACAGACGGCCTGTCTTAGTGAAATTCCGCTTTCAAACCGACGATTCGTCATATAATCTCTTTTCATGACCCTGCTCAGGAACGGGTTAGCCAGAGTACTCATTATTATATTCCTCGTCATTTGTGTTGTCCTCCTTTCCCTTAACATTTACTTAAGCGGGAAATTAACGGAGCTCGCGCCCGGATACGTCGATCAATTCTCGAAATCAAGCGGCTTCAATATTCATATGGATGGAGCGAGCCTCGATCCCCTTTTCAGGGTAAGGCTCGACGGGGTTAAGGTGGCCGGTCCGGACCCCGCTCGAATAGGTCTTGCCGAAATCGGGACGCTTACTATAGCCCCCAGCCTGCTTTCTTCGCTCATGTCCCGGAGGGTGACCATCGGGGAGATCACAATCGACCGTCCCGTCATCGGCTATGACCGCGTGAGCGCGGACAGGGTCCTCGATATGATCAGAGGGGGCGAGGGCGGAGGCAAAGGAGCATCGATCGAGGTCAAAAGGATAAGACTGAACGATGCGCGCATCGAGTTAGGCCCCGATACGGCTCTTACGTCCGAGGCGCTCGATATCCGAATAACTAATAAAAGGCCGCGGAACGAATCCGTGGTTGTGGTCGACGGCGACATCGCCGTTTTCGGATACGGCATGGATGTCGAGGGGTCGGTCGATATCAAGCCCGGTGAAACGAGCGGTAGAATAAAGATCGTGACGGATAAATCTCAGCCGGGCTCGTCTCCGGACTCTCTCGTCTCGACACGGGACCTCAGGGGGGTCTCCGAGATCGCGTTCAGGGCCGCCGATGGCATCGATTCGCACGGCGAAATATCTGTTTTCTCGATGGATAAAGAAAGCGGCGCTTTCGGGGGTGCGCTAGGGAGCCTCGAATACGGCCTCGTGTACGACAATAATAATGACACGGCCCATGTAAGTAGCCTGGCGTTCGACATAGTGAACGTAATCAGCGGCGCTCTCACGGGGGATCTGACCGATATTTCGGACGGACTCGGGTTCGACTTGAAAGGGTCGCTCGCTTCAGGCGATTTGAAGGGGCTCTCAAAGCAGGTTCCCGAGATCGATCCGGAAACAGTCACCGGAAGTATCAGGTCCGATAATTTGAGTATAGAAGGCTCGCTCGGCAAGAACGACGTCAGGCTGACCGGAAATATTATTCTCGACGGCATCAGCTTCGCTTTTACAGATGAAAGTCTCCGGGTTTCCGGGCTCGGATGCACTATGGACGCAAAGCAGTATTTAAGCGGCGGGTCGGGTTTCTCTTTCAGGTCGCGGGGACCGTGCTCCGCGGCTGAATTTATTCAGAGGGACTTCGGCGCTGTAAAGAACCTGACCGCGGATGTGGATATAAACACAGGCGGGCTCTGGGGCCACAAGGAGCTCCGGTTCTCCGGCTTAAACGGCCGGTTCATGGACGGCGCGGTATCGGGCTCGCTCAGGCTCTCCTCGGAAGACGGTAAGAGCGGGATCACCGGCAGTCTCAATGGAACGGGACTCAATCTTGGGAAAGTCCCAAAGGCAATCGCTCCTTTTGACCTTACGGGAACTGCGGAGTCTATATCGGCCGATATCCGGGGGAATCCGGGCGCGTACAGGGCGGGAATTACTTTCGCCATAAACGGTTTTACGGTAAGGTCGAAAACCGGCAGGGAATTTAAGGTGTCCGGGGCCAGGTCCACAGGTCCGCTCGATCTGGAATATCTGGAGAGCACGCTCGCGGGGGGCGCGGAGGCCGAAAAGAAAATCGTAATAAAAGACAAAGGCCTCTCTTATGAAGGTCTCTCGTTCGGAGAGTACTTCATCGAAAGGGGCAAGGTCGACGACCTCTCGTTTTCCCTCGATCTCGGCGGCGACTGGACGCTCGGCATGTCGTCCCGGGGGGCGGGATTTCAAGTGCTCGGCATGGACGTCCACATGGAAGAGTTTAAAGAACACATCGAAATTAAAGAAAGCGGAAGAAGGGGCTTCAGCGGATCGATCGAGGGGACGGGGGGCAGGTTCAAGAGCGTGAACTTTCCCGAGCTCTCGGCCGAATACGTATTCGGCGGGGATTCTATTGATATCCAAAAATTGAGCGCTAAGGTGAGCTCGGTTGGTGAGCTCAAAACGGATGATTTCAGGGTCGAGTTCGGCGCCGGGAAGGGCGGCTATCCCTATACAATTAAACTAAATAATGGGGTTTTCTCCGGATATGAAACTAAATTAAAATCAGAAGACATAACCGGATCCTTCGTCGTCAATGACCCCTCGGCCGGTAAAAATTCGTGGGAGGGTACGGCGTCGGCCGCGAAAACCGATGTTTTTTCCCAGGTCGTCGAGGGGCTTAAACTGACTGTAAGTCCCTCTCCCGACGGAATTATCATAAATGACCTCTCGGGTAAATTTATGAACGGGGACTTAAACGGGAGAATAGATATAATCACCTCGGGCCCGGCGGCCCGCATAGTAACCGACCTCAGACTCTCAAACGCGTCCGTTAAATCGGGCGGCCTCGATATAGCGCTCGGGAGGGCGGATTTCGATTTCTCGGGCACCCTCCCCGACGATTCACTTCCCGAAGGCACAGGGAAGCTGGGGTTCGCCAATCTGAATTTGAAAAGACAGGGCTTCGACGCGCATTACAGCGGGGCCGTAGGTACGCGGACCTCCGGTGAAACATTATTCATCGATGACGGGTTTATAAAAAGTGAGGACAATAGTGAATTGAAATTCTCGGGAGAGATGACTAATTCCCTTAACGGGGCGAGGAGGCTCGCGATTAGCTTTCCGGAATTCGCCCTTAAAAGCGCCGTTAGATTCCTATCCCCCCTCATGCCCTTGACGGTGAAGGATGGGCAGGTCGCCGGCACGGCGGGTTTTAACGTCCAATTTAACAATCTATTCGATGCCGGAAGCTCATGGAGCGGCAGCCTTTCATTTATGGGGGCCTCGTTCGCCGCATTCGTAGGCGGGGCGGACCTGTCTCTGAGAGGCGTCAACGGGACCATAACCGTGAAGGACGGGGATAAGGGCGGGAACGCCCTGGCGTCTCTACTGGATGGCGCTCTGACGCTCGATAGAGAGGTCTATAAGAATTACCTCCGCTCGTTCAAGGAATCGGATCCCGACGGCGAAGCCGACCGCATCATAATCGATCAGATAGAATACGGCATACTGAAATTCGAGAACGTCGAATGCGCGCTTGAGGCCGATCGGAGCAAGCTCGGCATACTCAAGCTCGGGGCCGGATTCTTCGGCGGAAAGCTCTACGCAAGCGGGGTTCTCAACCTGGGCGGAACGGGCGGTTATAATTTCTCGTTCCTATTCAACGACGTCAGCCTAGGCGCATTTTCGGCGCGGCTCTCGCCGTCGGAGGAATATATAACGGGTAGGGCTAACGGTCTCGTATGGCTTACCGGAGAGGGCGGCGACCTCGGCACGGTCGACGGCCCTTTCGAATTCTGGTCCGTGGGCTCGGACAAGGAGACTAGGTCAATAGGCAAGGCGCTGCTCGATAAGCTCGGCGCGAAAGAGAGGCTCATACTCGGCTCCTCGCGCAGCTATGATAACGGCGAAATTTCAGGTTATATTAATGACGGCGTAATAACGTTCAAAAAATTTATAATATCTAACTCGTTTCTCGGCATTAAGAACTTGTCGATTCAGGCGGACCCGGTGAAGAACTCGATTTCCATAGCGCATCTGGTGTCCGTGATAAGGGAAATAGCAAGAAGGTCGCAGTCGGGCGGCCCTACTATACAAACTCAATAAACGAGGTGTAATGATGAATAAAAATCTATTCGGGGCGCTGCAATCCTCACTGCTAATTTTAGTATTCTATTCCGTATCCTGCGCGACCATTACCGTGAACGTATATTTTCCGGCGGAAGAGGTGAGGGAGGCTTATTCCGACCTCGAGGAAGAGTTCCTGAAGCAGGGTGAAAACGGCAGCTCCGGCACCGAGAAAAAACAGCCTGACGCGAATAAACCGGCCGCCACGCCCGCCCCGCAGAGCATGAGAAAGTACCCGGACC
>CADEFK010000012.1:0-14020 GCA_902826595.1 uncultured bacterium | reverse complement strand
TACAGAAGGGGAGCCTCACCCCGGGTCAGACCCAGGCCTTCAGCGCGGAGAACGCCGACCGCCAGGTGATTATAAGAGGGATGGCCAAAGCGATAGTCGAGATCAACAACATTGACCCCACGCCTGAGAATATAGACAAGGTGCTGCCCGAGGCTGCGAGACAATTCGCAAGCGTAAGACAGAGCGAGAAGTAAGGACTCTCTTGATTATTCGGAGTTGATACCCCGCTTGCGGCCCGGGTCCTCCTGCATCGGATCCCTCGTCAGGGATTTACCCGCATGGGAAGGGGCACGGATCCCCTTCCCGACCCCCGATGTTTTATCTTTCCATCTTGAAGTTGCCCGGCATTTAATGTCTAATAATATGTACCTAGGCCGTCCATACCTATTGGAAATGTCGCTCGGAGGATGAGACATGAGCCCGAGAATAATTCTACTATCGTTCATAGCGGTGTTCACGGTCTTTACGCCCCTTACGGCGGATGCGAAGAAATTGTTCGTCGCCGATATAGAAGTCGACGACGAGGTCGAATTCGAAGGCACCGACAGCTTATTCAAGGTAGTCGATTTTTTTGACAACAAATCGCTTAAAGAATTCTTCCCGGATTACACGCCCGATTCCGCAGTGTTCGCGCGAGTCGATCTCAGGGGAGTCGGTCTGGAAGTAGAGTATCATCAGAATTCGTCGGTGCTTATAGTCAGGATACCTTCCAAGAATTTTGAGGTCACATTTGACGGGGGCAACCGCAACGAGAGCCAGGAGCAGTTCGAGGACTGGCTCAAAGGCGATTTCGAATCTCTGACGGCTCCGAGCCGGAAGCTTACGACTCTCCTTCACATAGTCGTGGCTAACTCCCCTGTCGAGCCCGTCGCCGGGAACCCTAACAGCCTCTTGACGAGGATGTTCCTGTCCGATTTCAATGCGGGCATAACCGGGCCCTTTCTCAGCTCACGAAAACGCGTGGAGGGGAATCGGAACTTCCTCACGCTCGGGGGCGAGTTCGGGTTCTTCAATGCGGGCCCCTACGACGGTCAGGTGCTGAATTTCCCGATAAATTACAAATGGAATTTCAAGGGATGGCCGAAGCTCTCATGGATATTCGACCTCCCGATAACACTGACGAGGACAGAGACTGCCTGGTCTTATATGGCTTCCTTCGGCACCGGATTCCAGTTCAGGCCCTATAAATGGTGGAGTCTTACTCCAATGGGACGTATAGGAGGGGTCGGGTCTTTCGACGTGGGCGCGCTCGCGGTTCTTGTTTCGGGGAGCCTCACGAATTATTTCCAGAGCAGCATCGGCTCCACGAACTTGGGCTTCGGCACGATGACGGGCATATCGACCACGATAGACGGGATCAAGGTAGGGGGTTACAACCTCAGCTACGAGCTTACGAATTACGTGCTCCGAAACGGCGGCAACATGACACAGAAGCTTGATTTCAATTTCCTCGGAAACCCGGCGGCGTTCAAGCTCTTCCTGAATCACACGAAATTCTGGGGCAACGAGCTCTATCTGAATTCCTTTTTCGATATGGGGCTCGCATTCGTAACGATAAAGAAGGTCGCGGATTCTTTTGTGGAGGCGCTCGACCTTTCGTTCACGTTCTCGGCTGGCGTCGATAACGACTATAACAATTACAGCATTCAATTGACTTACCGTTTCTGACACACACGCACACACATTGTGTGGCGCAGAACCTGCGCTCGTATTCGATCCTTCCGTCACTCCTGGGTTTGCCCAATGCTCCCTTATGTCCGCGGCGACCCGCCGCTTCCCCTATCGAATCCCTCCAAAATCCTCTATTATTTGGTTATGATTTATTCCGATCAAACCGCCGGAGGTCTTTAGAATGACTGGGACTGTCAGACCGGGCTTCCTTGCCCTGATGCTCAGCTCGACACAATACAAGATGTTCAAATTCATGGTCTCGATCCTGATGCTGCTCATCCTCTCGGCGGTGCTCGAAGGCGCTGAATACGGTTTTATCGTCATTAATACGGTGAGCAGCATCGTTTTCATCCTCGGCGTATATGCCGTGGGCAGGAGCAGGCGTACCCTGATCACCCTGATAATACTGGGACTCCCGTGGTTTCTATCCGAGTGGACATTCACGAAATCGAGCAGGACAATTTTCACGAGCATGCTCTTCTTCATTTTTGTGACTATCACGATACTTGAGCATATATTAAAAGCGAAGGAGGTGACGACCGATACGCTGTACGGCGCCGTCTGCGTATATCTCCTCCTCGGGATTATGTGGGCTTCTATGTACGGATTCCTCGAATATATTACGCCCGGGGCCGTCTTCAAGGGAACGGACGGGGAAATCAATACCAAGCTCAGCACGAACGAGCTCCTTTATTACAGCTATACCACGCTCGCGACGATCGGCTACGGGGACATCACGTCCGTAACTCCGGTCGGGAGGATACTGTCCGTGCTGGAGGCCGTATTCGGCCAGCTCTACATCGCGTTCCTTGTCGCGAGGCTGATAAGCATATATACGACGAACGCGCTCAGGAAGAAAGGCTGAACCGTTATTTAGCTCGCGGTCGTCAGCTCTGTTATTAATTTCATCCCCATAACCACCGCGCCCATTCTTATCCACCAGCCGAGAAACACAATCGGTATGAAGAAGACCGCCGGATAGCGCATCATCCCGCACGCTGCATACATCGGATGGACCGGTATCGGCGACAAGGCGCCCCCGAAGAGCAGAAGGCTCACTGCTCTGAGCGAACGGCCCTTCGTCCATCTGTGGTTTTGTATTTCCGGGAATTTTCTTCTCACGAAGCGCGTATCCCCTAAGCACCTGCCTAGAAAGTACGAAACCGATGAGCCCGTAACAGCCCCGAGCGCTATGAGCGTTATGAGTCTCCATGGCTCGTATCCGAGCAGGGTCCCGAGCACTGCGTAGGCAGTGACGGGAAATGTCAGGGGGGGAGCTGCTGACGACGGTAATCAGGTACAGCATGATGTCGGAGTTCCTCTGACCGTGGCTCGTAAGAAGGCTTTCCCCGAAACCGAGCAGCCTTTCGCCGTAGAATAACGAGACCGCCGTGCTTGCCAGTAGCATCCCGAATGTGACCAGCAGGGCCAGCTTTAAGGAATTCGGGACCGCATGAAGCCTGAAGTGGATCATCATGTATGACAAGTAGAACATGACCATCTTCGATTTCGGTTAAGCGGCTCTGAATGTATGATGAAGCTCCAAATGTGCATGGCGGGTATGTTTTGATAATTTTCATCACAGGGAATTGATAAGACCGACAAATCAGGGTTCAATATTTCAGATGAGCGAGCGTGAAATCGTAATAATCCCGGGGGACGGCATCGGTCCCGAGATAACGGCGGCGGTAATTAAGGTCATCGAGGCATCAGGCGCGGATATCAGATGGATCGAGCACACGGCCGGACTTGCCGCCCTCGACAAGGGCCTGGACGTGCTTCCGGACGAGACCCTCGAGGGGATAAAGGAGCACAAGGTCGCGCTCAAGGGTCCCTGCACCACCCCGATCGGCGAAGGCTTCACGTCCGTGAACGTAAAGCTCAGGAAGACGCTCGACCTCTACGCAGCCGTAAGACCCGTGAGGAACCTTCCGGGGGTGATAACGCGGTTCAGGAACGTGGACATCGTGATAATACGGGAAAATACGGAGGGGCTTTACAGCGGGGTCGAGAATGTAGTCTCGCCGGGCGTCGTAATGAGCATGAAAGTGGCGACTGAGAAGGCGTGCGCCCGTATTTCGCATTGGGCGTTCGAGTACGCTAGCCACCGTCACAGAAAAAAAATCACGGTCTTCCACAAGGCCAACATCATGAAATTGACGGACGGCCTCTTTATCCGGAAATCGAAAGAGGCGAGCAGGGAATACAGCGATATACGGTACGAGGAGATGATAATCGACGCCGGGTGCATGAAGCTCGTGCAGGACCCGGCCCTTTTCGATATGCTTCTTCTCGAAAACCTCTA
This sequence comes from uncultured bacterium, assembly GCA_902826595.1. Lineage (GTDB taxonomy): Bacteria > Desulfobacterota_D > UBA1144 > Nemesobacterales > UBA2774 > 2-12-FULL-53-21. The sequence continues at coordinate 10,044 of CADEFK010000012.1, read as the reverse complement.
CGGGGATTTGATAAGCGACCTCTGCGCAGGACTCGTCGGCGGGCTGGGGGTGGTGCCCGGAGCCAACATCGGCGACAGGGAGGCCGTCTTCGAGGCCGTCCACGGCTCTGCGCCCGATATAGCGGGCAAGGGCGTAGCGAACCCGCTCGCGCTCCTCATGTCCGGGGTGATGATGCTTAACCATCTTGCGGACACGGAGGGACGGGAAGACTTCCGCGCCTGCGCCGTGAAAATAAAAAACGCCTATGACAGCGCCCTTCTCGAGGGCGACAGGACGCGCGACCTGGGCGGCAGGCTCGGCACCATGGAATTCGCCGACGCGCTGATCAGGAGAATTTAGAGCGGCATCGTGTGATACCGCGGGAAGCAGGTATTATACGGCCGGCTGGATGTTCTTCTCTATTACCCTGAGGAAGTTCCCGCCCATTATCTTTCTCACCCTTTCTTCGGTGTATCCTTTCTCCAGGAAATAACTTGCTATCTTCGGCAGGTCCGCGATCCTTCTCAGGTCTTCGGGGAAGTCCTCGATCCTCGCTCCGTCCATATCGCTCCCAATGCCGACGTGGTCCTCTCCGCAAAGATTGACTATGTAGTCCGCATGCCTGAACACATCTTCCACCGTGGGTGTTTTATCCCCCGTCTTAAGGAATTGGTTATAGAGCACTATGCCGATAACGCCCCCTCTTTCCGAGATGGCGAGCAGCTGGTCGTCCTTAAGGTTGCGCGGGTGATCCGTGAGCGACCTCGCGTTCGAGTGAGATGCTATTGGAATGAGACTCGTCAGTCCTATGGCTTCCCAGAACCCCTTTTCATTGATGTGAGAGAGGTCGAGCGTGATACGGAGCCCGTTCATACCCCTAATGAGCTCCTTACCCTCGTCCGTGAGACCTTCCTCCGTCTCATTGCCCGAGGCGAACCGGTTCTTGTCGTTCCATGTAAGCCCTATCAGCCTCACTCCCCGCTCATAGAACTCCCCGAGCTTGCCAGGGCCCTCTATCGGGTCCGCCCCCTCCATAAGCGTAAGGAAGCCGATCCTTCTTTCGGAGCCTGTACTCAGGAGGTCCTCACGCGTCTTTATCTGAAAAACTTCGTCTTTATGTTCTCTGTAAATCCTGTCGTACGTATCGAGCTGCTTGAGCGCCGATTCGAGCGTCTTTTCCGGCTTGTGTTTCGGGTGTACGAATACGGTGTTGAATACGAGGCCGATCCCGGCTTCCTTCAACCAGGGGAGTGTGAGCATGCAGGGTACGGAAGGGCTTACGAAGTCCCTGTCGTAGTAGTTTAAATGGAATGCGATGTCCTCGTGCGCATCGAGAATGAATAAGTCCTTAATCATAGTTTTTCGCACATTCGTTTATCACGAGTGTTCTTGATAAGTTCATCCTTAACCGTGACTTCGAGTCTCTCCGTTTAGATGTAAAACCCCATACTCGCGTAGCTGACGACCGATCCGGTGTCAGGCTCGAGCGCCTGCCCGTAATCGAGCAGCTTCCCCTGTTCCGCATCGATCGTTGCGAGGGTCGCGTATATCGGGGAAAGCCCGCATACCTTCCGCCAGTCCTTCTCCTCCTCGACCGACCTGTAAAACCCCTCCGCGTCCAACTTCTCGCCGAAGGAGAGGCTCAGCATGTCCCTCTGCCTTATCTTATCGAGCGTGAGCTCGTTTACGGGTTCTTTATCCCCAAACTTAAGCCCGACGTGGGCCATGTCGGCCCCTGCGATTATAAAAATATTATCGCCCATATCATTCACTATCCCCGCCACAGCTTCGAGGAACCGCGATATCATCTCGTCTTCCGCCGGAGACTTCCCCTCCCTGACCAGTCTGTAGAATGAGTTGCAGAGTACGGGCACTATCTTGTATTTCTTCTTATTGTTCAGCATATACTGAAGGAAAGCCACCTGGAACTCTATCGAATGCTCGTTACGGTGCGAGATCTCGCCATCATGCAAATCCCATCCGCACGCGGATTCGAGCTTCCCGGTTATTTTCCTGTCCGTTTCGGCTTCTCCGAGCGGGGTCCTGAAGTTCTTCCCGGTCAGGATAAACGGGTTTTCCACCTCGGCGTAGTGAGACGTGCCGAAGATGAGAAATGTATCGGCCTCGTTTTCCCTGAGGAGTTCCCTGTAAGCGAGCGCGTACGATACGCCGCCCCTCCCGTAGTCGATATGAGGGGATATCAGCCCCCTTAATTTCCCCGGAGCTTCGCCATGGGGCCTCGTCTCCTCCGCCTTGCCGAAAAAGGCCTGAAACCACCTTTCGAGCTCCCTCGGATCGCCGGGATAAGAAAGGCCGGCGTGGCTCGGCTGCCGCGTCCCCGAATCGCGAAAACCGGATTCAAGCCGTTTCTTCTTGTCCCTGAAGTTCTCGCTGTCAAGAAAGAGTGCCTCGTCGAGCTGCTTTATTAAATTCTCTATTTCGTCCGATAACACGAGCTCCCCGAACCTCTCCACGACGAGCGACTGAATATCGCGGACTGTTTTCGTCCCGTCGAAAAGGCTCAGTATCTTGAGCGTCTCTATAGAGACTGCGAGGATATTGTCCGACAGGTTCTGGGGGTCCCTCAGGCATATGACCTTTTCCCCTTCGACCTCGTCAGGGATGACTTCGAGGTATCTCAGTCTCGGGTATTCCATAGTTTTATTAGTCATGTGTTTTTTGGTTTTCCCCACCCGCCCCCTCCGGGTGTCCTGATTTCGAGCACGTCGCCTTTGTATACAGTGAACGTGGACTTTGGAGGTATAACGGATGATTTCCCCTTTCTCAAGAGGGTGTTCCTGCCTTTCTTTCCCTTCATACCGCCTTTAATGCCGTAAGGCGCCGATACTCTCCGCTCGGTTATGAGAGAAACGGTCGCGTCGGTGAGGAACCTGTATTTTCTTATTATGCCGTCTCCCCCCTTGAACCTTCCGCCGCCTCCGCTGTTTTTACGTATGGAATACGCATCTATCATGACGGGAAGCTCCCTCTCAAGTGCTTCTATCGGAGTATTGAGGGTGTTGGTCATGTGTGTCTGGACCGCACTCACGCCGTCCTTGCCGAACCTTCCTCCCATGCCCCCTGCGATCGTCTCGTAGTAGGCGAAGTTCTTCCCGGTCCCCGGGTTCACCCCTCCGAACGTGGTATTGCTCATCGTGCCCGAGCTCGCAGCCGGTATCTTCCCGGGGACTGCTTTGGAGAGCGCCCCGAATACTGTATCGACGACACGCTGCGAGGTCTCGACATTACCCCCGACCACTGCCGCCGGGAATTCGGCATTGAGTATGGAGCCCTTTTCGGCCTTTATGTCTATTACCCTCAGGGGTCCCGAGTTGAGCGGCATTCCTTCCGGGGCCAGGCACTGAAATACATAAACGACAGCGGCGGTGGTCACGCTGAGGGGGGTGTTTAAACAGCCCTTCACCTTACCGGACGACCCCCTGAAATCCACGACCGCTCTATCTCCCCTCACGGTTATTGAAACCCTGAGCGGCAAATTCCTCGTGCCCGCTCCGTCGTCATCGAGGACGTCTTCGAACGTATAATCCCCGTCGGGGATATTCCTTATTACTCCTCTCATAATTTTCTCACTGTACCGGAGAAGTTCGTCGCCCGCCTCTTTAATCTTTTTTAATGAGTACTTCGCGGTGACCTCTTTTAACCTCTTTATACCGAGCTCGAGAGAGCCCACCTGCGCCCTCAGGTCTCCTTCCCTCTCCTCCGGGTCTCGCGTAGCGGACAATATGCCTTCAAAGAGAGACCTGTTGAGCTTCCCTTTCCTGTATAGTCTCGACGGGGGGATCAATATCCCTTCTTCGTGTATCGATGTGGAAAGCGGCATCGATCCCGGCGTGAGGCCCCCCATGTCCGCGTGGTGGGCGCGGGAGGCGACGAAGAATTCGAGCCCGCCGTCCGCGAATACCGGAGCTATGCATGTGACGTCGGGCAGGTGCGTCCCTCCTCTGAAAGGGTCGTTAAGTATGAAGACGTCGCCCTCGGCTATTCCCGGCTCTCCGGTTATCGCTTTCACGGCGAAGCTCATGGAGCCCAGGTGTACGGGAATGTGGGCCGCCTGCGCGATCATTTCGCCCGAGGCTTTGAATATTGCGCATGACAGGTCCCTCCGCTCCTTTATATTGGGTGAGAACCCCGCGCGTATGAGGACTACCCCCATTTCTTCGGCGACCGAGTTGAGCGCGTTCTGAAATATTTCGAGTTCGAATGGGCTAAGGGGCATCGGATAATCTCAACACTGCGTTTCCCGGCAGCGGTTGCGGGTCTATTAGTCGAAGAGTCGATTATTATTCAGGCGCGGAAGGCGTCAGGGTTTCCAGGTTCGAGTATTTGCAGAGCCCGGAGTCGTAGTACCTGACTTCGGTATTTTCCCTGAGATCGGCCTTAGGGCTTCCCGGTATTATGTGACTGCCGTTCTTGCAGTCCAGTACTACTTTTAAAAAAGGTACCGGCGCCGGGTCTCCCGGCCCGTATTCGCCCTTTATATTCTTTGCGACTTTCACGGTAGCCGTACATTTCGATATCATCTCGGGCATAAAACCCGTGGAATCTCCGTCAGCGGGTCTGCATTCTTCGGAATCGTAGGGTTTCCCGCATTCGATTTTAATGACCGTGCCCTCTACGGCGTAATCCGAGCTTTTGAGGAGCTCCTCCCCGGAGCAAGGGGGCGGGATAGCGTGGACGTTTGCCGCTCCAACCGTGATTAGAGTAAAAATGAGTGGTATTATTAACTTGTTTTTCACCCTGATTATACTAATGTATTGTGCTTTTATTCATTGTCAAACGAAATCTTGAGAGCGGAGAGATTAAGCGCGTAAGGGGATAATAAATAGAATGAAAATTTTGGTCACCGGCGCTGCCGGGTTTATAGGCTCACACCTTGCCGAAAGGCTCTTGAAAGAAGGTTATGGGGTCAAGGGATTGGACTCGTTCCTCGACTACTATCCCCGCAGAATTAAAGAGCACAACGTCAGGGGTCTCAACGGGAAAAAAGGGTTCGAGTTCATCGAAGGAGACATACTCGGCCTCGATTTAGTGAAGCTCCTCGACGGAGTAGACGCGGTGTTCCATCAGGCTGCGATCGCGGGGGTGAGGTCGAGCTGGGGCGCCGGGTTCGACGAATACGTGAGGAACAATATACTCGGGACGCAGCTCCTTCTCGAGGCCTGCAGGGACAAAGAGCTTAAGAGGTTCGTATACGCATCGTCCTCGTCCGTTTACGGCGACTGCGACGAGCTCCCGATAAAAGAGACCTCCCCAGTGAGGCCGGTCTCGCCTTACGGCGTTACGAAGCTTTCTGGCGAGCAGCTCGCGTATCTCTATTACAAGGGCTACGGCGTCCCGGTCGTCTCTCTCAGATACTTCACCGTCTACGGGCCGAGGCAGCGCCCGGACATGGCGTTTCAAAAGTTCCTGAAGGCCGTCATCACGGGCGGCGAGATAGAGGTATACGGCACGGGGGAGCAGACGAGGGACTTCACATACATCGGGGACGCCGTCGAAGCCAACCTGGCCGCGTTCTCTGACGGCGTGAACGGCGAGGCGTACAACGTAGGCGGAGGCAGCAGGATAAAGCTCATCGAATGCATAAGGCTGATCGAGGAAATATCCAGGAAGAAGGCCAATCTCAGGTTCGGGGACTCGCAGAGGGGGGACGCCAGGCATACCTATGCCGACGTCTCGAAGGCTAAAAAAGATTTCGGGTATTCTCCCGTGTTCGGTATACGGGAAGGCCTCACAGAGCACTACTACTGGCTTAAGAATAATTTAGAGCTTTACCGTTGAATCAGCCTATAGCTTCTTTGAGTGTTTCCCCCATTTCTGCCGGGCTCGGACATACCCTGACGCCCGCTCTTTCAAGGGCAGCTACCTTGTCCTTGGCGCTCCCCGAGCTTCCCGATATGATGGCCCCCGCGTGACCCATCCTTTTCCCTTTAGGAGCGGTCGCTCCGGCTATAAAAGCGACTACGGGTTTAGACATGTGGCTCTTTATGAATTCGGCAGCTTCCTCTTCCGCGCTCCCGCCGATCTCGCCTATCATCACTACCGCGTCCGTATCCTTGTCCTTCTCAAAAAGCTTTAGTATATCGATGAACGTCGAGCCGATTATCGGGTCTCCCCCGATTCCGACGCATGTGGACTGCCCAATCCCGAGGTTCGACAGCTGCCATACGGCCTCATAGGTCAGCGTGCCGCTTCTGGATATGATTCCTATCCTTCCGGGCGTGTGTATGTACCCCGGCATAATGCCGACTTTCGCTTCGCCTGGGGTCATCACTCCGGGGCAGTTGGGCCCCACGAGACGCGCCTTCTTGCCCTTCATGTACTCCTTAACTCTGATCATGTCCTGCGTCGGGACGCCTTCCGTGATGCATATTACCAGATCTATCCCCGCGTCTATCGCCTCCACCATCGAATCCATCGCGAACGGGGCAGGTACGAATATTAGAGACGTATTGGCCCCCGTCTTCTTGACCGCTGCCGCCACGGTGTCGAATACTGGGAAGCCTTCGACCTCTGTGCCGCCTTTCCCCGGTGTGACCCCTCCCACGACCTTGGTGCCGTATTCCCGGCACTGGGTCGCGTGGAACAGGCCCGCGCTACCGGTAATTCCCTGAACTATGACCTTCGTATTTTTATTGACCAAGATACTCATGCTTCAGTACTCCTTTTCGGGGGCTCCGGATTAAATGCCGTAACGGCGGAGAGGAATCATAACACAGTGTTTTGCACCATGCAAACCCCTCGAGCAGTAATACGGTCCGGGCATTGCTTCCGGCAATTACGAGGATTTTTTCGGACCGCGCCGCGGATTATTCGGTCTGTATTTTCGTTACGGCGGGAGCCCTGTGGGGTTATTCGATATTCTGGAGCTGTTCCCTGATTTTTTCGAGCTCGGACCTGAGCTCTATTGTGAAATGGGAAATCTCGGCGTCCTTGGCCTTAGCCGCTACGGTGCCTGCCTCGCGGTTCATCTCCTGGAGCAGGAAGTCGAGCTCCTTTCCGATCGACCCCTTGTTTCTGAGCGTCTCCCTGAATTTCCCTATGTGCGCCTTAAGCCTCACTAATTCTTCGGTAATATCGCTCCTCTCTGTGAGGAACGCCGCTTCCTGATAGAGCCTGGCTTCGTCTATCTGATTGTCCTCGAGGATCTTGGATATCCTTTCCTTCAGCTTGGCCGAGGCAGTTGCCATGAAATCTTTCCGCTTTACGGCTATCGTGCGCGTCAGGTTCTCTATCTTGTCGAGTCTCTCCCTGAAGTCCTTCTCGAGCTTCTTTCCCTCGTTCTTTCTGGCATCGTCCAGTTTTTGAATCGCCTTCGAGAGGACCTTCTCGATGTCGATGACGTCCCCTCCGGTGAGCTGGTCTGCGGTTTTCGTCGTGAAGATATCCTTGATCGTCAGGAAATGCTCGATCCGCAAATCTTCCTTGATGCCGAATTCCTTCTTCAGCGACTCGATGCTCTTCTTTAATTGTTTGGCGACTTCGACATTCAGGACCGGGGGAGCCGCTTTTGTCCCTTCGATTGCGAGGGTGATCCTCAATTTCCCCCTCAGTATCACTTTTTTCACCGCCTCTGCGAGCTCGGGCTCAATCGATGAAACCGATTCCGGGAGCAAGAACTTGATGTCGAGGAACCTGTGGTTCTCCGACCTCGCCTCCACTATGACCCTGCCGTGCCTCGTTTCGCCTTCGCTCTTCCCGAATCCGGTCATGCTTTTCATGTTTTCGTCACCTCTTTCAGCTGGCCCGCGTACTCGCGTCTCAGCTTCCTGAACAGCTCCATCATCTCGTCACTGCCGTAATCGGGGTACGTCCACTCGAGCTTCCTGAAGTCGTCTTTTATATAGAGAAGCGCAAGGTCGGCATAAACGCCTCTTCCTAGGTATGGGCGGTGGGAAAAACCCTTTCCGGTGGCCAGGATTACGTGCTCCTGCGCTATGTATCCCGGATCGATGTTTATCGTCCTCTTGTCTTCATATGAAAATACCTTTTCCAGTTTATTTGTAAATATCTTCATTTCTACGATCTCTTCTCTCTTTATAAGCTTTTTGAAAGTAATTATGACCCTCCTCAGGGCGGGTCCCATTTCCTCTTCGTAGTATCTGGTGCGATCGAATGGCATATCGCCGCTCATAAACCCGATTTCGCCGACCCCTTCCTCGAGACTCCTCAAGCATTCATCGATCGGGGAGCAGGGCCCGTAAATGATCCCTGTGAAAAGTTTTACCGGTGCGGGTTCGGTGAGACGGCTCATAGGGTCTTAAGGTCGAAGGATATTCGAATCATACCGCAGTTTCAAGATTATTTGAGGCTTATTACACGCGGTGGTAAAATCCGTTGACAGGGCGGAGGAATTTCTGCAGCTGCCTCATTGTCACAGGCGTGCGCCCTTTTCTCTTCTCTTGATTATTAAAAGCCATTATTACAAGATAACCGGCTCTATATGACAATTAGGAAATCTATAATACTCCTGACTCTGCTCGTCATAGCCTCGGTCTCGTTAAGTCTCGGCCTCCCGAGGAATTTCCGTAAGGGGATTGGGTTCTTAAACGATTACGGGGATAAAATGGTTTATGCGGTCAGGGGCTCATGGTACCCGTATTCAAAAATTCCCTATACCGGCGTCCCGAGCGAATATCCTCAGATTGCGACCTATTTTTTCGCTCTCCCTTACGTTATATTGGGTTTTCCGGGTCCTATCGACACCCGGCTCATCGGGGAGGTCGAGACTTTCGTCAAGAGCGAATTCCCGACAAACCCCAACATGCCTTCGGCTCCGCATCTCAGGAACAAGCTGTTCATGCGTTATGCGTTCGTCTTTTCGCTGCTCATGGTCCCGTTCCTCTTTTTTTCCATACTGATCGTCTACGAATTGAGACCCGACCGCAAATACCTCGCCTTCCTCATGCTGCTTCCCGGAGGGCTTTTTTTCACCCACAACAGGTTCGATATTATCCCTGCGTTCCTCGGACTCCTGGCCATATACCTGCTTTCGAGAAACAGGGACAAAATTTCGGCGTTTGTAATAGCGCTCGGGTTTCTCACGAAATGGTACCTCGCGCTGCTTCTTCCCGTCTTTCTCTCCTACTATTACACCCGGAGGAGAAAAGTAAACTGGCAGTTGATCCTTGTGTTCGTGATAACCTGTATTGCCCTGATACTGCCCACTATCTTATCGGGCGGACTCAAAGGGCTCCTCGCTCCCTATGTCACGCAGCTCTCCCGCGGCCTCGACCAGCCGTCCTTGTCCTTTCTCATAAATATTTTTCTCGACCGCGGATTCGGTCTCGATATCAATAATTCTTATTTCGCGGGGGCGTCGCTCGTGCTCCAGTTCTCCATGATACCGCTATGCGTGACGAGCAGGGTCGATTCTGTGGACAAGGTGATCAGATGGACCCTGTTGTCCGTTCTCGTCTTCATAATATTCGCCAGGATAAATTCGCCGCAGTGGATTCTGTGGGTAAGTCCGCTCCTGATATTGACCGCTTCCGGCAGGATGTCCGTCGCGGGAATTATCCTCCTCGACCTGCTCACCTACCTCCAGTTCCCTATCCTCTTTTATCTCCGCGAATACGGCGGCCCGTACTACGATCTATTTCTCCTGGTTTTTTCAATCAAGCTCGCATTGCTTATATTGTTCGCGGTATCTATATTCCGGGGCTTGATAGGCGAGAATTTAGTCTTTATATACCTGAGCGGCCGGAAGATGAGCAGGGCCTGATGCGGGGGCAGTAATATCCGGAAATGTAATATTTCTTGATATATCCTCTCCGGCAACTTATTCTAATTGCTTGACGCCGGGGGGTATTTTAGAGAAACGTATGAGAAAATCATGTTGTGCAGTAATCGCCGCCCTGATTTTGACCGCACTGCTTTCCTGCATAGGGAAACCCGAGCCGGAAATTCCCGAAAGGAAGACATTAGACCCTTCACCGACGAAAGTGGTTGAAGAATTTCTCAGGGCTCAACAACAGGAGAATTTCAAAAAAGCCTTCAAATATGTCAATGCCCCTTATACTGATGAAGAAGGATATGTAATTCAG
>CADEFK010000011.1:33011-37951 GCA_902826595.1 uncultured bacterium | reverse complement strand
GAGCTGGAGGGCATTGATTTCGCCGCGTGCTATACGTTTACGAAGGAAATCTCGAAGATCACAGCGAAGGACTTCATTTCGGAAATACTGATAGAAAAGCTCAAGGTCAAACACCTGATCATCGGCCCTGATTTTTCATTCGGAAGGAAGAGGGAGGGAAATGCCGATCTTCTGAAGGCCATGGGGAAGGCTTACGATTTCGAAACGGCCGTCGTCGGACCCGTGTACATAGACAATGAGGTCGTCAGCAGCACAGCTGTCAGGAACTTCCTCCAGGCGGGCGACGCAGAAAAGGCTGCCAGGTTCCTTGGGTACTTTTATTACATCGAGGGACAGGTTACCGAGGGAGAAAAGAGGGGCAGGCAGATCGGATACCCCACGGCGAACCTGGATACGGACTGGGACATTCTGCCGAAAACAGGGGTCTATGCCACGAGGGTCTGCATTGACGGTGAGAAGCTGGACAGCATAACGAACATAGGCTACAGGCCCACATTCGGGAGCAGCAAGCTGCTCATCGAGACCCACATTTTCGACTTTAGCTCCGATATATACGGCAGGAGACTCAGGCTCGAGTTCGTGGAGAGGATAAGGGACGAGAAGCGTTTCGAGAGTGTGGACGCGCTCGCCGCCGAGATCGGGATAGACGTGGAGAAAGTGAAAGAAGTTCTCAAAAATACGAACTGATGTAATATAAGCCAGGTACGGATCCCGCAGCGGGGGGTAATATTGGCAATAAAAGCCACTACGAAGATATACGGCATATTCGGGCACCCGGTGAGCCACAGCCTGTCGCCTGTCATGCACAACAGCGCCTTCGCCGCGCTCGGACTCGACTGCGCGTATTTGGCATTCGACGTAGCCCCAAAAGAAATTGGGAAGGCCGCCCAGGCCGTAAAAACCCTCGGCATAAAAGGGATCAACATCACCATTCCCCACAAGGAGAGCATAATCCCGCACCTCGATGAAATCGCTTCAGACGCGGAGATCATGGGCGCTGTCAATACGGTGAGGAACGACGACGGGAGACTCACAGGCTGCAACACGGACGTCGGAGGGTTTCTGATGGCCGTCGAGGAAGAGCTCGGGATAAAGCCCGGGGGCTCGAGTGTGCTCCTCGTTGGCGCCGGGGGGGCGGCGCGCGCCGTGATGTCGGCTTTCTGCATGAACGGGGCGGAGAGAATATGTATCGCGAACAGGACATACGATAAAGCCCTGAAGCTGGCCTCGGAGTTCGGAAAACAATTCAAAAACATCAGAATAGAACCGGCCGCGCTCGACGATTCAAGGGTTATTAAAGCCAGGCTCGCCGAAGCGGACATACTTGTAAATTCCTCATCGGCGGGAATGGAGGACGAGGAAACGATAGAGCTTCCGCTCGACGTTCTGAAAGGGACCGCCTGCGTATACGACCTCGTCTACAAACCCAGGGAGACTCGCCTCGTCAAGGAAGCGCGCAGGCTCGGGCACAGAGCTTCGGGGGGACTCGGCATGCTCCTTTATCAGGGCGCGCTCAGCTTCGAGATCTGGACCGGCGTGAAAGCCCCGGTGGAAGTTATGAGAAAGGCAATTGAATAATACCTGCCGCCGAAGCCCGGCCATCCCCCCGCGCATACGAACGCATACATCACGGGCAGCACAAAATACCCACTGGTATCCATACCGGCTTTATGGGATAATCAGGATATAAGCTCCAGAGCTGAAACATGATCGGAGGTGTGATGAAGGTTGTAAGCCCCGCGGGGGATTTCGAAATCAAGGTCAACGACTCGTCGGTCGAGGGAAACTTCGTGGTGCTGAGCGGCCAGATGGGCGTCTGGGATTCGAAAATCTACCTGACTCCGGCTGATATCCTGCAGTTCGCATCGATATTCCTCAAACCCGCCGTTATAGTTTATATACTCAAGATGCCTTTCAGGTCATTATTCGGCGGCCCGGGCGGAAGCGCGGAGAAGTAAAGAATCTATCCGCCGTGAAGCCCGAGACAGGGAGTTGCGGGAAATAAAATAGGGGCTTGAAACTTGGCATAGAAATTCTTAGACTTTACTATATAAATCTTAATAGGAGGGACTCAGGATGACAGATAATTTCGACGACTTTGATTCCGATATTCCCGTTAACTATCGAGGTTTTGATCTCTCCGAAATAGATTACAACGAGCTGCCGGCCCTCATGGAAAAAATAGACCTGATCCATGAGGACATGGACAGGATAAAAAACCTTTCCAACAAATTAATCGGGATCTACGAATCCTCCGAATCGATTAAAGGCGACCTCTCGTCAAAACGCGTCCCTGTGTACGAGCAGTTCATCGACGAAGGCATAAAAGAGTACGGCGAGGACAGGGGCAGGGAGCTGATAGAGCTGCTCCTGGGCGGGCCTCATGAATCACCCAAGCAGCAGATCGCGAAGGCGAAGGCGCTGCTCATCTCTTACGAAAGGCTTTTCGAGGACGAAGAGTCCGAGCCGATCAACCCGTCGCAGTTCGAAGAAAGCGACATATTCAAGACGATCAAGAAGCTCACCGGGAATAAAAACCTGTTCCCGGCGCTGAACTCCCAGTAACGGGGGGCATATATGAGCGGGTTGGGCGTATATGAAAAGATTAAGAGAGTCTAGCCGACCTGTCCGAGTACTTCCGGGTTGACGAGGTGCTTCGGCGTTTCTCCGCCGAGCGCAAGCTCGACGCTCTCGACAGCCATCTCTATCATCCTGATTCTCGTTTCCGCGGACGCGCTCCCGATGTGGGGAAGGAGCACCGTATTTTTTAGCTTCAACAGCTCGGGGTACACATCAGGCTCGCTCTCGTATACATCAAGCCCTGCGCCACATATTATCCTCGCACTGAGGGCTTCTGCGAGCTCTCTTTCCTTGATAATCGGACCCCTTCCGACGTTCACAATAATCGACGAAGGCTTCATTTGCCTGAACTCGCGGAGCCCGAAGCGGCCCCTCGTCTCATCGTTCAGTGGGGAGGAGACGATAATAAAATCCGATTCCTTCAGGAGCTCCGGAAAGTCCGCATAGACAGCCCCCGTTTCCTTCTCCGCCCGGACATTCCTCCTCCTGTTGTTGTATATGACCCTCATTCCGAAGCCCGCTGCCCTTCTGGCGGCAGCCGTGCCGATACGCCCCATGCCGAAGATGCCGAGCGTCTTTCCGTAAATGTTCTGACCGAGGAGCAGGGACGGGTGCCAGCACTTGAAATCCCCGCGTCTCACATAGGCGTCGGCTTCGATAACCCTCCGGGCGGCCGACATCATCAGCGCCCACGCGAGGTCGGCTGTCGTTTCCGTGAGCACATCGGGCGTATTGGTAACCATGACGCCCCTACCCGTCGCATAGGCTACGTCTACGTTTTCATATCCGACGCCGCAGTTGGATACTATTTTCAAGTCCGGGAGAAGGTCCATGAACTCTTTATCGATCTTGTCGGAAACCGTTGAAATAACGGCTATAGAGCCAGCCGTGCCCTCCAGAAGCTCCGCCCTCGTAGGCAGACGCTCCCCGAGGAATTCCTGAACACGGTACTCCTTCCTGAGCCGCTCGAACGCCTCCCCCGGATACTGCGCGCTGACATATATCTTTTTCATTTCTTAGAAGAACAAGTCCCCGCCGGCATACACGAGGGCTGCCGGCTCATAACATAACAGGACAATCGTAAGCCCCTATTTCTCAAACGGGTCGGGTATCTCAGGGTGCCACAGCTTGAAATGGTTCTTGTGGTTCTCGGTATAAGCTCCCGGCGGATAATACTTGTCGTAAAAATCGAGGTCGAGATGGTGCGCCTGCACCATGAATCGGAGGAACATGGGGTCGGAGAACGCCGGGAACCTGCCGTAGGTATCGTAAACGTAGTTGCAGATGTCCTTGACCACCTGTATCTCCTCCCTGCTAGGCCTCTCGACTTCCTGGAGCACCCCTACGGGGTTCTTGAACGGCATTGTATGGGACTCCCAGTTTGTCCATTTCATATCGTTCAGCGCCTCGACCGCCTCTCCCATGTCCTTGTAATAGGGGGGGCAGAAGGCCTGAAAATGTCCGTCCTTTCCGACTGCGACAGGGTTCGGGTTACCGGTCTCACCCTTAAGCTGAGGGGTGATGAACCTGAATCCGAGACCCCTGTTAAAAGGGGTGCCGCCCAGCATGAACATGCTGGCAAAGCCGCTGAAGAGCCACCCCCCCAACCCCAGGGCCTGGAGCGTAAGCACCATGTTCTGCCCCATGAACGCCTGCTCGGCTATGTAGCCGTTCGCGAACCTGAGCTCGGCCTCTATGAGCGGCATCCTCTTCCCGAGGTCGAGGAAGCCCTTTTTCTGCCATTCCGCCGTTCCGGGCGCCCTCATTCCGTGAAGCTCATCGACGAAATTGAATCTGTGGTCGGGCCGCATGTAGAAGAAATAAAGATTGATTATGCAGGCGGAGAGGTCCGTTACTGGCATGAACAGTGTCGTGCCGGGCTTGTTTACGTTCCAGAGGTTATGCGCGGCGAGTCCGGGCGGCTTCGAGGGCAGGTCGGCCCTCTTGTCCTCAAGCGTTATCCTCGACTCCCTGAAAAGCTCGAGTATGCGGTCGACCCTCTTCTCCCGGCTGAGACCCTCGAGACCCCTGAAATCGTCGGGCCGCCTGTCGTGGAGCTTTACCATGTACGTGCCCTGGTCGTTGGTGTAAAAGAGCTCCGTCCTGTGGACGTCGCCGAGCGCGGGGATAGTCCTGCTCGTAAACTGCATTTCGAGGTCGAGCCCCACGTGCGGGGGGAAATCCGAGAGGTTGATGTTTTTTATGCCCAGACCGTTCCAGACGATTATCGCCTCTTCGAGCTCCGAGAGTGGGACCGGGGCGTGCCTGGATTTGTATGCGAGGGGCCCTTTTTCGATCTCCATGCCGAGGCCGAACCTCCTCGACCTCCTCTCGAAAACGGCGTCCATGAATTTATAATC
>CADEFK010000011.1:13953-32911 GCA_902826595.1 uncultured bacterium | reverse complement strand
AATGTTTCTATAGGCATAGGAGGCGGTTATTACGGCGGCTTTTACAGGGGCGGATGGGGGCCTTACTACGGCCCTTACCGGAGGCCTTACGGTTTTTATGCATTTAACCCGATATGGTATTACCCGCCGCCAGTGTATTACTACTCGAAGCCGCCCGGCACTAAGGACGTGCTCGCAGAGGCGCTCGCGCCGGGGACCGTTTCACCGAACGCGTCCATCAGGGGATACATATTTTTCAAACAGATGCCGGACGAAGTGAGCCAGGTCGCGCTCGACATTAGCTATGGCATAGAGGGTACGCCCGTTTACCGCACGCTGTCGTTCGTGTTCCCGGTGCTGCCGAGGGGGCAATGACGGCTCGAGACGCCGCGCATCATTTTCTTTCGGATATGAATCACGGGGCTAAACGGCTTACTTGGTTATCGGATTTGGAGGTGAGCAATCAGTTTACTTTTTCGCCGCCGAGCTGTTTCAGCTTATTATAGAGTTCCTTCTCTTCGTGTGAAACCTTTTTGGGTATTTCGACCTGGACCCTTACATATATATCCCCGCGCCTGCCGCTCCTGAAGCCCGGAAGCCCCTCGTTCGGTATGCGCATTACAGTCCCCGGCTGCGTTCCGGCCGGTATCTTCATCTCGACCTCTCCCGTGAGCGTGGGTATGTCGACCTTTGTCCCAAGGACGGCGTCGGCGATCTGAATCGTTTCTATCCTGTAAAGATGCTCGCCCCTCCGTTCAAACCTCGGGTCCTCCGCCGTCGTTACAGTGACCAGCAGGTCCCCCGGCGGACCTCCGTGCTCGGAGCTCAGGCTCCCGTGCTCGGTAACACGAAGCGTCGTGCCCTCTTCGATGCCGGCCGGCACCTTGATCTTGATTTCGCTCTTCTCCTGTACATCCCCCTTCCCTTTACAGGCGGGACAAAACTCCTCTATTATCGAGCCCCGCCCCTTGCACCCGCCGCAGACCGCGACCTGCTGGAACGTCATGCCGTGCTGGCGGCTCGAATAAACCCTCTGCCCCGAGCCTCCGCAATCGGCGCAGATTTTGGGCTCTGTCCCCGGCTTGGCCCCCGACCCTCCGCAACCCGGGCATGCGGCCCTCCGGTTGTATACGACCGTCTCTTCGCCGCCGGTAAGTATCTTTTTCAGGGGGACCCTGACCTCCACCTCCACGTCCCTGCCCCTGGCCGGCCCTCTCCTCCTTCCGAACCCGAATATCTCGTCGAACAGGCCGCCGCCGAACCCGCCCCCGCCGAATATGTCCCCGAAATTGATACCGCTGAATATATCCTCCGCGGACATGCCGCCGAGCGCGGAAAACCCTCCCCTGTCATAGCGCGAGCGCTTCTCAGCATCGGACAGAACGCCGTAAGCCTCGGAAAGCTCCTTGAATTTCTCCTCTGCGTCGGGCGCGTTGTTGTGGTCGGGATGATACTGCATGGCGAGCTTCCGGTAAGCCTTTTTGATTTCCTGCTGGCTTGAGCCCCTGTCGACGCCGAGCACCTCGTAATAATCCCTTTTTTCAATAGGCATAGGCTAAATCCGTGCTACCATATATTTCATATATAAAAATCATTTCCCTTTTTTTCAAGTCCGTGCCGGCTGCAAATCCGGACATGCGGAGGGTGCAGGCATATATGAAGCGGGTAATTCTAAATGAAAATATGGACGATTCCCATACCGGCGCTAATACATAATTTACGCACGCTCAGAGCCTGCGACGGTCAGGAGGATAAAGCCTGCCTTAGATATCTTCCGGTATGGGATTTATCCGATTTCGAGACTTCCTCGGGGGTCCCCCGGGCAATTATATACCCGCCTTCGTCCCCGCCTTCGGGGCCGAGGTCGATGACGTAATCGGCGGATTTTATCACGTCGACGTTGTGCTCCACAACAAGCACCGTATTGCCCGCGAGTACGAGCTTGCTTATCACCTCGAGCAGCTTCTTGACGTCCTCGGCGTGGAGCCCGACGGTAGGCTCATCGAGGATGTAGAGTATGTCCTTACCGCCCTTCCTCCCCAATTCCCGGGCGATCTTGATCCTCTGAGCCTCTCCGCCAGAAAGCGTGGGCGCAGCCTGGCCGAGCCTTATGTAGCCCAGTCCCACGTCCTGGAGAATCCTGAGCTTTCTGCCTATAGCGGGCGCTTCGTAAAAGAAATTTATCGCTTCGTTCACGGTGAGCGCCAGTATCTCGTCGATGTTCCTGTCCCTGTACCTTACCGACAGCACGTCCTTGTGAAACCGCTTGCCCCCGCACTCCTCGCACGTCACGAACACGTCGGCCAGAAAGTGCATCTCTATCTGCTGCACGCCCTCTCCTTCGCACACCTCGCACCTGCCGCCTGGGACGTTGAACGAAAAATGAGAAGTAGTGAGCCCCTTCGATCTCGCCTGCCAGGTGCCGGCCATCGCCTTCCTTATCTCGTCGTACGTCTTGATGTAGGTTACCGGGTTCGATCGCGAGCTCTTCCCGATCGGGTTCTGATCGAGCATGATCACGTCGGACAGGTGCTCGGTTCCTTTAATTTCCCCGAATTTCCCGACCCTCTCGACCTCACCCCTGAACTTGCGCGCCAGGGCGGAGTAGACCACATCGTTGACGAGTGAGCTCTTGCCCGATCCCGAGACCCCGGTTACGGATATGAACGTCCTTAGCGGAAACGAAACGGTCAGGTTCTTGAGGTTATTCTCGATCGCGCCCGTGACCGTGAGAGATTTTCCGCTCCCCCGGCGCCTCTTCAAAGGCGGCTCGATCTTCGCCCTGCCCGTTATATATCTCTTCGTCAGGGAATCCGCGGAGCCGTTGAGGAGATCCTTGACCCCCCCCTGGTAGACTATGGACCCTCCCATTTCGCCGGCGAGGGGTCCGAGCTCGATAATATTATCAGCCGACTTAATCATTTCGAAATCGTGCTCGACGACGACCACCGTGTTGTCCCTGTCCCTGAGATCCTTGATGAGCGAAAGGAGACGGTCGACGTCCCTAGGGTGCAGCCCGATCGAGGGCTCGTCCATTATGTACAGCGTCTCAGTCAGCGTAGCGCCCAGCTGGCAGGCAAGGTTCACCCGCTGCGCCTCCCCGCCCGACAGGGTTTTCGACAACCTGGCGAGCGTGAGATATCCGAGCCCGACCTTGACGAGGAAATCTATTCTCGATTTAATCTGCTTCAGTATTTCGTGGGCGATGCTTTTTTCATACTCGCTCAGTATAAGCTCCTCGAAGAACTTCCCGAGCGCGTCAATCGGCAGAAGAGTAAGCTCGTGGATGTCCATGCCCCCCACCTTCACCCAGAGAGCCTCCTTCACGAGCCTCGACCCCCGGCAGGCATCGCACGTGAACGCCGACCTGTACTTGCTGAGGAATACCCTCACGTGCATCTTGTAATTCTTTTCCTCGAGGTGTCTGAAATAACCCCTGATCCCCGGAAACCCGGCCCCGCCTTCGAAAACGAGCTCTCTCTCTTTATCCGTGAGATCGCTGTAAGGCTTGTCGGTATAGATACCTCGCTCCTCGGCGAAGCGGAGGAGTTTTCTCATCTGCGGCTTGAGAGAAGGCTTCGTCAGGGGCTCGATCGCGCCCCCCGCCAGGCTCTTTTCCGGATTGGGGATAACCAGGCTGGGATCGAGGCCGAGTATGTTGCCGAACCCCTTGCACTCAGGGCAGGCGCCCTGAGGGCTGTTGAAGGAGAAAAGCAGAGGGGTCGGCTCGTCGAAACTCGCGTGACAGCCCGGACATTCGAGGTCAGCCGAATATCTGAGTGTCTCGCCCTCGACTATACGGACGTTCACATGCCTGCTCTCCTCGAATGCGAGCTCGAGCGAACCTACTATTCTGGAATGTGATTTCTTGTCCAGCACCAGTCTGTCGAGCACGATCTCCGAGCCCTTTGGAACCTTCGACAGACCTTCTACCTCCGCTACATCTTCACCGGAGATAATACGGGTAAAGCCGTTCGACAGAAGCTCGGCGGGCGTCAGGTTCGTATTGCCGGGGGGGAAAGTGATTAAAGCCCTCTTCCCCGCATAGCACTCAAGCAACTCCCCCGCGATGTCCCCGGGCGATCTGTGCCTGACCTCCCGGCCGCATTCGGGGCAGAAAATCCTGCCGACTTTAGCGAATAGGAGTCTCAGGTAATCGTACACCTCGGTCGTCGTACCCACCGTCGAGCGCGAGTTCCTGACGGAATTTCTGCTCTCGATCGCAACGGCCGGGGGGAGCCCCGATATGTCGTCCATATCCGGACGGTCGACGCGCTCGAGGAACTGCCTCGCGTAGGTCGATAAGCACTCAATATACCTCCTGAGACCCTCCGCGTAGAGCGTATCGAGGGCGAGCGAGGACTTTCCAGAGCCGCTCAGTCCGGTTACGACCGTATATTTATGCCAGGGTATCGAGACCGTTATATCCTTTAAGTTGTTTTCCCTGGCTCCCTCGATTCTGATCTCGCTTTCCATGACCGTGCCCTTTTTACTGTTAGTGATATTGTAATAATGACTGGAGGCAGCCTCGGTGAGACGGCTGTTATTGCGGTCCGGCTCTTGTATTAATCGACGAGTCCGATTATCCGGGACAGCTCGCTTACCTCTTTGACATCGGTCTCGTCGAATTTCCCCATTCTTCTTCCGTTAAACCATATCACATCGGAGCCCGCGTTTAAGGCCCCCATGACATCCGTACCATACATGTCGCCGACATGCACGGCTTCCGAGGGAGAAATCCCCATCTTGTCCGCGGCGTATTTGAATATCCGCCGGTCGGGCTTGATCAGATCGAGCTTCGTGGAATCGAAGACGTAATCAAGATACCGTCTGATACCTACTTCCTCGCACTTCTCCTCCGTATAACCGTCGTTGTTCGAAATGACGGCCAGCAGGTAGCCCTTCCCTTTCAGGTAATCGAGCAGCTCCTCCGCACCGGGAACAGGAGACCTGGAAAAATCGATTTCATTCATTTCCTTTCTTACCCTCTCGCGGAAGCGCTCGACATCGGCAACCGGTGTTAGAGACTCATATAGGAGGGGAAAGAACCATTCCCTGTGCTCCCTTGGGCTTATACTGCCTATCTCCTTATGCTTCAGGAAGAGCCTGTAATCCGCCTTGACGTATTCCTCTTCGAATTCCCTGTCCGTAATATCGAGGCCGGATTTCCTCATCGCCATGGCTATTCTGAAAATAAAAGGCGGATCGGTCGATGCCAGCGTATCGCCGAAATCGAAGAAAAAAGCCTTTTTCGAACTGTCTATCTTAGTCGACACTATTACCGGGCCCTTGTCATCACCTGACAAGGAAAATGATAGCATATGTGTTAAGTTCCACTAATTCCGCGGCGGGCTTCGTAATATGCGTAATAAAGGTGCGACCGTGCCGGTACTCCCATCGTTATGTAAAATTAATACTGTACTAATCGGATTAGTTCCGATAAGATTTATTTTTTCTTTGCAATGAAATTATGGAGGTGTTAGAATATTTTTCCTAATATGAGATGGTATTCCGCTCCCTTGCTCGCGGTCGCTCTAATAGCTGTTTCAATTCAGACCGCGGTGTCAGTCAATAGCTCGACGAGCGCCTATACGACGAGAATTGCTACCATGCTTCCCAAGGAAGCCAGGAACAACGGCAAGCTCGGCGTCGTGGTCAAGTCTCTCACATCGGGGGAAACTATCTACGAGCACAACGCGCAGAGTCTCTTCATTCCTGCATCGAATGAAAAAATAATCACGTCAGTGGCCTCTCTCTCGCTTCTGAAAAGAGACTACAGGTTCAAGACCGAATTCTACAGCGGGGGCGGCATATCGAAAGGGGTGCTTCATGGAGGCCTGTATGTTAAAGGCTACGGAGACCCTACCCTCAGCGAGCCACATATCGGGTTCATCATATACCAGCTCAAGAAAAGGGGCATAACGGAGATCAAGGACGGAATTACGGTCGACGATTCGTATTTCAGCAGGACAAGGCGGGCGGAGGGGTGGAAAGAAGAATGGACGAACGATTTTTACAGCCCCCCTATAAGCGCCCTTTCCTTCAATTACAATACGATAGAGGTCAAGGTAGCGTCTTCCAAGTCCGGGCAGAAACCTTCTGTCTCCATAGTGCCCGAAGGCTCGGGCATAACGATAATAAACAACGCCGTCACGAGCACCAAGCAGGGCGGCCTTACGACGAGCTGGAGGGACGACCAGACGATCGTCGTGGGAGGGAGGATCAGGCCGAAATCATCGGTCCTCCTCAAAATCCCGGTAGAGAACCCTACGCTGCTCACGGGCAATGTGTTTAAGAACGCCATCGAAGAAGCGGGCATCAAGGTATCGGGACCAGTCGTAGCGGGAGATGTCCCGAGGTGGGCTACAGTGTTCTACACGCACTTTTCTGACCCTCTGTCGGCGATAATAACCGAATACAACAAGAACAGCGTCAATATTATAGGCGAGAACCTGTTAAAAACACTCGGGGCCGAATTCAAAGGCGCACCGGGATCATGGGAAAACGGATCGTCTGTAATTTCAGAATTTCTTAACACAATCGGGATTAAAGACGGATTCAGGGTCGTCGACGGCTCCGGCCTGTCGCTCCTGAACCGCGTATCGCCCGAGACGCTGACGGACGTGCTCAGCTATGCCTATACGAACAGGATCATAGCTTCCGACTTCATCGATTCACTCCCGATCGCCGGCGTAGACGGGACACTCAAGAAAAGGTTCAGGCAGTCGGACGTCCAGGGCAGAGTCATGGCGAAAACCGGCTACCTCAACAATGTAAGAGCCCTGTCCGGCTACGTTTTTACAAAACAGGGAGATGTCCTGGTCTTCTCGATTCTCGACAACGGACGAGGATGGAAAACCAAGGAATTTCAGAACAGCCTGCTGACCGAGCTGGTCGGATGCTGCGGGACGGGAACCGTGGGGAATTCAACTATCAATTGAACATTGATAATTAAATTACTTCCCGGAATTGATTTTTATCAAATCAAAAAGTAAATTGTATATATATAGGCAGGGAATTCTTCCCTATACCATGTTAGTTTATTTGAATTGAAAATTGGAGACTCCGCCGGTTTGGTCTCAATTTTCAGAAAAATGCGAACGAGGTTCGTTACCGCCTCGGCAACAAAGCATGGGAGACGGCAATAATAGCAAACTCTGGTTGATTATGTGCGCAAACAAGTTTTACTTGACATATAAAGTAGAAAACTTTATTTTTTTAGGTAAAATTAACCTCTCCACTTAAAATGCTTGTCACAATTTTTAAAAAATATGTGTGGGTAATAAACTTATGCCTCCTTACGGGCCTGGCTTATTTAGCGGCTGTAACCGTAAACCAGAAGATCGAAGGCATGATAAGCTCCCCTCGCGCTTCGGCATCCCAAAAATTTCCGGACGACGGGGAGAGCAAATCGGAATCCAGCGCTAAACGGGCGATATCCTATTATCATGTCATTCTGACGAGAAACATATTCGGCATAACGAATTTATCGGACGCGGGGCTGCCCGGAGGGAGTCAGGAAGACCTGCCCGACAGTACGCTCAACATAGTCCTCCTCGGGACGATCATCAACCACGACGCCTCTTCCGTCGCCATCATAAAAAACCCCGACGACAATATGGTTAACGGCTACCGCAGCGGTGAAGTGGTGGACATTATCAAGTCGGAAGACGTAAAGGTTATAGAAATAATGAATTGCAGGGTAGTCATAGAGCGGCAGAGAACCGGCAGGGAAACGATTAAATGCAAAGACCTTGGAGAAATCGCTTCCACTTCCCCGTCGGCCCCCTCGGGCAGAAGAAGCGCGGCGCGGGGAGCGGATTCGGAAAGCCCGTCGGGCTCATTGGACGGCGAAGGGATAAGCAAGGTCGGCGAGAACGAATACGAGGTCAGCAGGGCGCTGCTTGAGGATGTGCTCAGCGACCCCACGAACATAATACAGCAGGCGCGCGTTATTCCGCAGGAGGACGGGCTCAGGTTCTTCGGCATCAGGTCGAACAGCATTTTCTGGAAAATCGGAATTAAAAACGGGGACACGCTTCATAAAATAAACAACGTCGAATTGAACGACGTGGAGAAGGCCCTCAGCGTGTTTGAAGAATTGAGGTCCCAGAGCAATTTCACGATTGATTTCACCAGGGCTGGTAAACAGTACACTTATGAGTACAATGTTAAATAGAAGAGAGTCCGTATGTTCGGTTTCATCGCAGAAATTGGATCATTTATCCTGTATGGGATCTGATTATTCAGGCAGAGACGGAGAAGAGCCCGCACAGGGTATGAGGACCGAATAATGAGAGGATTGCTGATCAATATTCTGATTCTTGGTTTCCTGCTGACTCTATATGTTTATATCAACACCGACCACGAAAAAACAACAATTAAAGAGAATACGGCGCAGACGACCGAGCTGGAGAGCGAAGAGCCTGTTTTAGAGTCAAGAAAAGAGGACTCGAGCTACAAGGTGCAGGAAGGCGACACCTTATCTCAAATCGCGGAAAGATTTCAGGTACCGGTCAAACTGTTAAAAGAGACGAACGGCCTGACAAGCGACGTGTTGTCGGTCGGCGAGTATATCGACATACCGGCCGGGAGCGATACCGAAAGGCTCACTATAGCGGGTAGCGACGTCTACGCACCTTACGGCGGACCGGGTGATTCGGAGACCATGACTCAATCTCTCAGCGACCAGGACCCGTCCTATAGCCCTGACGCGTCTGATCAGCCCACATCCGAAAGACAGGCCGAAATAGAACAGAGGAGACAAAATCTCCTCCAGCAAAAAAAACGAGGCAGGCAGACACAGAATCCGAACAGGCAAAGCACACGTGAGATGCCGGCTTTTCAGAAGCAGCCGCCCAAGGGCAAGGCAACCGGGACTGAACCCCCTCCGGAAATACGAGAAGAAGCAGGAACCGATGAACAAAAACCCGAAATCGTCGTAACCGACGGCGAGATAGTGAACCTGCAGTCGGAAATGGACGTGCAGGATCTGATTCAAACCATCAGCGAAATCACGGGACAAAACTTCATACTCGACGAGTCGGTGAAAGGAAAAAAGGTCACTGTGATCGCACCCGGAGGGTTTAAAAAAGAGAACGCAATGAGGCTCTTCGAAACGATATTGAGCTTAAACGGGTTCTCGGTAGTCAAAAAAGACGGCACCAACATAATCGTTCCCAAGAGAGACATCAAAATAACCAGCATTCCTACAGAATTCGGCACGGAATTGGGCGAGTCCTCCGACAGCTTCATAACCAGACTGATCCAACTAAAGAACATACAGGCGAGCGAGGCCGCGAATATCCTGAAGCCGCTGATTTCCAGAGAGGGAGATATAGTGGTTTATCCGGCAACGAACACGCTCATAATCGTGGAAACAGTGGACAATCTGAACCGGATTTTGACAATAATCTCGAGCCTGGACGTAGAGACCGAAATCGAATTCATCAAGATACATAACGCCGAGGCCGCGGAAGTGGCGGCCAAGCTCGTCGAAATATTCGGCGGAACGGCTTCGTCGAAATCGAGTGCCCCCGCCCAGACCCAGCAGTCGCAAAGACAGTCCGCCACACGCACACGCAGCCTTCCCGGGTCCGAGAACAGGTCGGAGGCCCCGGCGATCACATCCCAATCCACAACTGAAACATCAGCAGTGGGATTCAAGGTAATCACGGACGAGAGAACCAACTCGCTTATAGTCATTGCGTATCCGAACGACATGAAAAAAATCAAAGCCGTCATTGAGATACTCGACGTGGAGACAGCGGAGCCCGAAGAGGGAATCTACGTAATACGAGTATTGAATGCAGACGCCGAATCGATCGTGGCCGTACTCGCGAGCCTTTTCGGTGGCAGCGGCGCGAGAACCGGGTTGGGAGCCGACAGGGGTCAGAGATCCTCGGGTTTCGGGTCGGACTCCGGGCTCGGATCCTCTCAGACGGGAATAGGATCAAACAATTCCTCAAGCAGGCAGGCGATCGAGAGGGGCGTTGGAAGCGCCTCGGTAGCGGTTGCGGAAACCGACGATCTTAGAGTCACGTCGGACCCATCGACGAATTCGATTATCTTTATCGGATCCAGAAGAGACTATGAAACAATCAAACAAGTGATCGAGGAACTGGACGTCAGGAGAAAGCAGGTATTCGTGGAAGCCGCGATTCTCGAAGTCAGCCTGGATAAAATCAGATCGTTCGGGACCAACCTGAGTATCGGGTTTACGGTTAACGGCGAGACCCTGGGATTCGGCGGGACAGTGCTGCCAGGAGTCCCCAGCCTTCTGGGCGTAGCGGCCGATCCTGATGCGTCCGTGAACGTCTTAGGCAGCCTCTCGGGCCTGTTCCTGGGGGTCGTAGGCGAGGAAGTGGACGTGGACGGATCGGGTCCCATACCTCCGATACCGTCATTCACCGCCCTATTCCAGGCACTGACCTCACTTACCGATGTAAACGTGCTGTCGACGCCGAGTATTATTACCACAGACAACGAACCTGCGGAAATTATCGTGGCCGACGTCATACCGTTCCCCACCGGGAGCACGGTCGGTGACAGCGGTGTAACGGTACAGACTATACAGCGTGAACCCGTCGGCATAAGGTTATCCATAGTCCCGCAGATAAGTGAAGGGGACTTTCTGAATCTCAATATCCTTACAGAAGTCTCTGCAATCAGACAAGCGCCGGTACAGGGGCTGAATACCGCACAGTTCGGTATCGCCACCACGACCAGGACAGCCGACTCCTCCGTCGTCGTGAAGAACGGGCAGACGATAGTAATAGGCGGACTCGTACAGGACAGAGAGAGCGTCATCCAGAACAGGGTGCCGGTACTCGGCAATATCCCGATTCTCGGCAACCTGTTTAAATTCAAGCAGAGGGAGAGTCAGAAGATCAATCTTATGATACTCCTTACCCCCCGGATAGTCGAGAACGAGCAGGACATGCAGCGGATACTTGAAGAAAGGCAAAGACGCAATATGCTTTTACAGGAGAGGGGGTTTAACAGGGAGGAAAACTGATCTTGAGTTATTGATTATGAAAAGCATTCAGGAAATAATAGGCGAACGTAATCCAGCCGCACTGATTAAGATTGATGAGTTATTATCGAAGAACGGAGAAAGCCTCGAGGAAGTATTAATCAAGTCGAGAGTCCTCGACGAGAAAGAAGTCCTGGAGGTGCTATCCGAATTCTATGAATTCCCGTATACCCTCACCATTTCCGAGCGGGAAATAGATACGGAGCTCGTAAAGACGCTCCCGATAAGCTTCGCAAAAAAATTCAGGCTTATACCGTTTCAGAGGAAGAACGGAAAGGTAGTTATAATCCTGTCCCCGCCGCTCGACCTCTACGCCCTCGACGAAGTCCAGTCACTCTTCGGGTGCGAAATCGAGCCCGTACTCGCGCTCAACCATATCGTGCTTGACACCATTAACCGTGTCTATGAGCGCGGAAAGGAAATGACGGAAGGGATCGAAGACGATTCGACCGGCATATCGGAATACGACCTTCAGGAGCCTAAAGACCTCCTCGAAGCCGAAGATGAAGCCCCAATAATAAAGTTCGTCAATTCTCTCCTCTTCCAGGCTGTAAAGGAAAAAGCGAGCGATATACACCTCGAGTGTTTCGAAAAGGAGCTGTCCGTCAGGTTCAGAAAGGACGGCATACTCCACGAGATAACTTCTGTACCGAAAAAACTCCAGGCATCCATTATTTCAAGGGTCAAGATCATGGCCGAGCTCGACATCGCGGAGAAGAGGAAACCCCAGGACGGAAGGATCAGAGTCAAGGTCGCGGGCAGGGACGTCGACGTCCGTATCTCGACCGTTCCGACCACGTGGGGAGAGAGCGTAGTAATGAGGATCCTCGACAGGTCCTCCGTGCTCCTCACCCTTGAGGACCTCGGGCTCGCCGGAAAGAAACTGCACACATTCGAGGGACTCATACTGCGCCCTCACGGCATAATACTGGTCACCGGCCCTACCGGCAGCGGCAAAACGACTTCGCTATACGCCGGCCTCGAAAGGATTAATTCGCCGGATAAAAAGATCATCACGGTCGAAGACCCCGTAGAATACCAGATCCAGGGGATAAACCAGATACAGGTCAACCCCAAGGTGAACCTGACGTTCGCAAACGGCCTCAGGTCCATACTCAGGCAGGACCCGGACGTGATCCTGGTCGGCGAGATAAGGGACAGGGAGACCGCGGATATCGCCATCCACGCGTCGCTCACGGGGCACCTCGTTTTCTCCACACTGCACACGAACGATTCGGCGAGCGCCATTACGAGGCTTATAGACATGGAGATCGAGCCGTTCCTGGTAGCCTCCTCCCTCATGGCCGTAATCGCGCAGCGGCTCCTCCGGTTCCTCTGCAACCACTGCAAAGAGCCGTACGAGCCCCATGACGACGAGCTCCTGAAGATAGGCATTCGCCGGAGCCAGATGCACGACGGCGTTCTTTACAGGGCGAGAGGGTGCGACAAATGTTTTAACATGGGGTACAGCGGCAGGACGGGGATTTTCGAAATGCTGATGATCGACGACGATATCAGGAACCTGACCCTCAGTCAGGTCGATTCGACAAAGATCAAGAGAAAGGCAATGGAGCACGGAATGACCACGCTCAGGATGGACGGGGCTGAGAAAGTGGCGAGGGGCCTGACCTCGGTCGACGAGGTCATGAGGGTTACAGAAGAAGAAAGCGTAATCTAACCCGCCAAACCGGATCACCCCAATTATAAATACGGAATCGGATAATATATAAGCTATGCCCGTATATAAATATAAAGCTATTGACGAGACCGGACGGACCGTCCAGGGAATCGTAGATGCGGAATCCCCGAAGGGCGCAACTGACAAGCTCAAGCGCCAGGGTGTCTTCCTTTCGTCCCTTAACGAAGTCAGGCAGGGAAAGGCGAGGAGCTTTAATCCCTTCAGGGGCGTTAAAATTTCCGAGCTCGCGATTACGACGAGGCAATTTTCGACACTCATCTCCGCGGGACTTCCGCTCGAGGCATCCCTGACCGCCCTCTCCGAACAAACGGAGGACGCGAGGCTGGGCGAGATACTGACACAGGTGAAGGACCGGGTCAGCGAGGGCAGCTCTTTGGCTAACGCCCTCAACGAGCACCGGCGCGTTTTCTCGGACCTCTACATAAATATAGTCAGGGCCGGGGAGGCGAGCGGCACGCTCGACATAGTCCTCTTGAGACTTGCGGATTTTCTCGAAAAACAGGCCGCGCTGACCTCCAAGGTAAAAAGCGCTCTTATATATCCTATATTCATGTTCTTCATAGGCGGCGGCGTGCTCTTCTTCACGATGACTTATGTAATACCCAGGATTGCGAAGATATTCGAGGACAGCCAGAAGGCCCTTCCCCTCATGACAGTCATACTGATAAAAGTAAGCGGATTTTTCAGCAACAACATACTGCTCCTCCTTATTTTGCTCCCGGTACTCTTTTTCCTCGCTTACCGGTTTAACAAGACGGACCGCGGCAGGATGTTTTTCGACCGTGTGTCTCTCAAGCTGCCCGTATTCGGGAAGATAAACTCCATGGTGGTGATATCGAGGTTCACACGCACCCTCGGGACGCTCCTTGCGAGCGGCATACCGCTCCTGGACGCGCTTAAGATAGGCGAAGCCGTCCTCGACAACCGGGTCTACAGTAAGACGCTCGAGGAGGTTAGGTCCAACGTAAGGGAGGGGACGAGCCTGGCAAAGCCGCTCAGGGACAGCGGGGTATTCCCGCCTCTCGTTACGAGAATGATAGCCGTCGGGGAGCAAACCGGTGAAATGGAAGAGATGCTTACGAAGGTAGCCGACATCTACGACCAGCAGGTCGAGACCATGGTATCCACCCTTACTTCACTTCTTGAACCTGTTATGATTTTAATTATAGGCGCCGTGATGGGGTTCATCGTGTTCGCCGTTCTACTGCCAATATTTAATTTGACATCAACTATCGGATAAAGGAGGTAAGAGATATGAGGTCTGAAGGCGGTTTTACGCTCATCGAAATTATGGTCGTGCTCCTGATCATAGCCGGTCTCGCATACATCGTGGGCACGAACGTGATCGGAAGGTTCGGAGAGGCCAAGAAAGAGGAGACAAAGATCCAGATAAAGAACCTGGAGTCGGCGCTTAAGCTTTTTAAGCTGGATAACGGATTCTACCCCGAGACGCAGCAAGGGCTTCTCGCATTGATACAGCAGCCGACGAGCGGGAGAGAGCCCTGCTGTTACGCAAAGGACGGATACCTGGACGGTGATCAGGTCCCCAAGGACGGCTGGAAAAGCGAATTCGTATACGTAGGGCCCGACCAGACCGGGGACGGTTCCTATGAGATTATCTCAATCGGCGAGGACGCGGTCCAGCAATCAGAGGACGATATTTCAAGCCGTGCAATACAATGAGAAAGATCGGCGGATTCTCTCTCATAGAGCTCCTGGTCGTAATATTTCTGGTCGGCGCTTTCGTATTTATAGCCGTACCGAAGATCAAAAGCAGTACCGAGATCAATGTAAAGAGCGCTTCCCGGAACCTGGGCGGAACGATAAGATACCTGTACAACGAAGCGGCGTTTAAAAAGAACATATACAGGCTCGTTTTCGATATCGACAGTGGGGAGTACTGGGTCGAAGTGCTGAACGGCAACGAGTACGTGGTGTCCACCGAATACCTGCATAAAAAACGGTCGCTGCCCGGAGGCGTCCATTTCAAGGATGTAATAACGGAACGCACGCTCGGGAGGAGCTCGCTCGACAACTCCGGGGAATTTATCCTGTTCCTGCCCACGGGTTTTGTCGAACCCGCTGTCATCCATCTCATGACCGACAACGAAGACTACTATACTCTGGAGACGAAACCCTACACGGGCGGGATAAGGGTATACGACGAGTACGTAGAGCTTTTGAGGGATGAATAAGCAGGCCGATGCGAGAAATCAAAACCCGCAATGATGAACCGCGATACAGCTCGGGAGTCCCTGGCCGGAGATCCGGGTTTACGCTTCTCGAGGTAATAATCGCTGTCGCCATTATCGGCTCGTCGCTCGCAATATTGCTCGGGGCCGTAAACAAGAACCTCGTCCTCGCCTCGCAATCGAAGAATATTTCGACCGCTTCATTCCTGGCTCAGAGGAAGCTCGGAGAGGTCGAGATAGAGGGATTTCCGGAGATCGGGAACCAGCAGGGTGTTTTCGAGGAACAGCCGGAGTTCGGATGGTATTTATCGGTACAGCCGTACAATATAGAGCAGCTCGGGACAGAAATAAGGATAGTCATACTGACCATAACCTGGGACGAAGGGAATAGGGAGTTCACAGTTGCGACCGCAATTTCGGACCACGGATAAAGGGTTTACCCTTATCGAGGTACTGCTCGCGATATTTATAGGGTCGATAGTCCTCACGGTCCTGTACGCTTCCTTTTTCCAGATAAACAGGGCGAAGGACAGGATAGAGGAAGAACTCGAGCTTTATCACGAGGCCAGAATCATCATGTCGAAGATCACGAAAGACCTGGCGACCGCTTTTCCAAGGGGACTCGTCAATTCGCAATCGACCGGTATAACCGCCCCGTTTTTTTACGGTGTGGAAGAGGGAGAAAACAGCAAATTGAGCTTCACTTCGCTATCCCGCACCCCGACTCAGGACGCGAGGGAATCGGACCAGACCGAAATAAGCTATTTTCTCGCGCCGATCGAGGACTCGGACCTTTTCGCCCTGGTGAGGAGAGACAACCCGACATTTGAGCCCGATACCGGGGGCACTCAGTATGCGATATCGGAGCGGATTTCGGGTTTCAGCCTCACATATCTGCCCGAGATACCCGAAAACGGGGAAGCCCAGGGGTACTCATCCGAATGGAATTCGAGCGAGACATTGACCCTGCCGGCCGCCGTCAACGTAAATATTGTTCTCAAAAGTCCAAGGGGGGAGGACATCCAGTTCAGTACGCTTGTAATGATACCCATAGTCAATTAATACAGGTGAGCACTCAAACTAATAGAACGCGGCAGCCATGAAGAACAAATACCAAATTAAGAACGACACAAGGAACAGGGATCAGGAAAAAGGGATCGTCCTTGTAATAGTGATCATCATAATAGCGGTCCTTATGATTCTCGTAACGGACCTTATTTATTTCACTCAGATAGATACGGAGATATCGTCAAACACAAGGGACGAGATCAAAGCCCGGTATATCGCCAAATCGGGGGTGCATGTGGCGGCGGGCACGCTCAAATCGAGGCCGCTTGAAGAGCTCAGCACGCTGACATCCGCACTCGGCGGACAAAACGAGAACCTGGAGGGCTTCTGGGCGATCAATGTGCCCTATTTCCCCGTCGGGCAGGGAAACGTATCCGTCACGGTTACGGACGAGAGGTCGAAAATAAACCTGAACTCACTCGTCGGCCGCTCGACAAACAAAGTAGACAGGCAGGTCCTTACCGAGCTGACCGAGCTTTTCAGACTCCTCGAGGTCGACGAGGCCAAATCCGCGAGGTTCATTTCGAGCCTCATCAACTGGACGGACGCCCCGCTCGACGGCGCTGAAAACGATCAGGACGCGGCCGGGGCGAACGGGTCTTTCTACGCCAGCCTCGAAAACCCTTACAATATCAAGGACGGCCCTCTCGACACGCTTCAGGAAATCAGGATGATAGACGGAATGGACGACGAATTCTATAACCGGATCAAGGATTACGTCACTGTCTTTCCGAGAGATAAAAAGATAAACTTCAGCACTGCTCCGAAGGCGGTGATAATAGCCGCTATAAAAGGGTCCGCCGTTTCCGCCATCGAAGGGCAGGGAGAAGGCGGAGAAGAGGAGGTCGACGACGATGTGGCCGAACAGATTGCGGATCTGATAATAGAGGAGAGAAAGGAAACACCGATACTTACCCAGCAAAAAGTGAGAGATATAGCAAAGAAAGTCGACGAGACATCCGAGATCAGCGCCGGCCTAGTAGGGGTCGCGCTCGGCAGCGGGGAAAGCGAAATTTTCACAGTAAGGGCCGTAGGCAGTCTCGGCGAGGAGAGCCCCACAAAGAGGATCATCGAAGCGGTGCTCAAGAAATCGAGACGCGACCAGGAAGTGATAGTGGACATCGTGACATGGAAAGAACTTTAGAAAAATTAAAGAAAATCAGAAGCGATCTGAAATCGCGTTACTTCGAAAGGGACGATGTCATTGACGGCGCCTTCTGCGCCCTCCTTACGGGGAGCCACCTGCTCCTTATCGGCCCTCCGGGCACGGCAAAGTCCCAGCTCGCTAACGAAATCTGCCGTAAGATAACGGGAGCCCGCTATTTCCAGTGGCTTCTTACCAAGTTCACCACACCCGAGGAGCTGTTCGGCGCTGTAAGCCTGAAGGGTCTCGAGAACGACGAATACAGAAGAGTCACCTCGGGGAAGCTCCCTGAAGCGCATATAGCGTTCCTGGACGAGGTCTTCAAAGCCAGCTCGTCGATTCTCAATACGCTGCTCACGATCATGAATGAAAGAATATTTTATAACGGCACCGAAAAGGTCAGGATACCGCTTATCTCTTTATTCGGGGCGAGCAACGAGCTTCCGTCCGAGGAAGACGAGCTAGAAGCACTTTACGACAGGTTCCTTCTGAGGTACGTCGTGGATTACATAAAAGAGGACTTTAGATTCCTTAAGATGCTCAACACTGGGAACGAAATTTCAGAAGACGGGGTAATCACCTCGGAGGAGCTCGATTCCTGCAGGGAAGAAGCGGAGATGGTAAAGCTGCCTTCTAACATATTGAAGCTCATATCCCGGATCAGAAAGGAGCTGGCAAAAAAGGGCATAACCCCTTCAGACAGAAGATATAAGCAATCGGTCTCTCTTCTCAAATCCAGGGCATACCTCGAAGGAAGGAGCGATGTCTCCGAAGACGACCTGCGCTTTCTGGAAAACGTTTTATGGAGAGAGCCCGGGGAAAAAGCCGAAATCCAGTCGGTAATACATCAATCGCTCCACGGCTGGAGGGACCGGCTGAGGGAGCTGCTCATACAGGCAAAGGAGCTCGACGCATATTCGAAGCGGGAATGGGAGAGCGAGGATATGCTAATAAAAGCGAACATAGAAGCCCAGACGAAGCTAAAACACATCGGGGCAAAGCTTAACGAGCTTGTCGAGGAGTGCAGGGAAAGGGGGAAGCCCACGGATGAGATCAAGACTGCCGGGGAAGAGATAGAAGCCATTCAGAGGGAGATACTGGACAGGCTCGTATCGAGCAAAGAGGAGATGGCCTAGACCGTACCCAGTATTTTATAGCGCGCATGACCGGATATAGCTTCCAGCATCCGCTCCCAGCTGCAATTACAGTTTATCGTCCCCAATTTTCAGGAGCACCTTCCCTTCGCTTTTCCTCGATTCGATGTATTCATGGGCCTGCCGGGCTTCCTCCAGATCGAATACACGGTTAACTACGGGCCTTATGCTGTGCTCCAGAACAAATCCCCTCAGCTCGCCGTAAAGCTGACTCATTTTCTCCGGTTCCCTGTCGAGCAGATGACCCAGGTGGGACGACATTACGGATATGGATTTCCGGGCTAATTCCCCTATATCGGCCCTCGGTATATCCCTCCAGGTCCTGAGCCAGGAACGAGGGCTCCATTTATTGAGGTCGAGGCTCGCGAATCCCGTGACTACGATACTTCCGAACGTGTTGAGCGAGTCCATGCTCTTCTTGAAAACGTCTCCGCCTACCATTTCTATAACGACATTCACGCCACCCGTGGACGCGATCAGATTTTTAAAACAGTCAGGGTCGTTGTAATTAAAGGCTTCGCTGGCTCCGAGGGATTTAACCAACTCCAGTTTTTGAGCGCTCCCGGCCATGCCGTAAACCTCGCAGCCCGCTTTTGCCGCCAGCTGTACAGCCGCGGTCCCCACGCCCCCGGCGGCGGCCGTGATGAGCACTTTCTCCCCTCCGCCCGCCCTCGCCATTTTGAATAG
>CADEFK010000011.1:12576-13853 GCA_902826595.1 uncultured bacterium | reverse complement strand
GGCGCCCACCCGTAAATCCCCTTCCTTGACAGTATCTCGGCATAATTAAGACCCGCGAACCTGACCGAAACCCCCACCTCGCCCTTCCCGGGGCGGGGTTTCTTCACCTCTTCCGATTGAAGGACACCGGGCCCGCCGTTTTTCCTGAGCACGATTGCTTTCATTTCACGTACCTCGATTCCCAAATTGAAAATTTACCCATTCTGGCTTATTATGATAAACGATGCGGGCAAGAATACGCGGAAAGGCATGACAAAAATAATAGACGGCGGTGATGATATGAAAAGATTTTTACTAATACCTGCTGTGCTGATAACTATCCTCTCCTGCGGCAACCCGTATGTGATTCAGCCGTTACAGGAGCAGTCCGCGGGCCAGGTTCCCTGCGAGCCCGACATGATCGAGGTCGTGCAGCACAAGATCAACCCCGACGGAAGCGAGAACTGGATGGCTCTATGCCAGGGCTACACGTACAGCTGCGTAAAGGGAGCGGGCAGCCAGGCACAAACATCGTGTCAGAAGATGGAATCGCAGATGCCCGAGTAGAGCGGCAGCGGACAATAGAGACAAGTGCAACTATTATCGGGTTAGCGCTCTGAAAGATTGAAAGATAAGGAATCTAATCCTTCTCACTCGCCTGTCTCTCCCTGGACCTGTTCTTTACTCCCTCTCCGATCTTCCAGTATTTCTTGTCCTCTTCCGTGACGACCTTGAGAGCGGGCACGGGAATCGGCTTTCCGTCAGCGTCCACGGCAACGAAGACGAGATAGCCCCTGCATGTAAACTCGACCCCGGGGCTGAACTTGCCCACCTTGTAGACGTCCACCTTAACGACCATCGACGTATGAGCGGTGTAGATGACCCTCGCCTTGACCTCCATTATGTCCCCGACTTTTACGGGCTTCTTGAAATCGACGGCTTCGATGGACGCGGTAACCGTGTCCTCGCCCGCGAAACGCATCGCCGCCATTGCGCCGGTCATATCCATCAGCTCGAGCACCCTTCCCCCGAATATCGTGCCGTAATGGTTCGTATGTGTCGGGAAGACGAGCTCGGAGTTCGACACCTCGACCGATTCCTTAACCGAATCATTTCCCAATTTATCGCCTCCTGCGTAATCTTGCTGAAACTATACGGATATGTTCAGTGATATAGTAGACGAGCGCAGGGGTATTTCAACCGCCCGGCATTATTGCCCGCATATTTCACCCGCCGGTAATAAGCCGGTAATAAATGGTGTAGATTTACCCGGAATTAAATTAAGCAAAAATTCTGCT
>CADEFK010000011.1:0-12476 GCA_902826595.1 uncultured bacterium | reverse complement strand
GCCGGTAATAAATGGTGTAGATTTACCCGGAATTAAATTAAGCAAAAATTCTGCTCTTGATTCCCGACGGGGCGGAATCAGGGAGAGACCTATGAGCAACAGTAGACCTTGCCGCAATTATACATGGGGTGTATATCTGTTCTTTGTTTTGTTTACATCGTCGCTTGCAGTATCCGCCCTCGCAACCGAAGCGCGGGCCGGGGGAAGCGATAAGTATCCGAAGTGCTTCATCGGGACCTACCTGGTCGAGGAGGGGAGCGGGACGAAGAGCATCTGGAGCCTGGGCTCGAGGGGCATCATCCTCATAACGAGCTCAGCACAGCCCTCTCTTAACTTCAGCGACGCCCAGGGGGCCTGGATAAGGACGGGAAAGCTCGAAGCGTCGGCGACCTCGCTCGATTTCTCCTTCGACGGAGAAGGGAATCTCCTGAATGTCGCCAAGGTCAAAGCAGGGATAAGGTTCGCGGGCAAAGACTGCCGGGAGATAGAAGGCGAGTTCACGGTGCTGTTCTACGAGCCCGGGGTCGACCCTCTTGACCCCGATTCGGTTCCTGAGAACGTGGTTTCCGACACCTTCACGGGCAGGCGCGTAACGGTCGAGCAGTAGAGTCCGCCTCGGGCTCGAGCCCTAATCTCGTATACCGTAGACTATCAGATGCCTGTCGCTCGCCCGCGTCACCTTGAAGCCGCAGAGACCGGCTTCTATTAATTGCTTTTTAACCTCGTCGATCTCGAACGCCGCGAGGAGGGAATTATAGAAATCCCTCTTTAATATGTCCGGCTCGTCCGGCGAATATGTCTCTACGAGTCTCCAGGCTTCTTCAGCGGTTCCAGGTCTGATCAAGTCCATGATAAAGACCCGCGTCCCGGGAGCCGAGAGCCTCTTTACCGCGCTCCAGAAGTCAGCCGGGTCAGGAATATGGTGAAGCAGGCTGTTGCTCACTATGAGGCCGTAGAACTTTTCAGGCGCGAATTCCTGTATCTTGCCGTGAATGAATTGTATCCTCCCCAGAAATTCAGGTTTCTTGATGAGCTCCTCATTCGCGTGAAACAACATCGCCGCCGAGCCGTCGATCGCGTCAATGGCTGAATCTGAGAACGCCCTTCCGACCCTGAAAGTTATATCCCCCGTTCCGCACCCCAGGTCGAGGACTGTCCCGGTCCTGCCCGGAAGGGGGCAGTGCTCTTTAAGCAGCTTAATGAAGCTCGAGTGAGGCTCTTCAAAATCGGCCCTGCCGTATGCAAGCGCCTGTTCCGGGTCATCCATCAGCTCGGGCTCCGGGATTCTCTTCATACCGCCCCCTCCCGGACCATTTTAATGCTTCGCCTTTCCTTTTTTAAATTCTGATTCATCATTAATAAAAAAACGGAGATGCCGGGATGTCAAAAAAATCGGATTCATTAAGCGCCCTCGAGCTCATGCACATAGGCTTCAATGTCTCGATCGACGCCACGGAGTACGAAGGACATATAGAAGAGGTCATTGAAACTGCCAGGATGTTCAATTCGACCATTATCTTGAGGAATATGCCCGAATCAATGCTCAACGAAAAATTCCTTAAGAAGCTGAAGGCCCATTCTCATAAGATCGTGATAGAGGTCTGAAGCAGCCTGGGGCGGAGAGAAACATCTCAGGCGAGGTTCCGCCCTCACCGCGACACGAGGTCGCAATAATAAAAACGCCCGTCCCTCAATACTGTCTCTCCCTTTACGAATTCTACACTCTCCCTGAATATGGGTCCGTCATAAACGAAGGTATGGAACTCTCCGTTTTCTCCGCAGGGATCGATTCCCGGCGGGAGCGCCGATAAAAGATCATAGTCGAATTCCCTCCCCGCGAATTCCCCGTCGAGTAAAGTCGAATCGACGCAGACGACCACGGCTTTAAATCCCTCCTCGATAAAGGTCCGTGCGAGCGATAAGGAATCCCTGCCCCAGAGAGGAAACACGCACCCGAGCCCCAGTCTCCCCAATTGCTCCTCCCTGTATTTCCTTATTTCTTCGAGGAATATGTCTCCGTAAATCACGGTATCCACACCCGACGGTTTATATTTCAGGAGCGCCTTCCCAAGAGCGTTCTCGTATTCCTCATTCGACGCGTTCCGCGGGATGATTACCTTTTCGAGAGCAAGCCCGAGCGAGTCCGCCTGCATTTCGAGGAGAGGGATCCTCACGCCGTGCATGCTGACCCTGTCGTATTCCCCGGTAACGGTAGTGATAAGAGACACGATACCGCGGCTCCCGCTTCCGAGGATTTCATATAGAGCGAGCGCGCTGTCCTTGCCGCCGCTCCAGGAAAAAAGAGCTTTGCTGTCCATTTGAAATACCATGATACACGTTCCCGGGTCTTGTGAATATTCGTATATAATATTTATGGATGCAGGCTGGGTTATATGTTACTTTTTGGAAACTGAATCAGGAGGGACGACTGACGAATGCGCTGGAGAATGGGCAGGAAGAGCACGAATATCGAGGACAGGAGAGGGATGAGGCTTCCCGGAAGAGCTGCGGGCGGCGGGATAGGTCTTCTCATCCTTATCGTAATCGCGGTCCTTCTGGGCGCCGATCCGGTCAAGCTCCTAAACGATATCTCCTCCACTGGGGTCGATCCGACCTCAAGCCACGACAGCGCCCCTCTGTCAGAAGAAGACAAGGAGCTCGCCGATTTCGTGTCCGTAGTGCTCGCCGATACGGAGGACACTTGGAGCGAGTTGTTCGTCCAATATAACGGCAGGTACCGCGAACCCACCCTGGTATTGTTCTCAGGCACCGTGGACTCCGCATGCGGCTTCGCTCAATCCGCGGTGGGACCGTTCTACTGCCCTGCCGACGAGAAGGTGTACATAGACCTCGACTTCTACAGAGACCTCAAGGAACGGTTCGACGCGCCCGGCGATTTCGCACAGGCATACGTGATAGCGCACGAGGTCGGACACCACGTTCAGAACCTGCTCGGCATCTCGGAGCAAGTACAGGGCGCTCAAAGGAGACTCGGAGGAGCCGAGGCGAACAGGCTCTCCGTCATGCAGGAGCTTCAGGCGGACTGTTTTGCGGGCGTCTGGGCGCATAACGCCGACAGGGCGCGCGGCATACTCGAGCACGGCGACATTGAGGAAGGCCTGAACGCCGCGAGCAGCATAGGCGACGACCGCCTTCAAATGCAATCTCAGGGCCGCGTCACGCCAGACTCATTCACACACGGAAGCTCGAAACAGAGGGTAGCCTGGTTCAAAAAAGGTCTCGACTCTGGAGATATAGAATCCTGTAACACATTCGAGGCAAAGAATCTGTGACCGCTCCGAAGCGCAGCGCCACCGGTACATTTACACGGTCTCTCGTCACGCTTTACCCCGTCCTTCACTTTCATATTTGTCTATAACCGCTGCGCCTACGCAGTCTCCCCACACGTTTATCGTAGTCCTGAAGCGGTCGAGAAGCCAGTCTATCGCAAGTATCAGCCCTATCCCTTCGATCGGCAGACCGACCGATTTGAGCACGAGCACCATCGTCACGAGCCCCGCCTCCGGTATGCCCGCAGCCCCTATGGACGCGAGCGTAGCCGTAAAGAACACGATGACCATCTGCGGTATGCCCAATTCTATACCGTAGCTCTGGGCTATGAATATCGCGGCAACGGCCTCATAGAGCGCGGTCCCGTCCATATTGACGGTCGCTCCCAGGGGAAGCACGAACCTCGCCACCTTCGGACTCACCTTGGCCTCGTCGATTACTCCTTCCATCGTCAGTGGGAGCGTAGCCGAAGAAGATGCCGTCGAGAAGGCGGTGAGAAGCGCTTTGCCCACGTGCGTGACGTACTCGAGCGGGTTTCTTCCGGAAAGCAGAAACAGTATCGCGGGCAATACGATACACCCGTGTATGAAAAGCCCCAATATCACGCACAGAAAATACATGCCGAGCTCGGCCGCGAGCGCGATCACCTGGCTCCCGCCCCCTGCAAGTCCGATACGCTCGGCGATGAGGCCGAAGATGCCGAGCGGCGTGAAAATCATTATCCAGTGGACTATCTTCATCACCGCCTTATCGAGCAGCGTGAAGAATTCGACGATCGGCTTGTTTTCCCTTCCGAGAGCCGCGAACGCGGCGCCGAATAAAATGGACGCGACGATGAGCGGGAGCACGTCGAATTGCACAGCCGACTCGAAAAGGTTAGGGGAAACGAATTCCAACAGGAGTACCTCGATGATACTCATATTCTCCTTTCCCTTTATTAGCTCCGGTATCTCGCCCGTGAGTACGGCGCCCCCTTCTCCGGGATGTATAAGATTCACGAGGACTATGCCCAGAATTACGGCGAGGGCCGTAGTCGAGATAAAATAAACGAACGTCTTAAGACCGAGCGAACCCAGCCTCTCGACCTTCATGATGCTGAGCGTTATCGAGACCAGGATCAGCGGGAGCACTATCATTTTCAATGCGTTTATGAACAGCTTCCCGAGAAGCCCGACTCTAACTCCGGTCTCGGGATAAAACGAGCCGACGATCCCGCCGAGTATCACGCCCGCGATTATCCCGACGATGAGATAATGCTCTCTAAGAAATTTTCTCAATTGCGACTCCGATAAATATTGCTAAAACGCTTTGCTGCAAGCCCTGATTACAAACCGACATCATAGCATTTCTAACCGAACAATAAAACTTGAGTTATATTATAAACCTATATCCGTGAGAATTGATATGAACAGGATTTTCCGAAGCGTCAACGATACCTCCGCGATCGAATTTAATCTTTACAGGCAGATCATACTCATTATATTCCCGGTCCTGCTTTTCCCGATCGCATCGCACCCGATGAGCACGCCCCCTATGAGCAAAAAAGAGGAAGGCTCCTTCATCACCTCTTACAAGGAAGGAGGGACGAGATGGAAAGCGACCTGGACGCTCGACGAATTTATCGAACGCGGCGAGTCGAAGGTAAGGCTGGTGCTGAGCGCAGAGGGAATTACGAACCCCTTTACGAGGGATATGAAATGGGAGTCCGTTTCGGTCTGGAAGTCCGGAGCGGCGTTTACGCCCGTCGAAGCATCGACGGAGGTAAAGGACATGCAGGGTAATCTGGTGATGACCGAAAGGAAAACTGTGGATGAGTCTACAGGCGCTGTGACATTCGTAAGAAAAGATTACGAAAACGGCGGCTCCGTAAACGAGTCTTTCGAGCCCGACCGGGACCTGTTGATCGTAGAGGGAATCGTCCTCGCGCTCCGCTCGCTCCCTTTCGGCACTGACGACACGATCAAGGCCCAATTCCTGACGAACGAACCCGATCTCTATAACGTCGAATTCAGGCAGAAGGGACGCGAGACTATAAAGACACCTGACGGGGAAGTCGAGTGCTATAAAGTCGAGCTCGTCCCCAAGCTGGGCGCCCTCAACGTGTTCAAGGTATTTTTTCCGAAGACCTACTTCTGGTTTACGGTTGCGCCTCCTCACAAATGGGTGAGGTACGAGGGACTGGAGAACGACCGTGATTCACCCGAGGTCGTGATGGAAGCCGTGCCGGTTAAGGAATCCGGCAATTGAATAATCCGGACTCCCTTATTTCCTCTCGCTCCCGTCGGCGCATAGCTGTGCTAGGATACTGCAGGGTTTTTCGCTCCGGCCGTCGCACTCATCAATCGCCGCCTTGACCGCCTGGCTCATGTCCGCGTAATACCCCCATCCGAGAGCGCCGTCCTCGCTCCTCGCCACAGCGCCGCAGTCGGTAAATGAAATTCTCATCTGACAATTAGGCCCGTACTTCGCGCACTCGTCGACCGAGGCCTTTTCCGCCTGAAGCCTCGTGGGATAGTTCCACGCGGCGCCGTATTGCCCGTTATCGGCGGTGGCTATCGCGGCCCACTCGTTAACATTCTTAACGCTCCCGTCCGAGCATAATTCGATGAACGAAGAGCACACGTCGTTCGTATACTTATGACACTCGCTCACGGCGTTATTTCTCGCCAGATCGACGGTAGTATTTGTCGCCCAGCCGTATGACCCGTCGGGGGCAATGGCATATACAGCGCAGTTATTGAACGAGACTTTAAGCTCGCAGCCCGTATTGAATTGACTGCACCTTTCAATAGCGTCCTTCTCAGCCGCCTGTTTCGAGGACATGTTCGTGGAAAAACCCCAGCCCCCGCTCGGCGCAATTGTGATAGCCCCCCAGTTCCCTTCGTTGTCGTACGGGCCGGGAGGAGAGGGGGTATATACCGGAGGCTGATAATAATCTGTCGGCGGAGGTATTATCTGGTTTTGACCGTTGTTCTTATCGTCGTCTCCGCCTCCGAAAATCAGATACCCGGCCAATCCCAAAACCACGACGAGCGCAACGAGACCGCCGACCTTCTTCTTATCCTCGAGGAAAGGCCTTCCGCCGGAATAATCCTTCTTTTCGAGCGGCCTGATGGTTTCAATGCGCGGATCCGGTGCCTTGTATGCCCTTTCGGACCCGGATTGAGACGCTCCGCTCGCTCCCGCGGCATTTTCATCAGAGGGAGGCTCGGGACGTGCTCCTTGTCTTGAGAGCAGCAGCTTTATCGTCGACAGAAGCTGCCCCAGATGCTTTTCGAGGGGCGGGGTCAGGGCGTCGAGCCAGTGCGGCGCGCTTATGAAATATTCGAGGGACTTGTTGGGATCGACGTCTTCGACCCTGAACGGGATGACGGGTATGCCTTTGCTGACCGCGCGTTCCACTTCCCTGATTATCTGCTGGGATTCATTGGCATTGGAGGAGAACACGAGCACCATTACGCGGCTCGAGCTTATGGCGTCAATAATCGCCTCGCCCCACTGCGTGCCGGGCACTATGTCCCTCGGTGCGATCCAGCACCTTACGCCGCCGTTTTCCAGGGTCGCGCATACGGCGTCCGCTACCGGCTTGTCCTTCGCCGAGTGACTGATGAATACATCGTGTGCCATTCGTTTTCCCCCTCTCCTCCAGAGGAAATACCGGAGGATTATAGCTGTGATTGACTACCCGGGCAACACCAAACGCTTGGATTGAAATACGATTCTCCAATCGAGGGTTTCCGATGACATTACCTCGGCCGTACTTTCAGCGATCTGGCCGAGGAGCCGGTAAGACGGCTCAAAATCGGGCTTATCGATTTCGTCTCTGAGATTCTCCAGATGGGCGCTCATAGCGTCCGACCTCTTCGCAATCAGCTCGAATTCCCCCTGTGTCCGTATACCGTATAACGCCGCCCCGAACGCCGGCAAAACGGCTGCCAGAACGGTCAGCATGTAATCGTGAACATACAGATGAGCCAAACAAGCTATAAGGGTGAGAACGAAGAGCCCGCCGCCGATAAGATGAAGGTTGTGATGGATCCTGTGGAAGCGGGGCGAGTTGCGTTTATGATAAGCGATCTGAGCGGATATTTCCTGCCTCGAGAGGAATTCCCTGTAGGATGCGAGGTATTCTCCGTCTATCCTCGCTCCCACCATTCCCGCTTCGCGGACGATCCCCCTGTAATGCCAGTTCACCCACGAGCTCCTGGGGTCTCCGTAGGTATCGTGGGCCGGCACCCTGAACGCCGGCGTGGTGAGACCAAGGGGCGCGAGAAACCTGAGATGCCTTATCTGCTCCGACAGAAGCCTATAATCGATCCATCTCTCGTGCCAATGCCTCAGGTTGCCTACAGCCGTGATTAATATTATCAGGACAATGAGGGCGAGCTCGCAGAGTATCCAGAGGTTTTCAAAGCTCGGAAGCGCGGGGAGCAGCGCGAAGAACACAGCGAGACCCGCCATCAGGTAGTTA
This sequence comes from uncultured bacterium, assembly GCA_902826595.1. Taxonomy (GTDB): domain Bacteria; phylum Desulfobacterota_D; class UBA1144; order Nemesobacterales; family UBA2774; genus 2-12-FULL-53-21. Next base: position 4,714 of record CADEFK010000011.1, on the reverse strand, counting down.
GCGACGAAAGAGCTCCTGTAGATATTCGAATAATAATTTGCGAGCCCGTCGGCCCAGGTATAGTGAGCGAGGAATTTATTGTTAATCTGATCCTTCACGGACTGCGGGAAATCAGGACATGAATCCCAGGCCTTCTGCCACTCCGCTTCCGCCGCTTCGTTGAAATCCTCGACCCTTGCCCCCCCGGTATCCACCCTGTCAAGCGCGAATATATCGCAGAAGCCCTCGAATACGAACCCCCACGTCCATGTCGGCTGTTTTTCCTCAAAATACGTACGGCTGAGGTCGGGCTTCTTCGGGTGCTCGGGTTTAAGGACTCTCTTCAGTCTGAGCTCAAGCTCCCTGAGGCTTACTTTCCTGAACCCCTCGTATTCTCCCCCCATGAGCACCATGATTCCGTGCGGGGTGCCGGAGTTTATCCAGACCACGGGGATTTCGCCGAGGAGCGCTTCCTTGACGATCTGGCCCGTGCCGCCCTTCCCCTTCGCGTCCTCACCGTCCCAAACCGCAATAAGCACGTCGCTCTGGGCGAGCACCATCCGTCCCACGGTCTCATAGGCTTCGTTTTCGAGATCAGTCGTCGACCGCGACCCGTCGAGCTCCAGTATCGAGGTAGCTGCCCCCAGGAGCGTCCGGTACCTGCCGAGGGAGTCGCCGTCCGTAAAATCCTTTTCATATTCTTGACGGGCGAAGGGAAGCGCGCACTGGAGCTCGAATCCTTCCGCAAGCGCTTCCTCCGCGACGATAATGTCCGCCCCTTCAGCAAGAGGGGATATCACCCTCAGCACGGGCGGCCCGCCGTCGGAATATAGAGATTCGAATGACGACTTCACTTCAAGAGCAACGCCTCTAATGTGCTTCAGGACTTCCTTAATCCGCGTCCTCAAGGCGACGATGTCGGCGTTATCGAGGCCGTTCAGACGGTGTCCCGTAACGCCGACCCTCACCGCGAGGCGTGCTTTCGGGGGGGTTCCGGTTTTCTTCATCATCACCATAACGTTCTACCCTTTCGGCACCTCTATCGGCACATTCCTGTGGGTCCAGAGCCAATCGCTGTTCTCGAGAAGCGCCTCCCTGCCGACCGCTATGAGGACCTTCTCCGGAGCCACACTGCCGATCTCAAGCTCCCTCTTAGCCGAGGCATAGGTCTGCTGAGCGAGGCTGTACCTCCTTTCGAGCTCATCGTACGCCCTTTTATTTTTATACGCCTGGGCGGCTACGCCCACGGCCGCGATTACGCCCAGGAGTATCTGAAAATTATTTATCGCCTCGCTATTCCCCACCCCGGCAAACAAGACATACATACCGTACACGAGAGCGACCAATAGGGTTAATACGAAGGACAAAAACATAATATTTCCGAACTGCCGAGACCTCGCCAGGAGCGGTCTCTTCTTTGTGCTGAAATAACCCAGCTGGGACTCTATCCATAGCTTTCTGGTTATATCCAGGCATTTATCGTCTCCGGGAGCGTATCCCGGGCTCCCCGTCCTTACCGTCACAATCTCGATACTCCTCACGGCCTTTCTTATCCACGTGAGCAGGCCCTCGTATTTGCTCAGGTAATGCGAGGACACGTTCTCGTCGATCCCGGAGAGAGTCCAGAAGAACTGGACCCGGAGCCCTTCAGCAAGTGCCCGGTAGTCGAGGAAGCGGTCCTCGATCCTGTCCCTCGACGTCATTTTTACGAGCAGTGCAATGGCGGGGATAAGCGCTATATAACAAAGGACGAGGTAAGAGCTCCAGTCGATGAGACCGTAAAGCACGACTGCTATAAAGAACAGTATGTAAATCCAGCTGATTAGACTCGCTGTCTTCTTTTGATAGAATTGCGACAATACGTCGGACGCTGAGTAAAGACAGATTATCTTACGTAGCGCCCCGTCCCCTGTTATAAGCTCGTTATCCGATTCATTTTGAAGCAGATACTGCTTTGATCTTACGAGGTCTTTGTCGCCGTACCTGTCGACGTAAATCCCGATGTCGGAGTTAAAACCGTCGATCCTCTCCATAACGGCCGTAAAGGGCGATTTTTCATAGCCATCCGTAATACCTTCGCCTGGACGATTAAAAAAGGAATCATAAAGCTTATCGAGGAGGTTGCTCGCGGATTGAAGAAGGCCGTGAAGCTTTCGGGAAGCGCTTCTAGATACTGCGCCGGGAAGACCGGATTGTCCCCCGGAGCCGGGATTTGTCCGAGCAGATTCTTCGTCGGAAGGTACCGATTCCACGCTTGTCCGGAGACCGACAGGATCGATCATGATTATCATGCTCCTGTCGAGCGTATCGAGGCCTGACATATTCGCCCTGAGCGAGTATTCCCGCGTAATACTGCCCTCGCGCATCCAATTGATCATACGCGCCGTCGAGCCCTGCTCCTCCGCCCCGTCTTCGGAAGAAACTGCGAAGAGGATTTCACTGTGCTCGGCTATAAAGGCCGCGGTAAATATCCCCGCCGTTGCCCTGTCTTCCGCCGCGCCGTATCTCGTCCCGCCGAGTTTGGACCTCATCAGCGACGATAGATCTATCGATGACTCGGCCCGTCCCAGAAGCTCACCGAAATCCTTCGCGTATTTTCCGTCCGGGGGTGCGTTTTTATCCTGCCCGGACGGGCAGGGAAGTACCGCAATAAGCCTTGCGCCGAGGTGCTCGACCGCGAGCCTCGCGATCGAGCATTCGTCCCCTCCGGAGAGAGAAGATATTACGACGAACGGGGAGTGCGGGAACGTATTTCTGAGCCTGGTCATCTCCGGGACGACGAGTGCGGGGATCCGCTCGTCATCAGGGGAATCACCCTTCCGTCCGCTCACGCCAACAACTATCGGGATCATATAGTCTTCGCTTACAGGCTGCATGTTCGAGTGTCAGTGAGGATTCTTTTTTTTATCCTGGAAACCCGGCTCTGCGACGTTAGTGACCTTTCAACGACGGAAACCGTCCCCGGTCGAACATCAAAATTCATAGCGGTCCCTTCAATCAATATACGATTGAACACATTGAAGGTTTCAGAATGCCTGCTGTTACCGTGACAGCGTCCGTTCTCGTGACAACCCATCGGATACCGATACCCTGCTCAACCCCGTGATATCACAATTCTAATAATGTGTGAGCAATAATTCAACAACGCTCCCGAGCCGGCTGATTCCGGACAGAAGACAAAAGGCCCTCTCGCAGTGCCGCCCTCCCGTAATACCAGCCGCAGCGCCAGACGGCAACGATCCGAATCGGACGGACCCGCGCTATATCCGCGAAATAAAGAATTCTGTTGCGAAAATCGGCCCTCACCGTATATAATTGAATTACCTATGCATGATGAGTCGGTATAATACCCTGAACAGCGGAGGAAGCACCGTTATGAAAAAGCAGAAGCTCTTGATCCTGGTATTACTCGCCGCATGTCCGTTTATTCTGACGGGCTGCCTCGCGGCAGCGGCCGTCGGCGGAGCGGCGGCGGCGGGCGCCGGCACTGTGGCGTACATAAAGGGCGAATTGAAGGCCACCGAGGAAGCTACTCTCAATAAGACATGGGAAGCCACCGTAGCCGCAATAGATGAGCTCCAGTTCCTGGTGGTCAACAAAATTAAAGACAACGTTTCCGCAGAAATACAGGCAAAAACGGCCGACAATAAGACCGTGAAGATTCAGCTCAAAAGGGTCACCGACAACCTCACCGACATCTCCATCAGGATCGGGACGTTCGGCGACGAGAGCCTTTCGCGCTATATCCTGAGCAAGATAGAGGCCAAGCTCTAGGGGCCATGCCCCAGGCCGGGTCAGGGGTGTTTTCGAAACCCGGTCTGCGTCCCGCCCGTAAAGGGGTACACGGAGTCCCGCATCGGTCTCATATAGGATGGGGTACGGAGTAATATGCTTTCCGCCGAAGAAGCCGCGCAACTAGCCAGGGATTGGACTGGTTCGTGGAACAGGCATGACCTCGATTCCATTCTCTCCCACTATTCGGATGTCGTGGAATTCACGTCCCCGTTCGTGGTAAAACTCGTAGGGGAGCCTTCCGGCACGATCAGAGGAAAGGATAAGCTCAGGGAATACTTCGGGAAGGGACTCGCCGCCTATCCCGACCTCAAATTCGAGCCCCTGCAGGTGCTGACGGGGGTGAAGAGCCTGACAATTTACTACATCAGCGTCAAAGGGATGCTTGCCGCCGAGGTCATGTATCCGGGAAGCGACGGAAGGATAAAGAGGGCCGTCGTCCATTATGCCGGGTTATAAACACACGCCTCGAATAACCGTCTAACCCCTCAGAAAGAAGAGCCGGGCTCCTTTAAAAATTCAATCTCCTCAGGCGACGACTCTCTACCCAGTATCCCGTTTCGATGCGGGTATCTGCCGAATCGCTCAATAATCGCATAATGCCTTTCGGCATAATCCCGGTTGCTTGAGAGCATTTTCGCCAATTCAGGGGGAGAGGTGAAATCCCTTTCCAGTGCCCCGAACAGAGCTACCGACCTCTCCTGCATTCCAAGGTCCTCGGAGTGCATGAAGGGCATATAGAAGAAAACCCTCATGACCGGGGGCAGCTCCCTGTCGAAGCCCTTTTCAACCCCCCTGGCCGCTATCTCGAGGGCCTGACCGTCCTGTGTAAAGGCACCGGGCGTTTCCCTGTAGATGTTCCTCGAGAACTGGTCGAGCAATATAATCAGGGCTAATGTCCCGGTAGGCGTCTGTTCCCATTGCAGGGGGTTGCCCTCTTTCC
>CADEFK010000010.1:10517-39035 GCA_902826595.1 uncultured bacterium | reverse complement strand
TCCTTCTTTACTTCTTTCTCTTTCTCCGTCTCAAGCGGTATGACTTCCTTTTTCACGACCTCTTTGGGTTTCTCTTCCCTTACCGGCTCCTCTTTGGGCTCTTCTTTTTTTACCTCTTCCTTCTCGGGCTCTTTAGGGGGTTCCTTTTTCTCGGGTTCGGGGGGCGGGGCTTTGACCTCCTCCTTCTTTTCGACTTCGGGAGGCTCCTCCTTGACGGGCTCCGGCTTTTTGGGCCCCCCCGGCGGCGCCTTCGGACGCGAAGGCTGACTCGAATCCGGTCCGCCTCCGGGTCCGATGCCCGAGAGCGATACCTGTATCGGTCCGCTCGAGCTCGAATGGTCTGAAGTGCCGCTGAATCCCCAGTAGAGCACAAGTATCAGCACGGCCGCGTGGAGAGCGACCGAAAAAAATATTCCCCAAAAAGACGTGCCGCTCGATGTATCCTTATCTTCCGGTTTCATTTCCCCTCTCACCTCTGGTCATTACTTCGGAACAGGCTCCGTGATGAGCCCGATCTTCTGTACCCCCGCATTTCTTATCTCCGACATGACTTCGACAACCGTGCCGTAAGGGACGCTCGAATCGGCTCTCAGGAACACGTCCTCGTCCGTTAAATTTTTACCCCTCTCGGCCATGAGCTTTCTTATTTCTATCCTGAGCTGGTCGAGCGAATACCGCTCTTTTTCGATGAAGATCTCCCCGGTACCGTTGAGCGTGACGACGACCTTCCTGTCCTGGTCGAGCGACGTCATGGGGCGGGATTCCGTATTCGGCAGGTCCACGTCCACCCCCTGATAGAGTATTGGGGTCGTGACCATGAATATGACCAGAAGAACAAGCATCACGTCCACAAAAGGGGTGACGTTGATCTCCGACATCACGGAGCGTCCATTATTCTTGCCGGTCTGCATTCCCATTTTTTATACCTTCTTGATGTATCTGTCCACGATGTTCAGGAATTCCGAGGAGAAGTTTTCCATCTCTATGTCTATCCTCTTCACCCTGCTGATGAAATAGTTATACGCTATGACGGCAGGGATCGCAGCTGCGAGACCTATGGCCGTGGCGACGAGGGCCTCGGCGATACCCGGTGCGACGGCCTGGAGCGTGGGCACGCCCTGGCTCCCTGCGAGACCTATGAACGAGGTCATGATCCCCCAGACCGTGCCGAAGAGACCGATAAAAGGCGCCGCGCTCCCCGTGGTCGCGAGGAATATCAGCGAGCCTTCGAGCTTGGCCGTTTCCGAAGCCATGGTCCTTTTGAGCGCCCTTTCGACAAGCTCGACCATACCGAGCTCGTTCACTATCACTTCCGAATTCGTTTTCGATTCGGCGCTCTGGGCCGGGCCGCTCGCCCTTCTCAGCTTTAATATTTCCGTGTACCCCGCCCTGAACACCTCGGCTATGGGCCCGCCGATGTGTTTTGTCGAGGAGTACAGGTTGCCGAAGTTGCCGCTCGCGTTATAGAGCTCGAGGAATTTCTCCGATCTCTTGGACGCCCTTTTCAGGACGAATGCCTTCGAAAAAATTATCGTCCATGAAATCACGGACATGATCAGAAGGAGGAGAAGCACGACCTTCACGACCGGGCCCGCATCGGTAATGAGGTTCATGACTTTTATCTGGCCGGCTCCGTTATCCGCCTGCGCCTCTAATAGTAGATATATCCAGTTTGTCATCTGTGTTGACCCGCTGATAAGTTGGATTTAGGGCTTGAATGAAAATCAACGCTTTTGATTGTTACATACGAATGAGCTGCATTTAAGATTCCGTATTAAGTTTTCCATACTTAAAAACTAAAATCAAATAAAATTCACAACAAAACACTCATCCGGCGAGTTTGCCGGTTCCAGCACCCGGGGTGTATAATTGTCGTTCTGGTAAAGCGGGAAGGAAATTCCCGAAATTCAAGGGGAGGCCGGACAAGAGAATGATCAGGGGAGCATGGTTCACAGGTTTGACAGCGGCGCTGCTGATAATTGCGGCTTCGTTCTCAGGGGCCGTCGAGGACAGGTACAAAGTCGTCATAGAGGAGAGTTTTTACGTGGTAAAGCCCGAGAACAGGGACAAGTTCCTCGAGATTTACAGGGAGAAGCTCTACCCCTTCTGGAGCGAGATGCAGAAGCGCGGGATCATAGTCGAGGAGTACAGGCTCTTCACCCAGCGGGTGCATACGCTCGAGCCGCTCTGGACGTATAAGACAGTCGTTAAATTCAAGAACTACGAGTCTATAGACAGGTGGCTCGGGCTCAGGGACGAGGTCTATAACAAGCTCTTTCCCGGGGGCGGCGGGTATGAGCAGCCGAGGAAGGAGCTAGACCTCATTACGGAAGACCACTGGGACGAGTTCATAAGGGAAATCCCGCTTGACAAGAAGAACTAATCCCCGAAGAGGCCTTTCTGCAACCGCGGCGCGGGCACGTTGAGGTGAGAATACGCAAGCTGGGTGACCACTCTTCCCCTTGGAGTCTTGGCTATTAGTCCCTGCCGTATTAAGAAGGGTTCATAGACGTCTTCGATAGTGTCCCTGTCCTCGCTCACGGCGGCCGCTATCGAATCTATGCCCACGGGCCCTCCGCCGAATTTCCCTATTATGGTCTCGAGAATTACCCTGTCCAGGTTATCGAGCCCGAGCGGGTCCACCTCTAGCATCTCCAGGGCCGAGGCCGCGACCCCCGTGTCAATCACGCCGTCCGCCCTGACCTCGGCGAAATCCCTCACCCTTTTCAGGAGCCTGTTCGCTATGCGGGGTGTGCCCCGCGCGCGGCAGGCGAGCTCGGCGACCCCGTCTGGGGTTATCTGCACCTTCAGGATGCCGGCCGACCTCTTCAGTATCTCCTCGATCTCCCCCGGGGTATAGTAATCGAGCCTCAGGTCAACGCCGAACCTGGACCTCAGCGGAGACGTAAGCAGTCCTGTCCTGGTGGTCGCTCCGATGAGCGTAAACCTGTTGACCGACACCTTCATCGACTTCGCGGTCGGACCGTCGCCTATCATAATGTCTATCTTATAGTCCTCCATAGCCGAATAGAGGTACTCCTCCACTATCCGGTTAAGACGGTGTATCTCGTCTATGAAGAGAACGTCCCTGTCCTCGAGATTCGTAAGAATGGAAGCGAGGTCGCCCACTCTCTCTATAACGGGCCCCGAAGTGGCGTGGATCCTCACTCGCAGCTCGTTGGAAACGACGTGCGCGAGCGTGGTCTTGCCCAGGCCGGGCGGGCCGTAGAGGAGCACATGGTCGAGGGCTTCCCCCCTTCTCCTCGCGGCTTCGATGAAAATTCCTACCTTTTCCTTAACCTTGACCTGGCCCAGATAGTCCTTGAGCCGGTCCGGCCTGAGGTTGATGTCGAGGAGCGACTCGTCTTCCCCGTCTTTGGGGCTGAGCAGCCTTTCCGCCATTTCATGCTCCCTCTGATATGTATAATTCTAAATTATAAATGAATGGAACACTGATAGAAATCCGTCCCCCGGAAATGAAGGTCACACCCTTCTCATAACCTTTAGCGATTCCCTGAGAGCGGTCTCTATATCGCTCCCGCCGGCCGAGATTCTCTCGATCTCGGAAATATGCTCGTCGATCTCCGCCCTTTTATACCCGAGGTTAAGGAGCGCCGACACGACGTCCTCGATGACGCCCGCTCTCTTTACCGCCTGCCCCTCGATGCCTAGCCCGGATATCTTGTCCTTTAACTCCATAGTCAGCCTCGAAGCGAGCTTGGGCCCTATGCCCGGTATCTTCTTTTTGTCGAGGCCGCCTGACGACAGCGCGGACGCGAATTCGGCGGGGGAGATATAGGAGAGTATATTTGTCGCGAGCCTGGGGCCGACGCCCGCAACGCTAATGAGGAGCGTGAAGACCTCGCGCTCATCCTCCGAGTGAAATCCGAATAGCTCGATCGACGAGTCCTTCATGCTCGTATGAATTTTTAATTCAGTCTCGCCCCCCGTCTCGGGGAGTCGGTAATACGTGGAAAGTGGGACGGTGACCCCGTAGCCGACGCCGTTTACGTCGATTACCGTCTTCCCGAGCGATTTATGGGCGACTTTACCCCTTAGAAGGGAGATCATTTAGAGTGAAGCGCCTCCTCTTCTTCCGCGTCTCGGTGAATTCCCTGCCCATTCTAGACTCGATGCGGGAGTGATTTATATGGCAAAGCGCAATCGCTACGGCGTCCGAAGCGTCTTCCGTTTCGAACCCGGATACCCCGAGTATCATCGACAGCATCCGCTGAACGTCGGACTTGCTCGCCCTCCCGCTCCCGGTGAGCGCGAGCTTGATTTTGGTAGGAGGGTATTCGAATACAGATAAGCCGGAATTCGAGGCCGCCAGCAGCGCCACCCCTCTCGCTTCCCCGAGTTTTATCGCGCTCTTCGCGTTCTTCGCAAAGAAAATATCCTCGACGGACATCGCCTCGGGCGAGTGTTCGGCGATCACTTTCATCAGAGATTCGTATATTGTTTTTAACCTTTGATAGAGCGGAAGACCCTTTCCCGGCGTAATGCTCCCGCTCGCCAGGTGCTCGATACTCCCGTTCCGGGACTCGAGGACCCCGTAACCGCAAACCCGGGAGCCGGGGTCTATTCCGATCACCTTCATTTCAGGACGCCAGGCTCAGCATGAGGTCCTCGGATACGTCGAAGTTCGAATATACGTTCTGAACGTCGTCGCTGTCCTCGAGGGCCTCCATGAGACGGATCATGTTCTCCGCTTCCCTGCCTTCGATCTTGATGCTGTTTTGGGGTATCATCGTGATCTCCGCATTCTCGTAGACGAGACCCGCGCTCTGTATGGCGGACTTGACCGCCTCGAACGCCTCGGGAGGCGTGATCACGACGAGCTCGCTTTCTTCCGTAGTCACGTCGTCAGCTCCCGCGTCGAGAGCGAGCTCGAAGACCTTATCCTCGTCGACCTTGCTCTTCTCAAACGCGATCCTTCCCTTCATGTGGAACATCCAGGAAACGCACCCGGATTCCCCGAGGCTGCCGCCGAACTTGGTGAATATTCTCCTTATGTCGGAGACGGTCCTGTTCTTGTTGTCCGTGAGCGTCTTGACAAGCACGGCGCTCCCGCCGGGCCCGTACCCCTCGTATGACAGCTCGTGATATTCTTCCCCGCCCATCTCGCCCGTTCCCCGTTTTATCGCGCGGTCGATTGTATCGTTCGCCATGTTCTGGTTTTTCGCGGCCGCGACAGCCGTCCTTAAGCGGGGGTTTGCTTCGGGATCCCCTCCGCCGTGTTTAGCCGCAACGGTCAGCTCCCGGATAAGCTTCGTGAAGACCTTACCCCTCTTCGCGTCCACCGCCGCCTTTCTGTGCTTGATATTCGCCCATTTCGAATGTCCTGACATGGTTATATCACCTCACTTCCGAATATTGAAACATACTATATAAGAATTCTAAGACATTAGGGATTAATTGGCAAGCCGTCACGCCGCCCTTTACCTGACCCTCTTCACCGTAACCGTAAGGGGCTGAGCGCCCCCGATTTTAGTCGTTATCGTCGAGACCGGGGTCCCTTTATTTATCTCCCCGACTGTCAATATCTTGGTCGACGGGCTTATCACCTGGCCCGTCAGGGAGCTGAAATCAAACCTTATTTCGGCGCCGTCCGGGAGGCCGAAGACCTCGGCCGTGATAGGGGCGGGCGTATCGATATCAGTTTCGGACACGATGATGTTATAGCCCCAGGCCTGAATATCGGAATTGATAAATGTGCCGCCCGGCTCCTTCAAACTAACCCTCATCATCCCTTCCTTGTTTACCGCCGTCGCCGGGAGGTCCTGGAACTCGACCGCGGCCTGATCGGGCTTCATCGCGACTATGCTCCCGTTTATGAACTTGTTATCCGCTATGTTAAGCACGCCCAGCTCGACCTTGCCCGGCTCCAGGATGTTCATGCGGGGAAATGAAAAAACGGTGCTCAGATACCCGAACTCGATGACGAGCTTCCTGATAGATTTCAACACCCCGCCCGACGGCGTTTCCGTCTCTGCGGGTTTCGAAATCTTCAATATGCCCTCGTCACCCGATACTATGACGCCGTAAGCCCCTCCGGCGGACGGAGGGAGGCTGAATTTGCGCCAGCCGTCCGTCATGATCCTGACCTCTATATCCACCTTCTGTCCTATGAGTCCGTTTTTATCTATTGTCCTGACGGTGGAAACCTTTCCGGTATAGAGAGGGTTGATGTATATCTCTCCGTCAAGCGACGTCAGCTCCACTTCCGTGTACCTGGGCGGAGAGTAAGACGGGGCATCCTGATCGTCTCCACCGGCCTGGGCAAGAAGCGTTTCGGCCTCCGCGCCGGAAGGCGCGAGTGACGTGCGGCCCGGCGCCGAAACGGCTTCCGGGTGAACGAAATACGCCGCAATCAAAGCCAGCGCCGATAATACCAGGAAATTAGATACGCGTGTCATAACACCCTCTGCTTAAAACAATATTTGCCTGCTCTTAGGTAATTGTCCGAGCTCCGCCAAAATTTGATTATAGCATAAAGAGCCCGGTTTGTTTACCGCCCTCAGACGCGCGAAGAAAACCGCGGGGTTTATTATTACCGAAAAATCTCACTTGACAAATCACACGCTTTACGTGCATAATAATGTTGTCTAAACTTTTATTGCAACTCAAAGAGAACTGACACTCATTTCCATAAATTCGTAAAGTGACAATAGCAGTAAATTCCAAAAAATAATGAGTCAAGGACTTATAACACATGGCTAGAGCAACCAAATTACGGGAAAAGCCCGAAGAGAAGGAAGTTTCGTCGGAAGAATCTCATTTCCTCCACCTAAACGACATCCGAAACCAGAAGAGCGCGGAGCTCATGAAAATGGCGAGGGACCTCGAGATCGAAGAGACTTCGCGAATGACAAAGCAGGACATCATATACGCAATACTCAAGGCTCAGAGCGAAAAGGAAGGGGTAATTTACGCCGAAGGCGTGCTCGAAATACTATCCGAGGGATACGGATTCCTCAGGTCTCCTAAATACAGCTATCTTCCCGGACCCGATGACATCTACGTTTCGAAATCGCAGATCCGTTCGTTCAATCTGAAAACCGGCGATACAGTAGGGGGACAGGTAAGGCTTCCCAGAGAAGGCGAGAAGAACCTGGCCCTCCTGAAAATAGAAGAAGTGAATTTCGAATCCCCCGAAGTGTGCAGGGAGAGGGTGGCTTTCGAGAACCGCGTCCCTCTTCACCCGGACAAGAAGTTACTGCTCGAATACGACCCAAACGACTTCTGCACCAGGGTTCTCGATTTATTCATCCCCATCGGTATGGGCCAGAGGGGTTTGATCGTGGCTCAGCCGAGGACAGGTAAAACGATACTGCTCCAGAGAATCGCGAATGCGATAACGAGGAACCACCCCGATGTGGCCCTTATAGTGCTGCTGATCGACGAACGACCGGAGGAAGTAACGGATATGGAACGGTCGGTCAACGGGGAAGTGGTGAGCTCGACCTTCGACGAGCCGCCCCAGAGGCACATACAGGTGGCCGATATGGTGCTGGAGAAGGCGAAGAGGCTCGTAGAGCACGGCAAGGACGTAGTAATCCTTCTCGACAGTCTCACGAGACTGGCGCGCGCAAGCAATACGGTCACTCCGGCGAGCGGAAGGGTGCTCTCGGGAGGCATGGAGGCAAACGCGCTCCAGAGGCCGAAGAGGTTCTTCGGCGCCGCAAGAAACACGGAAGAGGGCGGAAGTCTGACCATAATCGCGACGGCTCTTATAGATACCGGCAGCAGGATGGACGAGGTCATCTTCGAAGAATTCAAGGGAACGGGCAACATGGAAGCCTACCTCGACAGGAGGCTCGCCGACAAAAGGGTATTCCCCGCGCTCGACCTGCAGCGCTCGGGCACGAGAAAGGAAGAACTCCTCCTTTCCCCGGAAGTGCTCAACAAGGTATGGCTCCTGAGAAAGGTGCTTAGCCCGATGAACACGGTCGAAGCTATGGAATTCCTCCTCGATAAGATGAGCGGGACTAAGTCGAACAAGGAATTCTTCAACATGATGAATTCCTGAACCGAAACCGGCCCCGATCAGCCCTCGAATTCAGCTTTAAAACCCCGGCGGAATAAACCTACTGGACATGTAATTAATAGGACGTATTGCACACTTCCAAACTATTCCTTTATAATTAAAACCTATCCTTTATAATTAAAACCTAACTTGCGAAACCTGGTTATAAATAAGCCGCTTCTGTCCCTCACAGCCAAGAATCTGAGCCTTCTATTCGCGATATTCCTTTTCCTGACCATCGCCGCGGCAGAGGGGGCGGAACGGCCCGAGTTCGATCCCCAATCACGGTTTCATCCCGCGTACGCAGAGCACGGGATGGTCGTGTCGGAGAGTGAGTACGCGACCAGGGCCGGTCTCGATGTTCTCAGGGAAGGCGGTAACGCAATAGACGCGGCAGTGACGGTCGGGTTTACGATGGCCGTCACGTATCCCCGGGCAGGGAACCTCGGAGGGGGAGGCTTCATGCTGATTTACCTCCCGGGAACGAAGGAAGCGGCCGCGATAGATTACAGGGAGAAGGCGCCGCTAGCCGCGAGGAACGAGATGTATCTCGACGAGAAAGGGGGAGCCGACGTGGAGAAATCCCGTCAGGGCATTATCGCCTCGGGAGTGCCCGGCACGGTAGCCGGCCTCGCGCTCGCGCTCGACAAGTACGGCACTATAACACTCGAAAGGGCTCTCAGGCCCGCGATAGGCTTGGCCGAGAACGGGTTCCCTGTGGATGAAGAATTAATCAGATCGCTTACCCGGGTCAAGGAAAGGATGAAAGCGTCCCCGGAAAGCATGAAGATATTTTTCAAGGAGGGCGGCTCGAGCTATGCCCCGGGCGAGCGTCTAATACAAAAGGACCTGGCGTGGACACTCAGGCGGATTGCGGAATCGGGCCCGGACGCGTTTTACGAAGGGACGGTCGCGGAAAGGATATCAGGGTTCATGAGCGAGAATGGCGGACTTATAACGAAAAAAGACCTCGCGTCCTACGAGGCCCTTGTCAGAGAACCCGTACGAGGGACTTACAGAGGGTACGACATATATTCCATGCCGCCCCCGAGCTCGGGCGGGGTGCTGCTCATAGAAATGCTGAACATGCTCGAACGGTTCCCGCTCGCATCTTACGGGCACAATTCCGCCCGGGCCATACACGTAATGGCCGAATGCATGAAGCTCGCCTACGCCGACCGCGCCGAGTATCTGGGGGACCCCGACTTTGTCGACGTACCTGTCGCGCGCCTCATATCGAAAGAATACGCACGGGGCCTGAGCGCCCGGATCGATCCCGAGAGTCCGGCCCCGTCCGATAAGATACATCCCGGCGGGAAGCCCCCCCGTGAGGGCGGAAACACCACGCACTTCTCCGTGATCGACAAATGGGGGAACGCGGTCTCGAACACCTACACCCTCAACTTCAACTACGGCTCCGGAATCACAGTCCCGGGGACGGGCATACTGCTCAATAACGAAATGGACGATTTCTCCATTACGCCGGGCACCCCTAACGCGTACGGGCTCACGGGCGGGGAACACAATGCGCTCGCTCCCGGAAAGAGGATGCTTAGCTCCATGACGCCCACTATCGTGCTCAGGGACGGAAAGCCGTTTTTAATCACCGGAAGCGTTGGCGGGAGCCTCATCATAACCACCGTGCTCCAGGTCCTGACGAACGTAATCGATTTCGGGATGAACGTCGCCGAGGCCACATACGCGGTGAGGGTACACCACCAGCGGCTCCCCGACGAGCTCAGAACAGAGAGCGGTCTCAGCGCCGACACGATAAAATTGCTTTCAGAAATGGGTTACAGCATAGTCACGGGGGATACGATGGGGAGCGCTCAGAGCATAGTAAAAATCGGGGGTTACATATACGGCGCGACAGACCCGAGGAGGCCGGGAGGGCTTGCCGAGGGGTATTAAGCCGTGATCTCGAGCATCCTGTCTATGGACCTCTTGGCCCTGACCGCTATATGCTCGGGCACCTTCACTTCATAGATTTCTTCCCTGAGAGACCTGAGTACCTTTTCTAAGGTTATCATCTTCATGTACTTGCAGACCGCGTTCTCCTTTGCCGGGTAGAACGTCTTATCGGGATTGTCTTTCCTCAGCCTGTGCAGCATCCCCGTTTCTGTCGCGATGATGAACTCCTTCGCTTCTGAATCCCTAGCGAATTTGATCATGCCGCCGGTCGATAAAAATTTGATGTGACCGTTTCCGTTGGCCTTTCCGCCGTTTAAGCCCTGATAGAGGAGATTGGTCGTACAGCCGCATTCCGGATGGACTATGAGCTCGGCGCCGGGATGCGAGTGTTTCATATCCTTTAAATCCTCCGTCTTTATACCGGCATGAACGTGGCACTCGCCCGGCCAGATGTGGATCTTCCTCCCCGTAACCTTGGCCGCGTAAGCCCCGAGAAACATGTCGGGGAGAAAGAGGATCTCTTTATCCTCGGGTACTGCGCTCACCACCTTGACCGCGTTTGAGGACGTGCAGCAGTAATCGCTCTCGGCCTTTACCTCGGCCGTCGTATTTACGTACGAGACCACCACGGCGCCGGGGTGCTCCCTTTTCCACTCACGAAGCTGGCCGGCGTCGATCGTATCCGCGAGGGAGCAGCCCGCGCCGAGATCGGGCAGCAGGACTTTCTTCCTCGGTGAGATGATCGAGGCGGTCTCCGCCATGAAATGCACGCCGCAGAACACTATAATATCCGCCTCAGTCTTTGCCGCCATCTGCGAAAGGGCGAGCGAATCGGCCGTAAAATCAGCCGCGTCCTGTACCTCGGGAAGCTGGTAATTATGCGCGAGTATGACGGCGTTCTTTTCTTCTTTAAGTCTATTTATTTCGTCGTATATCAGGGAATAGTCTTCCATTCATTCCTCAACTTGCTAACATCATTAGTAAAATTATTATACCAGATAGAACCCTATATCTAAAGCAGAGGGAGAGTGGGTAAGGGCGCCGACCGAAATGAAATCCACCCCCGTTTCCGCGACTTCCCTCACGTTTTTGATATTGATCCCGCCCGAGGCCTCGACGAGCGCATTCCTGTCTATAAGGCGCACCGCCTTCCTCATCTGCTCGGGGCTCATATTGTCGAGCATTATGATATCGGCCCCGGCGATGAGCGCTTCCTTCACCTGCTCAAGGCCGGACGTCTCGACCTCTATTTTGTATTTCTGCTTGTACCTCTTCCGTATGGCCGCAACCGCTTCAGCCACACCGCCCGCAATGGCAATGTGATTATCCTTTACAAGGACCCCGTCGAAGAGCCCGAAGCGGTGGTTGTACCCCCCGCCCACGGAAACCGCGTATTTATCCAGTATGCGGAGTCCCGGAGCCGTCTTCCGCGTATCGAGGATCTTCACCGGCAGTCCCTCGACCGCCCTGACATATTTCGACGTAAGCGTGGCTATACCGGAGAGCCTCTGCAGAATATTGAGGGCGAGGCGTTCGCCCGAGAGCAGCGCCCTTGTGCCCCCGTTGATTTCCGAGAGAACATCCCCGGGCTTTATTTCCTGGCCGTCGCCTAAATTGTCGACGCACACGACGGTCGGGTCGAGTTTCTGAAAGACACGCTTCGCAATGGGGAGGCCCGCTACCACTCCCTTCGCCTTGGCGCGGATGACCGCCTTGCTGTCCTCCTTCTCGGTCGCGAGGGAGTTCGTGGTGATGTCGCCGTCGCCCAGGTCTTCCCTGAGGGCGTATTCAATGATGCGGTCAACGCGGCTAAAATCGAGCTCTATTTTCTTCATGCGTTATTCGTTCACGCCGTGTATGCGGCTCAGATCCGATAATATACCTTTCATACGGGCAGAACGGCAGGCTCCTCGCCTTTTTTAAGAATAATGTGCTTCCGCCACCCGGGATCCTCCCCGGGGAAGTCCTCTCTTATATGAACGCCGCGCGATTCCTCCCTGAGGAGGGAGAAACGGGTGATGACGGTGGAAACATCAAGAATCATCTTTAGCTTGAGCCTGTAATAACCCGAAAGTCTTTCCAGGGAAGAACCCATGTCGGCAAGCTCCGTCAGGGCCTTTTCGAGATTTCCCCTGCTCCTCACTATCCCTACGTGTCTATTCATGATGCGGGAGGCTTCGGTCTTGAATTCCATGAATAACTTTTGCTGGGACCCCGATGATTGAAAGAGAGAGCAGTCGGTTTCGGCTACGGGCACACGGTACCGGGCCCGGGGGGTTTCGATCGCCCCGTCGACCGCGCGCTTGGCGAAGACCACGCACTCGAGCAGGGAGTTGCTGGCGAGCCTGTTAGCTCCGTGCACGCCCGTACACGCCACCTCGCCGCACGCGAAAAGGCCTTTGATGTTCGTCTCTCCCGAGAGGCCCGTCCTCACCCCCCCGATCGTATAGTGAGCGGCCGGAGCAACCGGTACGAGGGCCCCGGTCATGTCTATTCCGTAGGCCAGGCAGGCCTGGTATATATTCGAAAAACGGTTTTTAATATAAGCCGGATCGAGGTGCCTCAGGTCAAGGTGCACGTAGTCCCTGCCCGATTTCTTCATCTCCATGTATATAGCACGGGATACGACGTCCCTGGGCGCGAGCTCTCCGAGCTCGCTGTATTTATGCATAAACCGCTTCCCCCTGCTGTCGAGGAGGTGCGCCCCCTCGCCCCTCACGGCTTCGGTTATGAGGAAGCTCGCTCCGTTTTCATTATAAAAAGCCGTCGGGTGGAACTGCACGAACTCCATATCCGCTATCTCTGCCCCGGCATAGTACGCAAGCGCGATACCCTCGCCGGTCGCGCCTTCGGGGTTTGTCGTCCTCTCGAAGAGCGCCGAAGCCCCTCCCGTCGCGAGAATGGTGGACTTCGATATAAACGAAACGGGCTTGAGGCCCGCGTCCGCGGCGAGCGCCCCGGAGCACGTAGTCCCGTCCGAGAAGAATCCGATTACGCCCGTGCTTTCGAACTTCGTTATCGATTTGTTGTTCTCGACCGCGGCGATAAGGAACTTGACCATCTCCCTCCCGGTGGAGCTGCCTCCCGCGTGGAGAACCCGCCTCTTCGTATGCCCGCCCTCGAGTCCGAGTTCGAGGCCTTTCTCCCCCGTATCGAACTTCATTCCCAGCCTGATCAGGTCCTCTACGCGTTCCTTCCCTTCGTTGACCAGAACGGTCACGGCTTCGGTATCGTTGAGCCCTCTCCCCGCCCTGAGCGTGTCTTCAATATGAAACCACGTAGAGTCCTCCGGATCGACGACGGCCGCTATGCCCCCTTGCGCCCAATAGGAATTGCTCTCTTCCACCGTCGATTTAGTGAGGAGGGTCACAGTCCCGAACCCGGAGGCGTAAAGGGCCGCGTAGAGCCCCGCCAAACCGCTGCCGATGATGAGAAAATCCGTATATATTTCCCTTATGTCCGAAACGCCCGCTCGAGATTTGCTCATATTCGACCCTTATGTCTTCCGGACTAATTAATGAATAGGACGTTACCCGGAAGTTATCGATTCCAGTAATGCGGTTTTTATCTCTTCTATCCTGTCAGGGTCCGCGATTTTTTTACGGCTCATGTCGACGACGTAAAAAGCGTCCACCACCTGATCTACCTTCGTAGAAATCTTCGCGTATTCGATCGAAAGACCGAGATCCTTAATCGTTTTCGTGATATCGTAGAGAAGCCCCGCCCTGTCGTACGTAATTACGTCGATCACGGTAGCTGCGTCAGAAGATTCATTGTCGACCATGATTCTCGTCGGGTACTGGGGTATCGCCTTGCTGTAAAGTGACGTTTCCCGCCTTCTCCTCGCAACGAGGCTCTCGACGTCCGTCTTTCCGGTGAGCACCTGGTTCAGATTATCCTTCAGCTTTTCCCACACCTCTTCCCCTTCCTTCACGGACTGTCCGAGCTTGTTAACGTAGAAGACGTCGAGAATCCTGCCGTCCTTCCTCGTCGTGATACGCGCTCCGAGGACGTTCAAACCCGACGCCCTTACGACGCCGCAGAGCTTGGAGAATATCCCGGGCTCGTCGAAACCCCAGAATGTAAATTCGTTATACTCCTCGTGCGGATAAAAAAGCACGTCCATGCCCACCGCGTCTCTGGATTTATCTATGAGGCTCACGTGGTAGGCGATCTTCTTCGGCGAAAATCCGAGGAAATACGATTCGGGCATGGTCTCGAGTATAGCCGCGACTCCCTTCCTGGAAATCTTGCCGCCGATAATCCCCATGACTTCGTCTATCACCCTCTTCTGCCTCGCGTGCGGGTCTTCCGCTTTGAAGCTCCCCCTCTCCAGGACTTTGGCGGTCCTGATGAACAGCTCCCTCAGGAGCATGCCCTTCCAGTTCGACCATACGTCCGGACCGACCGATTTTATGTCCGCGAACGTCAGCAGATATAGCAGCGATAGGGTCTCGAGGCTCTTGACGGCCTTGGCGAACCTCACGATGAGGCTGTAATCATGTATGTCCCTTCTCTGCGAGAAATGAGACATGAGAAGGTGGTTCTTGACGAGAAATTCGAGCTGCTGCGTCTCGGTCGTATTGAGCCCGAGCCTCTTCGCGATCTTCGGTATCATCGCCGCCCCTTTCTCCGCGTGATCCTTTCCTTCCCCCTTGCCCATGTCGTGAAAGAGGCAGGCGAGATAGAGCACGTGCCTGCTGACGAGGGATTCGGCCGTCTTCGTGAGGAGCGGGTGTTCCTTTTCATATTTATAGTTAAGGAGGTTTTCGATCTCCCTGACCATGAATATGGAATGTACATCGACTGTGTAAACATGGTAAGCGTCGTGTTGAACCATGCAGACAATTTTCCCGAACTCCGGGATGTAATGGCCGAGAAAGCGCAGCCGGTTCATTTCGAAAAGGGTGTCGGCGACGTTCTTGCCTTTTTTAAGAAGCCTCAGGAACGAAGCGTTGAGCTCAGGGTTCGACCTCACGCTCTCGTCCATACTCGTTACGCTCACGTTCTCCCTTATGAGGTCGAGCAGGTAATTGCTCATCCTCGCCTGATACTTGTCGGAGTACTCGAAGGCCCGCATCAGGTTCGCGGGGTTGTCCTTGAAGATGTTGATGTTGGAGGCCGAAAGCATTCCTCCCTGTATGATAAAGCCGTTGTCGAGGGCCACCGTCTTTGCGCTCCTGACCCCGGACTTGTGTCCCATGATGCATTTTTCTATAAGCCTCTTCGACTGTTCCCTGAGCTCGTTCCCGCGGAGGTAATAGATCCGCATGAACCTCTCGACTGCGGGGAGCTCGCCGTCCTTGAAGCCGAGGAACCTGGCCACCTTTTCCTGAAATTCGAAGCCGAGCCTGTCCTCTCTCCTGCCGGCGAGGTAATGAAGCTCCGACCTTACCAGAAGGAGGAAATTCAGGCTCTTCTCGAATATCCTGATTTCGTTCTCCATCAGTATCCCTTTCGGGAGGAGGTCGGAAAAGTATTTGACCTTGAATTTAGCCTGGGCGATCCACAGGGCATAATGTATATCCCGGAGCCCGCCTTCGCCTTCCTTGACGTTGGGCTCGAGCAGGTATACCGATCTCCCGAACCTGTTTATCCTCTGCTCGTTCTCCCTGATCTTGCTCTGTATGAACTTGTGGGAGAAGTTCGGGAGGAGCTGGTAGTATATTTTTTTTTCAAGCTCCGCGTAGAGCTGCTCTCCGCCGCATACGAACCTGCTGTCGAGAAGCGAAGTGAGTATTGTCGTGTCGTCTTCCTGAGAGAGCTCAATGCACTCGTCGATCGTTCTCACGGAATGGCCAACGTCGAGACCCAGGTCCCAGAGGAGGTAGAGGAGCTTCTCCGTCGCCTCTTTCGCCAGTGTTTTATTGCGTGGCTTATACAGGAACATGATGTCCACATCCGAATACGGGCAGAGCTCGTCCCTGCCGTAACCCCCGAGCGCTATTACGCAGACATTCTTAAGATCGTTGAACCCCTGCTCGGAGAGCGCCTGTTTTATCAGCTTGTCTATAATCTCCGATCTCTTTTTCGCAAGCATGCTTCCCGAAAGGGCTTTACTGCGCTTCGCCTTGCTCTGGTGGTACGCCATAAGCTCCATGCTTTTTCTGTTGAGCCTTTCCTTCAAGACCCTGACCAGATCACCCTTTTCGATAACGATGTCGGCGGCTTTGCTCATGGCGTTCTCTCTTTTTTTTATATTACACCACTGCTTATTTGTCCGGGTAATGCTACAATTTGACGCTCACCGAAACCCCGTCCCTGAGCGGTACAATCGAGCTGTAGAAACCCTCTTTGGAAAATAGGAGCCGCGTGAACTCCTTCACGCCTTCCGTGCCCGGGGAATCGTCCGGCGTAAGCACCCTGCCCGACCAGAGCACGTTGTCCGTTATGAAGATACCGCCTTTGCGCAGTTTTTCATACGCGGGGTCGATGACGAGGGGATAATACTCCTTGTCTATGTCGTTGAATATAACGTCGAACCCGCCGGGCGACCCTTCGAGGATCCGTACCGCGTCCCCGGTCCGTATATCGAGCCTTTGTCCGAGCCCTGCCCTGCCCAAGAAATCCGAGGCCGCTCTCGCGTTCTCTTCCGACATATCCGTATAGACGACACTGCCGCCTTCGCCCACGGCCTTTGCGAGCCAATAGGCCGAATAGCCGAAACCCGAACCCAGCTCGAGCACGTTTTTCGCCCCTACCATCAACGCCAGCTGGAAGAGAAGCCTCCCGACGAGGGGCCCTATTATAGGGAATTCAGTCACCCTCGCGTGCTCTTCCATCTCTCTCAGGATAGTATCCCCGGCAGGCGTCAGGGACTCAATGTAATCTTCTATATCGGGGTTGAGTATTTGTATGTCCGAGTGCGATGCCCGTTTCATTTTCTCCTGAATTCTGCGTACGTTTCGCTGAAGTCGTTGTTCTTGTTTTCTATCCTCGCCATGACAAAGAGCAGGTCAGAGAGCCTGTTTAAGTAAACGAGCACCATTTTCCCCGCGTCCGCCCCTTCCTCCTCCATAAGCTTGACGACCTTTCTTTCCGCCCTTCTTGCCACGGTTCTCGCGAAGTGGAGATGCGCCCCGCCGGGGTTCCCGCCCGGGAGTATAAATTCCTTAAGCGGCTCGAGCTCGAGAAGCAGCTCGTCGATCGCGGACTCAAGCGCCTTGATCCGCCCCTCATCTATCCTGGGCACGTCGAGACCGGGGGGGCTCGCCAGATCGGCGCCAACGATGAACAGATCCTTCTGTACGGATTCGAGAATATCGCCGAGCCTTTTGTGAACGACGGCTGTGCGGGCGAGCCCGACCGCCGCGTTTAACTCATCCACGTCTCCGTAAGCGTCCACCCTCGGGGCGGCCTTGCTCACCCTCATACCCCCGACTAGAGAGGTAAGCCCTTCGTCCCCCGTTTTGGTGTAAACCCTGGTGATTCGCTTTTTCGCCACGTTGAAATATTAACCGAACGGTTATTGCGGTTCAAACCGGAAGGGGCGCCGTTTGGAGGACCCTTGATTTGACGATGGGGAGGGCGGCGGCGTACGAACCGGTCCGGGCGAGGCCGCAAGGCAGCCGCTAAGCCTTTTCGTGAAATTCCGGCACGACCGGCTCATCAGACGGCCTGTTGCCGCCTAGAGCGCCCCTTCGATGAAGTCGGTGATATTTTTCTTTGGCAGAGCGCCCATGATCCTCTCCCCTGGACTCCCTTCCCTGAACATTATCATCGTGGGGATAGCCCTTATTCCGAAAGCCTGCGCTTGTTTCGGATTTTCATCGACGTTTAGCTTGGCTATCTTGATCCGGCCCTCGTATTCCGCGGCGATCTCCTCCAGCGTCGGGCCGAGTGCCCGGCACGGACCGCACCATTCCGCCCAAAAATCAACGAGCACGGGGAGCTCCGATTTAAGCACCTCTTCCTCGAAATTGTCATCGGTGATATGTACCGTTTTATGCATATTCGACACTCCTTTCGCGAAATTACCGCTACAGGATATTAGATATCCGCATTGGGGAAAGGATTCAACCCCCGGGAGGCAGGGTCCCTCCCGAACGCCCGCAAGGTCCGCGCAACAAGCGCCCAATAAAACGAATACGCATATGCTATACTAAATACGAAGTGATATATTCGCCCGGAATGAGTTGAAATGGACCTGCCTTCCCTCGACCTTAAAGACGTATGCAACCTCAGCGGCTTCTCGGGGACAGTTCCGCTTTTCCCGTTATCAACCGTAGTGTTCTTTCCCAACACTCTCCTCCCGCTCCACGTATTCGAGCCCAGATACAAGCAGATGGTCCACGATGTAAGCAGGTCGGATGGGATCATAGGCATGGCGCTTCTGAAACCCGGATGGGAAGCGAACTACCACGGCAATCCGGAAGTGTTCGACGTAGCTGGGATGGGGAGGATAGTGAGCTCGGAAGTTTTTGCGGACGGCCGAATCAATATTGTACTCTACGGGCTGAAAAGGGTAAAAATCATCGAGACCATGAAGGAGAGCCCCTACAGGGTCGCCAGGGTCGAGCTGGTCGAGAACATACGATGTACGAGCGAGGAGACCTACAGGAGCAAAATCGAGGAGCTCATAACGAAATGGAATTTCGTGCTCGACGAGAAACAGAAAGCCCACCGGATCAACCTAAACACCAGGCTTCCGCTCGACAGCCTGACGGACGCGCTCGCGACTCTCATATTTTCAAACGTCTTCGACAAGCAGTCGCTCCTCGAGGAGTCGGACGTGAAGAAGAGGGCGGAGAGGATCATTAACGACCTGCAGACGAGGATCGACATAGTTTCGGTTACATCGCGCAAGAGGAGCGAAATAGTAGACAAGAGGAACCTCAATTGAGGTTAATCTTCCAAAAGAAATTCTAGGACCAGCCTGTCGGCCTCCTCCTGTCTTTCCCTCCAGAAACCATGTCCCACTCCCTGAAACCCCTTTAATTTAGACCCCCGTATCAGCGAAGCGAGCTCCCTCGTTTTTTTGGGCGAAGTGGTCATATCGGATTCGCCCATCATCACGAGCGTCGGGGCTGTTATCTTATGCAAGAGGTCAGTCGTATTGTGTCCCTCCACAGCGTAACTCTGACCGATATAGCCCCTGAGCGCTTCCGGATTCTCGGGTATGGCGTCGATCGCGCCGCCGAGGGGGCCGATGTTCTTCTCTATATAGTCCCTCGTGTAGCCGAGGTAGAGAGCCATTATCCAGACGGCCTTCATCCCGACCTTGGACGCGATTTCCCTCCCCATCCTGAGTATAACGTTCCCGACCTCGTCCCTCGAAGCCGACGAGCAGCCCATAACCAGCTTGCCCACCTTTTCGGGGTGCTTTATCGCGAGCCACTGGCCTATCATGCCGCCCATTGATTTCCCTACAATGTGCGCGCTATCCACTCCGAGCGCGTCCATAAGCGCCGCGGCATCATCAGCCATGTCTTCGGTCGTATACCCGGGCTCGGGCTTCTGAGACCTGCCCGCACCCCTGTTATCGAATACGATCACCTTGAAACGCTTCGAATAAACAGGCACCTGCGTCGCCCAGCTCTCGATCTGGCTGCCGAGACCCCCGATGAGGACAACAGGGTACCCCTCGCCGTGAACCTCGTAATAAATATTCATACCGTTAGCCGGGGCGTACGGCATCGTGGGGTCTCCTGCCTACTTAACATGTCTCTTGGATTCGAGATATTCGGCTAGTATATACACGGCGGCCATTTTGTCTATCACGCGTTTTCTCTTCTTCCGCCCCACGTCCGCGCCTATGAGAAACCGCTCGGCGTCGGCGGTGGAAAAGCTTTCGTCCCAGTAAACGACGGGGAGGCCGAAGGCGTCCTTTAATATTTCGGCGAACTCCATTATCTCCATCCCCCTTTTGCCCACGCCCCCGTCGCTCCTGTACGGAACGCCTACGAGTATCTCGAAAGGGGCATACCGCTCGATAATCTTTCCGAGCTCCGATTTATCGTATTCCATATTCTTTCTCTGGATCGTAGCGACCCCGTTCGCTGTAATGCAGAGCTCGTCGCTAACGGCAACGCCTATCGTCTTTGTACCTACGTCGAGGGCTAATATCCGCATCTGGTGTCCGTGTGTCATAAAGAACCGCAACGATACCGCCGCATACCTACGAAACTGAATTATTATGTATTGCTTGATCGATAAATAAAAGGAGAACGGCCGCCCCTCAGTCCGTAACGCCACCTGAGCCCGCAAACAAGCTTCCCGGATATCCCCGGCACACGTCAGGCGCCTATACGCCGCTCCCGGTGTAGGATTCGATATTCCCGGGCTCGTACGTCTTGATCCTGTTCTTCCATCCGGGTAAGAATTTCTTCTCGTTCCTTTCAGGAGGGGAATTCCGGACACGCCGCTCGAGAACGAGCTCCGCGGATCGGGCGAACTCTTCGAGGGCCGCGGGTCCGGCCTCGTCCCCCCTCATATTATCAAGCACCTGGAGTAAACCCCAACCCTGCCCCTTGTATCGTTCCCCGGGCGACGTGCCCTCACCCTTGAAATTCACATAATCCATAAGAACGTAAAATCCCATAGGAGAGCCCGAGACACGGTAGAACTGTTTCCTGATATTGCCCCTCGAACCCGCGGGGGCCGATTCCAGCATCATCGGCAGGCTGTTCTCCAGACGCTCGGCAATGAACAGGGACTGAAGCGCTATTGTGTCGAGCATGAGTTTCCTGAGAGATACCATGCGGGGGGAGTCGAAATCACCGTAGAACTCCTTTCTCGAACCCCACGGCAGGTCAAACGCAGCGAGCCCGTCCATCCAGGCCGGGATCGGGGCGCCCCTGGATTTGAGGAACTCAAATAGTGCGGGGAACGATTCCTGGAACGGGTATTCCTTCCCCTTCGGGTACCAGAGGAAATGCCCTATGCCAAGCGACGCGAACTCTTCGCCTTCGTTCCAGGCGGTTAGGTTCTCCGTCTTCCCCCCGCATTCGTTCCTGAATATGAGAGACCCGATCTTTTCGAGCTCCCCGGGGGGGACTGCGGCGCAAGCCCGGTCGCACGGGGGGAAAAGAGCAAGGGCTGGCGCAAGGGCAAAGGCCGCGGTGAGGGCATAAGCGAGGAAAATAATCCGGCGGGACAACCGATTAATCATGTGATGCCACCAGGCAATGAATCCTTATTTCCAAATATCGACTGCAGCGTTCTCATTTAGGCGCGTGGATTTCCCGCGCGCCGGGGGCCTAATCAAGGTCATTTAGCGGTAAATATGGTGCCTTAATGAATCGCGGTCGGTAATCGTTTCGAAGACCTCGCCGCACTTGTCGCACTCGAACCTGACCGCGACCGGAAGATGACTTATCCCGAAGCCGACGAGAATCCATCCCCATATCGAATAGCTCGGTTTGGGCACTATCCAGGGGTGGCTCCTCTCATAGCCGCATCTGCATTTTTTATAATCGGTATTTTCGGCACTCATAACGAGTCTTGGCAAGCGTTTATTGTAACGGTATTAGGCTCCTAATCAACTCCCTGGGGTCCCGCGCGCGTAGAGATCGTTCCTGGGACACTTTCCTGCTATCGTTCCAAAGTGGCGCGGAGATGATCATTCCGCGGCGTGACTCAAGGGTTTTCTCAGTTCCTTGATCCTGCTCCTGCGCTTTTTTCCCTTTATTCTCTCTTCCTTCGATTGAAAAGTGGGCTTTGTCCTGCGTCTTTTGACGGGTTCGACGGCTGCTTTCCTTATCAAGCCGGTGAGGCGCTCTATGGCGTCGCCGCGGTTCTTCTCCTGCGTCCTGAACCTCCGGGCTTCGATTATCAAAACCCCCTCGCCCGTGACCCTCCTGCCGGCGATCTTTATCAGCCGGCTCTTCAGGTCCGGAGGGAGGCTCGGGGAATTCGCCGCATCGAACCTTAGCTCCACGGCGGTCGCCACTTTATTGACGTTCTGCCCGCCCGGGCCAGAAGAACGCACGAATTCCATGCGGATTTCACTCTCGGGAACGGATATGCGGTGCGTAATACGAATCATGTTTAAAATCTAAGCGCTCGGGGGCCATAATTCAAGGATGGAGACTGCGCCCGGCTGTGATACGTAATACGTCCGGAATCTCGCACAAGGGATCAGAATCTGATTGCAGCGCCATGCTGACCGCTCTCGGGATTAATTCGCGGAGATAAAAACCGCGGGGCAATCACCGGCATGAATCTACAAAAAAAAGCGGCGAGATGTATAACATCCCGCCGCCCAGGTGTTTTCGCGTTGGCTATTATTCGTCCGTAAGTCTCACTCCGCGCTCCGGAGTGCCGTAACCGTGAGCCATCTGGAATCCTGAATATGCTTCCTCTCCATGCTCGCCGAGGTCGAGTCCTTCGGCTTCTTTTTCCGGGGAGACTCTGAGCCCCATGACCGCCTTCAGAACGACCAGAATTATCATTGTTCCGGCGAAAGAGAACGCCCATGTGGCTGCGACGCTGATAAGCTGAATCCACAACTGCTCGGGATTACCGTAAAAGAGCCCGTCCCGGCCCGCTGAATTGACGGCCGTGGTCGCAAATAACCCGGTCGCGAGAGCGCCCCAGGTCCCGCCAACGCCGTGTACGCCCACTACATCCAGGGAATCGTCATAACCGAGCTTCGGCCTAAGGTTCACCGCAAAGAAGCAAAAGATACCTCCGCCGAGACCGATAATAATAGCAGCCATGGGGGTCACGAAACCCGCTGCAGGCGTTATGGCTACAAGTCCCGCTACCGCGCCCGAGGCTGCGCCGAGCACCGTGGGCTTCCCCCTGAATATCCATTCGATAAATACCCATCCCAGGACCGCCGCTGCGGTCGCCGTGTTGGTGGTAACGAACGCCGTGCTGGCGAGACCGTTTGCCGCGACGGCGCTTCCGGCGTTAAAACCGAACCATCCTACCCAGAGAAGGGATGCCCCTATAACGCTGTACGGCAGGAAATGTGGCGCCATAGGCTCGCGTCCGTATCCGAGCCTCTTTCCGAACATGATCGCCGCCGCGAGCGCCGCAGCGCCGGAGCTGATGTGCACCACGTTTCCGCCCGCGAAATCGAGGGCCCCCATCGCCCCTATCCATCCGCCCCCCCATACCCAGTGAGCCAGCGGATCGTATATGAGAGTAGTCCAGAGCAGCACGAAAACGATAAATGTGCTGAATTTCGCGCGCTCAGCGAACGAGCCGGTTATAAGGGCGACGGTTATAACCGCGAACGTCAGCTGATATACCATGAAGAGGTTATGAGGTATGGTGGTCGCCCAAACGTCTGAAGGCGCGCCCGTAACCCCTTTTAAACCCAGGAAGTCGAGTCCGCCTATCAGATGCGAGATGTCGGGCCCGAACGATAGCGTATAACCGATCAGGACCCACTGAATCGAGACCAGCGCTGTTATGAAGAAGCTGTGCATGAAAGTCCCTAGGGCGTTCTTGGAACGTACCAAGCCGCCGTAAAAAAGGAAGAGTCCGGGGATTGTCATCATCAGAACAAGAAGCGAGGACGTTAGCATCCACGCAGTGTCACCCGTGTCGATTGCGGGTCCTTCCTGAGCGAGTGATAAATCCGGCAGACATAGAAGCAGCATAAACAAAAACGGGGACAGCAGTGAAACTTTCCGATTGAACTTCAAACCCGCCTTTCTCATTTTAAATCCTCCTTTGTAAAGCTATGAAGTATTTAATTGAAACCGACATGCGCCGGGAACCGGTCAGTTCCCGAGACCAACCACCGTAGGAGCTCCCTTCCCTCCTTTCCCCATACTCCCTGAATTTGCACAGTCCGCTCATTTAACGACACTAATCTGATAGCAAGGACCATACCAACTATGAAGTCGATTATATTGCAATGATTCAGGGGGATTAAATAAAGTCCAGAGCGGATCGGTGCCTAAAACTTAAGCAAGCTATTCTAAAAATTGAACACCGCTGTTTGAGCAGATGCGTGGGGCGGAAAAACTTTAGGAGGTCATATAAGCAAGGCTCAGAAGGGGCGGATAGGCCTTTAAAGTCGGGGGGCCGGGTAAAAGCCCCCCGGGAACTCTTCCGATACTCGGGCAATTAACAATCTCTCGCGGCGGAAGCCATTATTTTAAAACGCGAATCGAGCATATATGGGAAATCAGAGGTCGTAACCCGCCTCGCCGTGATCCGAAATGTCGAGGCCCTGGACCTCCTCTTCGTCATTGACCCTCAGTCCAACCACCGCTCCAATAATCTTGAGAAGCACGAACGACACAACCGCGCAATAAACGATCACGGAGACGGCGGCGAAGAGCTGCACCCCAAGCTGTTTTCCCATGTCGAGCCCCTCGACGCTTCCGCCCAATACGGAGGACGCGAAGAAAGAAACTAGCACTATTCCTACAAAGCCGCCGACCCCGTGGACACTCACGACATCGAGGGCGTCGTCGAACCCGAGCCTGTATTTAGCCCATGTAGCCGCGATGTTGGCGAGAACGCCCGAGACAAGGCCTATCACGACCGCACCCAGCGGACCTACCGTCCCTGACGCGGGGGTGATAGCGGCGAGCCCGGCTATGGCCCCTGTGGCGAGGCCAAGCGCGCTCGGCCTTCCTACCCTTATCCATTCAATCGCTATCCACGTGAGCGCGGCGACGCAGGGCGAGATCTGGGTGACTACCACGGCCATAGCGGCCTGGCCGTTCGCAGCGAGAGCGCTTCCGCCGTTGAATCCAAACCAGCCAACCCAGAGCATTGCAGTTCCGGTCAGGGTCATGGTCATGTTATGCGGAACTGTAGGCGCAGGGTAGCCCTTACGCTTGCCGACCGCTATAGCGGCGGCGAGCGCGGCGACGCCCGCCGTTATATGTACAACTATACCGCCTGCGAAGTCGAGAACCCCCATGTCGCCGAAAAATGAGCCCTTCCCGCCCCAGACCATATGAGCGACAGGGAAATAAACCAGGATGACCCAGAAGGCGGAAAAGAGAATCATTGCCGAGAACTTCATGCGTTCGGCGAAGGCACCTATAATGAGGCCGGGGGTTATGATCGCGAACGTGAGCTGGAATATGAAAAAGACGAGCTCCGGTATGGAGCCCGAAAGGGATTCGGGCGTCACCCCCCTGAGAAAGAACTTCGACGTCCCGCCTATAAAGGCGTGTATGCCGCACTCCCCGGCGGCCATGCCTACCGTATCGAAAGCGAGGCTGTATCCTATGACCGTCCAGATTACGGTGACGACGGCCGTTATCGCGAAACACTGGACGTACACCGAGAGTACATTCTTCTTGGCCACAAGACCGCCGTAGAACATCGCGAGGCCCGGGATCATCATAAACAGCACGAGCCCCGACGATATCAATATCCATGCCGTATCGCCTGAATTCAAACCGTCTGCCGCGAATGCGGAAGGAGTAAAAAAGAGGAGCAAAACTAAAAAGGGTAAAACAAGCCCGTTGAGGGCGGTTTTTATTATGGGTCTCATATCTCCATACCTCCAATCTCTTTGAGTGTGAACACATTATATTACAAGTGCTCTGTCCTTCGCAACGCCGGCGAAAAGACGATAAATACAAGATGTCCTAGGAATGAAATAAGCCAAGCCCATAAAGTGGGCAGCCGTTCAAGCCTCCGGATACGCCCGGGCATAAATACAAGAATAGAGGATTGCGTTAGTGCCCTGAAGTAGAGCCTTATCCAGTTAACACTGAATGGCCTGAAGATGCCGGGCCAGGGACTCGGGACAGACAGGACTATCGAGCTTACTTCATATTAACGACGACCCTGCCCTTCTGTCCACCCCGGAGAATCAGCTCTATTTTTTCATCGAGCCCGGCGAGAGTGATCTCCGTCGTGATAAGGTCGAGCCTGTCTATCTTCCAATCGCCGGCGATCTTCGACCAGACCTTTTTTCTTATGTCCATGGGACAATATGCGGAATCGATGCCTAGAAGAGACACCCCTCTCAATATAAACGGATAGACGTTTATAGGCAGGTCAGCGGAAGCTACGTTTCCGCAGCACGTAACGACTCCGTGCTGTTTCGCGGACTTGATGGCCGTTGCGAGTATATCGCCCCCGACCGTATCCACCACCCCCGCCCATCTGGCCTTGAGCAGGGCTCGTCCGGAGGCATCCGTAGCATCCTCTCTGCTTATCACTTCTTTTACGCCGAGATCGAGCAGGAGCTGCTTCTGGTCGGCCTTCCCGGTGGAGGCGACGACTTCGTAACCCGCTTTGGCGAGTATGCCCGCCGCGATGCTCCCGACGCCGCCCGTAGCACCCGTAACGAGGACCTCCCCCATTCCGGGTACGACGCCGTGCTCTTCCATCTTGTGAACGGAAAGCGCGGCCGTGAATCCCGCCGTACCGTAGACCATGCTGTCTCCCAAAGAAAGCCCTTTAGGGAGCATCACAACCCAGTCCGCGGGCACACGTATATATTCGCCGTAGCCGCCAGGGGTGTTTGCACCCAGATCGTAGCCCGTGACCAGGACCTCATCGCCGGGCTTGAACCCCTTGTTGGTGCTTTCCTCGACGATTCCTGACGCGTCTATACCAGGCGTGTGGGGGTAATTCTTAGTTACACCCTTGTTGCCTGTCGCCGAGAGGGCGTCTTTATAGTTAAGCGAGGAGTGGTGGACACGGATCAGCACCTCACCGGCCGGGAGATCGTCCGTGGACCTGCTCTTAATCGACCTTATGAATTTATTCTCCCCCGTTTCCTCGACAACCAGCGCTCTGAAAGTTTTCCCGCTCATCGATATTCCTCCATGGTATGGTTCGTCTTCGCGTGCCGGGACCGGTCACAGCCCGCCCGCGCCGACATAACAATATGACTGAATTTTCCCGAAGGGCAACCGGACGAAAACGCCCATGAACGAATGATAAATTTCTGTTGTATACGCTATATTATGGTGTTAATATTAGCGTATACAAATTGGGTCCTGTTCCGAAAAGGCAAACCATCCGAAAGGATGGGACGCAAAGCCCAAGGCCTAAAGGCTCACTGGAGCCTAAGGTAGACTGGCTGCCGAAGTTAGGACGCACCTGTGGGTACGTCTCAACTCATTTCTGCCCTCGGATATTAGGGACTATAACAGGGGGGTTTATGTAATGAGCGCGTATCCGAAATTCCTGATAATTTTCCTATTTGCGGTGCTGTCCGCATATAATTCAAATGCGGCTGTGCTGACAACGGTCAAAGTGGCCGGGGGATTCTCCCAGCCCCTCTTCCTGACGTCCCCGGTCGGCGATCAGGCCCGCCTTTTCATAGTCGAACAGGGGGGAAAGATCAAAATAATAAAAAACGGCACCGTGCTGAGCGCGCCCTTTCTGGACATAAGCCTCAAAATATCAACCAGCGGCGAGCGCGGCCTTTTAGGGCTGGCGTTTCACCCCAACTACGCCACTAACGGTTACTTCTACGTCAATTATACGAATACCTCGGGCAATACGGTCATAGCCCGCTACAAGGTTTCCGCAAACCCCGACGTCGCGGACGCAGACAGCGAGACGATCATGATGACCGCGAGCCAGCCATTCAGCAACCACAACGGCGGCATGCTCGCGTTCAGCCCGAACGACGACCACCTTTACATCGGCCTCGGGGACGGAGGGGGTTCTTTTGATCCTGGCAACAGGGCGCAGGAGGGCGATACAGAGCTCGGGAAGATGCTGAGAATCGACGTCGGAAACGGAAATACGTTCACAGCCGCCGCGAACAACCCCTTCGACGACGACCCCGATTTCCTCGACACGATTTGGGCGCTGGGTTTTAGAAATCCGTGGCGGTACAGCTTCGACAGGCTGAACGGCGACCTCTACGTCGGGGACGTGGGACAGGGGGCGAAGGAGGAAATAAGCTTCCAGCCGGGAAGCAGCACGGGCGGGGAGAACTACGGCTGGCGGTGCATGGAAGGAAAAGACTGTACGGGCCTCTCCGGCTGCACATGCAATGCTCCCGGTCTCACCATTCCCATCCACGATTACGGACACACCGGCGGGAACTGCTCCGTAACAGGCGGTTATGTGTACAGAGGGACGGCTATTCCCGATCTCGACGGGACCTATTTCTTCGGCGATTTCTGCACGGGCAAGATCTGGTCCTTCATCAGGAGCGGCAACTCCGCCACTCAGTTCACCGACCGCACCACGGAACTCCGGCCGATCACTGGAGAGACGATTAACTTAATCTCTTCGTTCGGCGAGGACGATAAAGGGGAGTTGTACGTAATCGACAGGGACGGAGAAATATTCAAGATCGTGGATAAGAATTCACTGCCGCAGCCCACGCCCGTTCCCACGCCTGTGCCGACCCCCGCGCCTACGGCGCCCCCTTCGGCGAACGCCGTCCTTGCAAAATTCAGCCCGGGCACAGCCGGGGTCAGAAATACATTGACGGTTACAGGCGCCCAAAAAGGATCGATCGTGAGGTTCTACTATTCCAGAACCAGCGGTAGCACGACTGTTTCCTCCGGGGTATGCAGAGGGAAGGTCCTAGGCATGAGATCCCCGATCTCTCTGGGTTCAGCCGTCGCGGATTCGACAGGGAAAGCCACCATAAACGTAAGTCTGTCACGGAGTCTCGGCGGAAGGAATGTTTACGTGCAATCGAGAGTCGAGAGCTCAACCGCCTGCAAAATCAC
>CADEFK010000010.1:3421-10417 GCA_902826595.1 uncultured bacterium | reverse complement strand
GGAATTGGGAGTAGTGCCAAACCGAAATTACGGATTATTCATCGGCGGGGATATATATCTTGCCGCCCGAATCGCCGAACTCTCTAGATTTTTGCTCCATGCCCTTCTTCACCGCTTCCGTCTCCGAAAAGCCATGCTTTTCCGCATACTCCCTCACTTCCTGGGTAATCTTCATGGAGCAGAACTTGGGTCCGCACATGGAGCAGAAGTGGGCCACCTTGGCGCCTTCGGCAGGGAGCGTCTCGTCGTGGAATTCACGGGCTGTGTCGGGGTCTAAGGAGAGGTTGAACTGGTCGTTCCACCTGAACTCGAACCTGGCCATGCTGAGAGCGTTGTCCCTTATCTGGGCCGCGGGATGCCCTTTGGCGAGGTCCGCGGCATGGGCGGCTATCTTATATGCGATCACACCCTCTTTAACGTCTGTCTTGTTCGGGAGTCCGAGGTGCTCCTTCGGAGTTACGTAGCAGAGCATGGCCGTACCGTACCATCCTATCATCGCCGCGCCTATGGCCGAAGTGATGTGGTCGTATCCGGGCGCTATGTCGGTGGTGAGCGGTCCCAGCGTATAGAACGGGGCCTCGCGGCAGTACTCGAGCTGCTTGTCCATATTTTCCTTTATCATGTGCATCGGGACATGTCCCGGACCCTCGATCATTACCTGTACGTCGTGCTTCCACGCGACGTCTGTGAGCTCTCCTATCGTCTTTAATTCCGCGAACTGGGCCTCGTCGTTGGCGTCGGCGATCGAGCCCGGCCTGAGTCCGTCCCCCAGGGAGAATGCGACGTCGTAGGCCTTCATTATCTCGCATATCTCTTCGAAGTTCGTGTAAAGGAAGCTTTCCTTGTGGTGGGAGAGGCACCACTTGGCCATTATCGAGCCGCCCCTTGAAACTATCCCGGTCAGCCTTCCGGCGGTAAGCGGTATGTATCCGAGCAGGACCCCCGCGTGGATCGTGAAGTAATCTACCCCCTGCTCCGCCTGCTCTATGAGCGTATCCTTGAATATTTCCCACGTGAGGTCTTCGGCCTTCCCTTCGACCTTCTCGAGGGCCTGGTATATGGGCACCGTGCCGACCGGTACGGGGGAGTTACGCACGATCCACTCCCTCGTCTCGTGAATATTCTTTCCCGTGGACAGGTCCATGATCGTGTCGGCGCCCCACCTGCACGCCCACACGGCCTTCTCGACCTCCTCCTCGATGCTCGATGTCACGGCGGAATTGCCTATGTTCGCGTTAATCTTCACAAGGAAATTCCTGCCTATTATCATCGGCTCCGATTCTGGGTGGTTGATGTTGGAGGGTATTATCGCCCTTCCGAGGGCGACCTCCTGCCGTACGAATTCCGGGGTGATGTGCGACTCGGGCATTGCCGCCCCGAAGCTCTCTCCCCTGTGGAACTTCGCGAGCGGCCCGAGCGCCTCTCTCCGCTCTTCTATCCTCTGGTTTTCCCTGATGGCTATATATTCCATCTCCGGGGTTATAATCCCCTTTCTCGCGTAGTGCATCTGCGTCACGACAGCGCCGGTCTTCGCCTTAAACGGTTTCCTCCCGCTCTTGAACTTGATGCCAAGCATCTTCGATCCGCCCGCAGCCCGCCTGGCAAAGTTCGAGGAGAAATCCGGAAGGGTTTCGACGTCCCCGCGGCCGAGAATCCATTTCTCCCTCAGCGGGAGGAGGCCTCTATTGACGTCTATGTCCGCATCCGGCTCGGTGTATGGCCCGCTCGTATCGTAAACCGTTATGAAAGTTTTTCTATTATGAGGCTTGCTCCCCGCGCCAGGAACCGGCAACGAATCCTCGATCTCGATCTCTCGCATCGCCACTTTAATGTCGTGGAGCGACCCGTTCACATAAACCTTGCCGGATTTAGGAAATGGTCCGCGCGATATGAGCGTCCGGTCAGGTATCCTTTCCCGCTTCGTGGATGTTCCCATTTAACAAAAACTCCCATAATTCATTATTAAATTTGCCGAGCGGTACAGCCGATCCGCTGAAATATAGTATAAAAGTAACGGCGGGAAAGCGCAATGAAAGCCCGAATTTGAGAACATCCCGGCGTCCTGTAAACTAATTGGCATGCGTGATTTAATACTCGGCATAGAGACTTCCTGCGACGAGACGGCGGCCGCCGTCATAGAGGGCGGAAAGAAAGCCCTTTCGAGCGTGGTCGCGTCCCAGGCCGATATCCACAAGGAATACGGCGGCGTTGTGCCGGAGATAGCGTCGAGAAAACACGTCGAGCTGATACTCGCGGTAATCGAGAAGGCTCTCGGCGATGCCGGCAAGGACAGAGAAGAGATACAGGGTATCGCGGTTACGAACGGGCCGGGGCTCATCGGCTCCCTCATGGTCGGGCTATCGACTGCCAAGGCGTTCGCATACGGACTCGGCCGGCCTCTCATCGGCGTGAACCACCTGGAGGCGCACCTGTCCGCGGTGCACCTGGAGCACGAGGCGGAGTTCCCGTTCGTGGGCCTGGTCGTCTCGGGCGGACATACGAGCATATACCTCGTGAAGGGTTATACGGAGTTCGAGCTCATCGGAAAAACGCGGGACGACGCGGCGGGGGAAGCCTTCGACAAGGCGGCAAAGGTGCTCGGGCTCGAGTACCCGGGAGGGGTTGCCATAGACAGGCTCGCCAGGGAAGGGAACCCGGAGGCGATACGCTTCCCGAGGGCATTTATGGGTGCCGAGACCCTCGACTTCAGTTTCAGCGGGCTCAAGACCTCTCTCGTATATTACCTGCGGAAATATCCCGACCCAGACGGTGAGCGGTTAAGGGACATATGCTCCTCTTACCAGGAGGCGATCGCTGAGACCCTGACCGAAAAGACGCTCTTAGCCGCAAAAAAATTCGGCGTCGGGTCGGTGGTCATTGCGGGAGGAGTTGCCTGCAATTCCCGCCTCAGGGCGCTTGCTAAAGAGAGGTTTGAGGAGGAGGGGATAACCCTCCGCATACCGTCACCCGCGCTATGCACCGATAACGCCGCCATGATAGGCGCGCTCGGCGCGGCCAAGCTCAGGCAGGGAGAGACATCGGAGCTGAACATACACCCCTATTCCACATCGAGACCCAGATACTTCAGGGGGAGGGGAATGGTTTCTGGCTTATGAGCCTCCCGCATCTCAGTATTCGTAATCGACCACTGCCCTGTCGGAGCGTATCTCGCCCACAAAATCCACGATCTTGAGATGCTCGGGATGGTTCTGATAAGCTTCGAGCCCTTCCCGGTTCTCAAACTCCGAATATAAAACGACGTCGAACGCGGCCGGAGAGGCGTTAAAATTTATACCGACCTCTATCGCCGTAATCTCTTCTATGACCCCGTCGAGCGCCTCGAGCGATTCCCTGAGCTTCTTCGCATTCTCCTCTTTTGAAGCCCCGGCAGCGAAATCCTTGAGCCTCCACATCACTATATGTTTAATCATCGATGCCTCCGGCATTTTTTGATAATGCACCTTCAGACAGTAATCGGCCCGCCGTCAATGACAGTTTTGATTTTCTGTAACGAGCGAATAAAATTATACTACTGAAGTTAAGTTTCTTTACAAAGGCGATGAGTGCAGACCGCCTGAGTCCCAAGGCAATATGACCACCGGTTAGACTATTCAGGACATCAGTGTCCTGGCATACGTTCGGGGAGGAATACGTTGGCAGTAACGGAAAGCGAAGAGCTAAAGAGGGGGAAGGAAACCGAGGATATCAGCATACTCAGATGGCTTTACGGCTTCACGGGACCCCACAGGGTCCTGATGGCGTCCGCCCTCACGCTCATGATCCTGACCGCTATTCTGGAGCTCTCGGTCCCCTATATAACCAAGATCGCAGTGGACAAATACATCTACCCCGCGTGGGGCATCGCCCGTTTCAAAGATACCGAGAACGACAGGCAATTCGAAAAATCCGTCAGAGATAAATACCCGGACCTGGTGATTCCCATGGGGGCAAACTCCTACCTCATCGACATGTCGGGTATCGGCAATGCCGACAGGAACGACCTCGAGAAACTCGGAACCGTGCCGGAAGAGAGATACCTAGTTATTGACCCCGCCCGTCTCGATGTGGGCAGGCGCGGCCGCACGGCTGAAATCATCGAGGAGAAGAGCGCCCTCTTTAAACAGGCAGGCGGCGTCTACTACATCAGCTATACGTCTCTCAAGGAGCTCGGCAGGGACGACCTGCTCTCACTGAGGAGCGAAGACATCAGGGAAGTGATAACCCTTTCGGCCGTCGTATTCGCCTGTCTCACGGGGATATTCGTCTTGAGCTCCCTCTTCACTTACATGCTTAACTATTCCGGCCACAGGATAATGCACAGGATGAGGACGGAGGTATTCTCCCACATATTGAGCCTTCCCCAGACGTACTTCGACAGGAATCCTGTCGGGAGGCTGACGACAAGGGTGACGAGCGACGTCAACGCGATTAACGAAATGTACACGTCCGTGGCAGTGCAGTTCATTAAAGATGTCCTCGTGGTCGCGGGCGTCTTCGTAATCATGTTCCATATAAACAGTGAGCTCACGCTTTTCGTCGCGGTTTTTACCGTGGTGATGGTCTTCTTCGCGGGCCTCTTCAGAATGAAGCTCAAGACAGTATACAGGGACGTGAGGAGGTCGATCGCGAAGCTTAACGCATTCGTCCAGGAGAGCGTCAGAGGGATCGTGCTCATCAAGCTCTATAACAGGGAGATGGAAAACTTCGAGAAGTTCAGGGAAACCAACAAAGAGAACTTCAAGGCGAACATGGACCAGCTTTGGGTCTACGCGACGTTCAGGCCGTTTATCGAATTCATGAGCGTGTTCACTGTCGCTTTCATACTCTGGTACGGGGGCCTCGGAGTTCTGAGACTCGAGCTAACAATCGGCGCGCTCCTCGCTTATCTCTACTACGTGAGGATGCTTTTCCGCCCCATCATGGAGCTCGCGGAAAGGTATAACATATTTCAGTCCGCTGCTGCGGCGAGTGAAAATCTCTACGAGCTCGTAAACGTGAAGCCGGAACGGCGGGAGGGGGCGAGGGACGGCTTGCTGAGCGGGAGGCTCGAATTTAAAAATGTGTGGTTCTCGTATAACGGCAAAGACTGGGTCCTCAGGGACGTATCGTTCACGATAGAGCCCGGGGAGACGGTCGCGCTGGTCGGACTTACAGGGTCCGGCAAGACGACCATAGTCAATCTGATACTTGGATTCTACGAAGTGGAGAGGGGGCAGATCCTCTTCGGAGGCAGGGACGTAAGGGAGCTCAGCCCCGAGTTCCTGAGGGCGAACATATCGGCGGTATTCCAGGACCTGTTTCTCTACGGGAAAAATATTTCAGATCAGGAAGACGGAGAATTCTCGAAGGCGATACAGATAGACCGTATAAAGCCGAACGGGAATACCATCTCTTCGGGAGAAAAGCAGCTCGTCTCGCTGGGGCAGGCGTTTTCAAAAAACGCCGGGTTCCTGATACTCGACGAAGCGACCTCGAATATCGACGCCCGGATCGAAAGAAACATCCAGAGGGCGCTCAGGAACGAGGCCCGCGACCAGACGACGCTGATAATCGCCCACAGGTTGTCTAACGTGAGGCACGCCGACAGGATAATGGTCATACATAAGGGCGAGGTATCGGAGACGGGCACGCATGAGGGACTGCTCGAGAGAAAGGGGATATATTATAACCTATACAAGCTTCAAAACGAGATACACCGCTTTTCACTGCTGACGGACTGACCGTCATTACGGCGGATACGCACAATGGAATTCATCACGCTTGAGAAACAAACGGAAGAGACCGCGGCATATTTAAAAAGAAGAGAGAGCTTTAGCGAGTCCGGCCTGAAAGTAGTCGTGTCCCCATACCGCATTTCTCCCCTGGGCGCGCACATAGACCACCAGG
This sequence comes from uncultured bacterium, assembly GCA_902826595.1. Classification (GTDB taxonomy): domain Bacteria; phylum Desulfobacterota_D; class UBA1144; order Nemesobacterales; family UBA2774; genus 2-12-FULL-53-21. Next base: position 4,531 of record CADEFK010000010.1, on the reverse strand, counting down.
GTGGCCCTGTGCTCGGGATGACTGTTGGCGCCCGGACCGTGCTCGCGTTCATCCCCGCCGGCGATAAGAGGGTTAGGCTCTACAGTATGAACTACCCGGGGGTAAGCGAATTCGACATCGACGGCATCAAATCCCCCGGCAGGGACGACTGGGGCAGATACGCGATGGGGGCAGCGAAAGCGCTCGGCGAGCACAGGAGCATCCGGACAGGGTTCACGGGCATCCTCTCGGGAACACTCCCCTCGGCGGGCCTGGGCTCGTCCGCATCCTCGGGGCTCGCGTGCCTGAAAGCGCTCGCCTGCGCGAACGAGCTCGTGCTCGGGCCCGAGGAATACATAGAGCTCGAGAGGAGGATCGAGAACGATTACCTCAGGCTCTCAAACGGCATAGCAGACCAGTCGTCGATCGTTTACGGCAGGAAAGACAGCCTGTTGTACATAGATACGGTTACCGGCCATACCGCCGCATATCCGAGGCCCAAAAACCGGGAAGACTTTAAAATACTCATCGTATATTCAGGCATCCCGCGCGCGCTCGCCTCATCGGGCTTCAATACACGCGTCGAGGAATGCAGAAAGGCGGCGGGGCTCCTCGGAATAATGGGGGGGCTCAGATCGGCGAAGACCCTCTCTTACATTCCCGAAACCGTGTTTCGTGAAAAATCGTCCAGGCTCCCGGAGGAGCTCAGGAGGAGGGCGGAGCATTTCTTTACGGAATCGGGACGCGTGACGATGGGGGTCGCCGCGTGGCAGAGGGGCGACATAAACGCTTTCGGGCGTCTCATGAACGAATCCTGCGAGAGCTCGTTCGTAAACTTCGGGGTCGGCAGACCCGAGCTCGAATCGCTGCATGAGATTATAAGCTCGACCAGTGGTGTTTACGGAAGCGGGCTGAACGGAAGAGGATACGGCGGGTCCGTTACCGCCTTCGTGACAAGAGAGTTCACGGAGGATTCGGCCGCCGGGATCCTCGAACGATATAAAGAACGGCACCCGGAGACAGGTATGAACGCAGCGGCGTATTTCGCTGAATCAGACGATGGGATAAGGCTCATATGAACGCGGTCCTGCTTATCCAGTGACGATCGAATCCCGCGAGAGGACAAAAAGA
>CADEFK010000010.1:0-3321 GCA_902826595.1 uncultured bacterium | reverse complement strand
TTTAGGTATGCTAAACATAAGGTAAAACGTATGTCCATTTTCGATCCTGTTTACAGGCAGAAGAATATAGGCGGTCAGATAACGAGAACCCTGTTCCATATCGGACAGGCGGTAAAGAACATCTTCTGGGATAAAAGCAGGCTCGAGCACCTTACGCCAGCCCAGGTTAAGTCGCTCCTCTTCATCACCTACACCAGAGAAGACGCTATAACAATAGGTAATCTGGCAAGGTACCTGACCTGCACTCCGGCAACGGCGAGCGGCGTAATCGACTCGCTTGAAAGGAAAAACCTCATACTCAGGTCGAGGGATCCAGAGGACAGGAGGAGGGTGCATATATCCCTCACCGCGGAGGGGGTAAGGGTTGTCGGGGATATAGAAGATATCGGTTATGAGATCGAGGAAATAGTCAGGGAATTCGATCCCCAGGAACAGAAGATCCTTGAGAAGCTTCTACTCGCCATTTCCGAAAAACTCATGGAAAAGGGATTGATATTTTCGGGCGATATCTGTACCGAATGCTGTTTCTTCAAAAGAGACAGACACTTAGGAGAGCTTAAACCCCACTATTGTGAAAACCTTCACATACTCCTGAGCGAAGAAGAAATCTGTAAGGAATGCCCTCACTTCAAAAAAACTCTCAATTGATATTATAAATTTTTTTAGTATTATTATTTAGGTAGCCTAAATATTAGGTATACTAAGCATTAATTTCGTATAAGGAATTTAACAGCCATGAAGCTAAAGCAGCTGGAATACATAGACGAAGAAAGCGACCTCGAGAGCCCGGACCTCGACACGGAAGGCGTATCGGACGAAGAGGATTTTTCCGGTTATGAAGAAGAGGAGCCGGAAGAGGAAAAACCCCGGGGTAAGTTTTTCAAAAGCGGGAGGGATATTACCGACCCCAATTACAGGCTGCTCTACGCTTATTTTCAAGAGCTCAACGACGAGACCCTGCTGACCAAGCGGGACGAAGCGGTTCTTGCAGCCAAGATAAGGTTTTGTGAAGGCAGGTCGAAAAAGATCACGGGGCGGCTGAATAACAAGCCAAAGCGGGGGAACGGAGTCGGGCCTAGGGATGAGAGCATACTCGGCGCACTCGGCAGGTCCTATACCTCAAGATCGAAGCAATTCCAGGATAAGTTCATCAAGTCTAACCTGAGACTCGTAATCGAGCTCGCAAACAAGTACACCGGGAGGGGGCTGCCTCTCACCGACTTGATCCAGGAAGGGAACATCGGGCTCATGAAGGCGGTAACGAAATTCGACCATACGAAGGGATTCAAGTTCTCCACGTACGCATCGTGGTGGATACACCAGTCTTTATCCAGAGCCGTGATGGAGCAGACGCATATAATACTCATACCGGTCTATCTTCAGGAGCTGGCGGCGAAGGTGTTCAGAGCGAAAGCGAAGCTCGAGCACAATACCGACAAGAACGCGATGCCCGAGCAGATCGCGAAAGAAACGAATATCCCCCTCGACGCGGTCATCACCATACTAAAGGGAAACGATCTCGTAGTACCCCTCGAGCTCCTTCCCGGGAACGAGGACTCCAAATCGTATCTCGATATCACGTCCGACCCCAATGCCAAGAGGCCCGAATATTATCTTACACTCCGGTCGATCAACGACGAGGTCAGGGACTCGCTTGAATTATTATCCGAGAGGGAGAAGGACGTGCTCATGATGAGGTTCGGGATCGATTATGAAAATGACCACAAGCTCGAGCAGATTGCGGACAAGTACGGCCTGAGCCGGGAGAGGATCAGACAGATCGAAAAGGACGCCCTCACCAAACTGGCCGGCTCCGAGCGGAGCGGAGTTTTGAGAGAATTCCTGAATTAAGAAGCCACGTTTTAAAAACAATAATAAGAATATATCCTATCGGTACCCCGGACTCCCGATGTCCGGGATCAATTCAGGAGACACGATGAGCGAGAATATTAAGCGGATAATAGCCGCGAACAGAGAATACGCAAGGGAATTCGGCGATAAGGGCAAGCTGGGGATAATCCCGGCGAGGAAAATTGCCATTCTCACATGCATGGACGCGCGCATCGAGCCCATACGCCTTGCGGGCCTCGGAGTCGGGGACGCCCATATCGTCCGGAACGCAGGAGGGAGGGCGAGCGACGACGCGATCAGATCGCTCATTATATCGAGCAGGCTCGTCGGCACGAACGAATGGCTCGTCATCCATCACACAGCCTGCGGCATAGAGAACCTCACTCAGGAAAAGATGGCGGAAAAAGCGGGGGGGGCGCATAAGTCGGGCGAAGGGGATTATATCAACTGGCTCACGATAAAAGACAGGGTTCAAAGCGTGAAGGACGATGTGAAACGTCTCAGGGACCACCCGCTTACGCCAAAGGACGTGAGCGTTTCAGGATTTATTTACGATATAGAGACCGGGCTTCTCAATGAAGTCGACTGCGGCTGAAATCGGAATCCGGGTGAGGGCAGCTAGAGCGGGCGCCCGTGTATTCGGGCGTGCCTCAACAATCTAGAGCGGCTAGGCGTCCCTGGAGGCGGTTTTGAATTGAATCGTATCGGGAAACGGGAACCTCGTATGCTCTTCCTTGCCGTCCAGCTCCTCTACTTCGTCGGCCCCGAATTCCCTGAGACGGGAAATTACCTCGAGAACGACCGTCTCGGGCGTAGAAGCGCCCGAGCTCAACCCCACGACCATGTCTTCCCTGAACATCTCTCTTCTGAGATTGTCCGCCCCTTCGATAAGATATGCGTTCTTGACCCCGCTCGATTTCGCGACCTCGACGAGACGATTCGAATTGGAGCTTTCGGGCGAGCCCATAATGAATATAATATCCGCCTGCGCGGCAAGGGCCTTAACCGCGTCCTGCCTGTTCTGAGTGGCGTAGCATATGTCGAGCTTGGACGGACTCATTATTTTCGGAAACCTTCTCTTTAAAACTTCCAGTATCTCTTTCGTGTCGTCGACGCTCAATGTCGTCTGCGTTACATAGGCGACCCTGTCCGGGTCCTCGGGGACGACCTCCTCGGCTTCGGAGACCGACTCCACTACTACAACCCTCTCGGGGGCTTCGCCGCTCGTCCCTATGACCTCGACGTGGTTTCTATGTCCTATCAGTATAATCGTGTACCCCATGTCGGCGTAATGCTTGACCTCGTTATGGACCTTCGTCACGAGCGGGCAAACCGCGTCGACGACGTCGAGCTTTCTCATCTCCGCTTCCTCGCGGACCGCGGGACTGATGCCGTGGGCGCTGAATATCACCTTCGCCCCTTTGCGGTCGATCTCCGCGAGCTCTTCGACGAACCTGACCCCTTTATTCT
>CADEFK010000009.1:13815-39656 GCA_902826595.1 uncultured bacterium | reverse complement strand
ATGGATGGAAAAGCAGGCCGTGAGCATGGTGGGGGATACGCCGGTCGTCCTTCTGGTCGGCAATATCAGGGCAGTCAGGGACTCCGGGGGTGAAGACACCGGCAAGCTCCTTGCCGAGCGTATGAGCGAAAAAACACCCGGAGTGGCGACGGTGCTTCAGCACTGGAAGCCTGGTCAGTGTGGGAACAAAACGGTCGTATATATCAACGCAAAGGATGAAAGTGCCGGGGTTTACATTAAGGAAACGGTGAAAGACATAACGCCCGTGATGCCCGATGCGCCAGAAACCATAGCCGACGGCGTACTAATTTGGAGCTGTGAGTCCCAGAACGTTACGGAGAACATCGATATCGACGACAGCGGCGGCGGAGCTACCGTAAAAGACGAAGTCGAGGTGAACGGGGAAAAAACAGAAACGGTCGTGAGGGACGAGAAGGTATTAAAGAGGATAAGGTGGGGGATAAAAAACAGGTACCCGGCCGTCGGGATGACCAAGGACGAGGCTCTTCAGGCGATGGGTGAGCCCGATAAAGAAGAAAACGTGAAGGGTGTGGAGAGATGGTCCTTTGAGTGTTTCGACGAGGACGGATTCTGGCACACGTGTTATGTCCTGGATTTTAAGGACGATATCGTCGTGAAGTATAGAGACCTCGAATAAATGTGTATGGCGAATAGCCTTCGACCTTCGTCGGACTCGGCTTCATTCTCCGGTAGGCCCGCGGATGACGGATGTGCTGCGCGTGGATTATTACTGAGCGGTCGAGTTGTCTTCCGCTCCGCCCGTGTCGGGTTCGATCTGGGCTGCGGTTTCGACCGGCAGCTGCGCCCCGACGTTCGCCGGGACGATCTGATCGTACCTCGATCTTTCCTTGATCCTGCTCGCTTTCTTGGAGCGGCCTCTCAGATAGTAAAGCTTTGCTTTCCTCACTTTCCCTTTCTTTTTAACTTCGATTTTATCGATCAGCGGCGAATGAAGCGGGAATATCCTTTCGACCCCGACTCCGTAGGAAACCTTTCTCACTATGAAGGTCTCGCGGACGCCTCCGCCTTTCTTGGCTATGACGACGCCTTCGAATATCTGTATCCTCTCCCTGTCGCCCTCTTTGATCTTGTAGTGTACGGATATGGTGTCACCGGAGCGGAAGTCCGGGAGGTCCGACCTCATCATGGATTTTTCAAGTTCGATTATCACGTTCATCTTACTTCTCCTGTCTCATATTGTACATGAAAATAACCTGTCGAGTATTATCGCAGCAGCCGACCTGACCGAGAGGTGGTTGTATCCCGTGTAACCGCTTACCGGCTTGAGCGTATAATCCGCGTTTTCCATTATCTCTTCCGAAAGGCCCCACCCGGTTCCGAAGACCAGAAGAAAAGGATCGCCGTTATTACTGATCATCGTTTCCCTCATCTCTCTGTAACCCGTCATGTTGTTTCGGGGGCGTGCGTCCGTTACGACTATTTTGGGTTTTCTGCCCTCGATCCTCTCTATGTCCGCCGCCGCGTCCCCGAGCGAATCCTTGATTACGACGAATTCCAGAGCCTCAGCCCTCGACTTGTTAAGCGCCGGCCCCTCTCCCTCCGTCCAGTGCCTGAGCACGCGCTCCGCAAGCCTCTGCTGCTCGCTGTTAGGCTGAACGAGATAAAACTTTTCGATCCCGTAAGTTCTTCCAGCCCTGGAGATATCGTGGACGTCCAGGTTTGTGAACGCCGTAGTTATAATCGTGAGCCAATTATTGTATACGGGATAATGGACTAATGCAATATATGCCCTGAAAATCGGGCGTGAGGAATTTTTCAAATCATTAATGGTGCTTATATCGTCAAGAGTGAGCTTGGCCCTGTCGAGCAGCTCGGGTCTCCCGAGATAGGTCCTCTTGATGCTTTCCTTCCTCCTCCACTCCCTTATTTCCTGATGGTTGCCTGACAACAGGACTTCCGGGATTCCGCTGCCCATATAATTCTCGGGCCGCGTGTACTGCGGGTGCTCGAGCAGCGATTCCTTGAACGAATCGCTTTCGGGGGACAATTCGTTTCCGAGGAACCCCGGAACGAACCTCGAAACACTGTCGACGATCACGGCCGCGGCGTGCTCTCCTCCCGAGAGCACGTAATCCCCGATCGATATCTCTCTATCGACGTAATGCTCCCTCACTCTTTCGTCGATACCCTCGTACCTCCCGCATATGATGACGAGCTGCTCGTACCCGGCAAGCTCACGCGCGGTTTCGTCCGAGAATATTTCACCGCCGGGGGTCGTCAGGATAACGAGGGACTTCTTGCCCTTCACCCTTGTCTGCTCGACCGCCCTGCCTATCGGTCCGGGTTTCATGAGCATGCCGCCTCCTCCCCCGTAAGGCGCGTCATCCACGGTCCTGTGCCTGTCATCCGTGAAATCCCTGATATCGTGCGTGCTCAGCTCGACTATATTCCTCTCCACGGCCTTTTTGAAAATTCCGAAGGAGAAAGGGGATTCGAAGAATTCCGGAAATATCGTGAGAATGTCGAATTTCATAGCTGATAACCCTGAGGGCGATGTGTCCCGCTCAGTCTCCGGCCAATAATCCGTCTATAGGGGAAATTACTATCTTCGATTCCTTTAAGTTTATTTCCTTAATTATAGGCTCGGAAAGGGGTATAAGGGTCTCCCTGCCGCCGTTTTTCACCACGAGGACGCTTTGGAGGGCCCTGTCTATAAGGTTCTCGACCCTTCCAACGTACCGGCCGTCCTCGGTATACGTTTCGAGCCCTATAAGCTCGAACCAGTAGTACTCGCCTTCCTCAAGCCCAGGCAGCTCCGACTCGTCGATATATACGTTGCGCCCTGTTAGCTTTTCGGCTTCACCGATGGTATCTACGCCGGAGAGATACACGACCGCCGAGCCTCTGTCGAGCCTCCGCTCCGTGAGATCGAACCCCGCCGGCTCCTGCCCCGGGACAGTTTCTATGTAAATCCTTTCGATCGAATTAAGTCCTTCGGGCCGGCGGCTGAACGGCGATAGCTTCAGACCCCCGGATAAGCCGTGGGCTTTGGTGATAATGCCGTATTTGATAAGCCCCATATAGAATGACGGGTGAAAACTACTCCAGGATCTCCAGTACTGCCCTTTTTCTCATTTTGGCGGCCGCCGCGCCCAGAATCGTTCTGATCGCTTTAGCCGTCTTGCCCTGCTTCCCTATGATTTTCCCCAGGTCTTCGGGCGCGACCTTCAATTCGAGAACGGTGGTCTGTTCCCCGGAAACTTCACGAACGTCGACCTTGTCTGGACTGTCGACGAGCGATTTAGCGATGAAAGTAACGAGGTCAGTAAGCTTGTCCATAACATACACCTCCCCTGAATTGTATTACTGCCGTCAATCCTGTTCGATGCCGGTATCGTTACCGTCTCCCATCTAGTTTAGCTCAGATATTAATTTCCCTACCCTCACGGTGGGCTGCGCGCCTTTGCTGATCCAATCCTTTACCCTGTCCGTGTTTACCTCGACGTGATGCGGTTTCTTTCTCGGATCGTAATGACCCAGAATCTCGAGAAATTTCCCGTCACGGGGTGAGCGCGAATCCGTCGCCACGATCCTGTAAAACGGGTTTTTCTTGGACCCTATCCTCATAAGCCTGATTTTGACCAAAATGCTGTTACCTCCTTGTATATACTATTGTAATTAAATTTACTCTGAATATTAAGCAGCTACATGAATTTCATCATTTTTTTTGCAACTTTACCCATCTTCCCCATATTCTTCATCATGTTTTTCATCTGCATATAGTTTTTTATCATCCTGTTGATATCTTCAACCCTGGTTCCGCTTCCAACGGCTATCCTCTTCCGCCTGCTGCTGTTTAAAAGGGTATGGTTCGCCCTCTCGGCGGAGGTCATTGAGTTTACTATCGCAATCGTCTTTTTTATCTCTTTTTCCGCCGTGTCCATGGCACGTGGGTTGTTCGCTATCTGTTTCATGCCTGGGATCATCTGGGCCATGCTGTCGAGTGACCCCAGCTTGCCCATTGCGAGCATGGCGTCCCTGAAATCTGCGAGGGAAAACTCCTTCTTCAGAAGCTTTCTCGCCATCTCCTCCGCTTGTTTGTCATCGAACGCCGCCTGGGCCTTCTCAATGAACGTGAGCACGTCGCCCATCCCGAGTATCCGCGACGCTATTCTGTCCGGGTGGAATACCTCCAGGGCTTCGAGTTTCTCGCCCGTGCCGAAGAACTTGATAGGTTTCCCGGTAACCGACTTGATGGAAAGTGCCGCTCCGCCCCTGGCGTCTCCGTCCATCTTCGTAAGCACAACCCCGTCGATGTCGAGCGCGTCGTTGAAGCTCGATGAAACGTTAACTGCGTCCTGACCCGTCATTGCGTCGGCAACAAGCAGCACCTGATGCGGATTGAGCTCGCTCTTTATGGTCTTAAGCTCTTCCATGAGCTCTTCGTCTATATGGAGTCTGCCCGCGGTATCGATTATCAACGTGTCGTAGCCGCCGAGCTTGGCCTCCTCTAGCGCCCTTTTGCATATCTCTAACGGTTTGTCTCCCGGTTTGGTATCGTATATGCCCGCCCCGACCTGTTTCGCGAGTACCTTTAACTGGTCTATGGCCGCTGGTCTGTAAACGTCTGCGGGGACGAGATAGGGGTTCCTCTTCAGGTTTTCCTTGAGGTGCCTGGCGAGCTTCGAAGCGGAGGTGGTCTTACCGGACCCCTGGAGCCCGACGAGCATTATCGCGACCGGCGGGGAGGATTTGAGGTCGAGCTCCGAGCTCTCATCGCCCAGAACCTTTATCAGCTCCTCGTGTACGATCTTGACGAACTGCTGCCCCGGCGACAGGCTCCCCATTACTTCCTGGCCCAGGGAGCGGCTCTTGACCGATTCGACGAATTCCCTCACCACTTTGAAGTTTACGTCGGCTTCGAGGAGGCTCAAGCGCACCTCCCTCAGGGCGTCCTGGATGTTGCTTTCGCTCAGCTTTCCGTAACCCCTTACCCGCTTTAGAGTGGAATTTAGTTTTTCGGATATTCCTTCAAACATGACCTTTCAGAAGTTACAACTCCCCATTTGAAAAGGGTAAGCTATTATTACTATCATAATCGGGACTCGTTGTCAATCTGCTCTCTTCGTAACTTCCCTTGATCCTTTAATATTTGACGTCAGGGACAAGTTTGCGCCAGGTCGTAGCGCGAAGAGAGACTCGGGTGCAATACTTTGATTCGACCGGGAAATAATAATATTTATTAATCCTGTGACCGGCTCCGCGCTTATTCCTCTACGAGTCTGTAGATGATCCCGCCGAGAGAGCAGACGTAGACTTCCCCTTCCTCATCACGCCCGAAGGCCGTTATAGGGAGATCGTCGGTGTCCACTATTACTTCGTTATCTGTTACTCTCGAGCCGTCAAAGCCGAGTGCCCAGATAGTGCCGGAGAGGAAATCTCCGTAAATAAGCTTTCCGAAGAGCTCCGATGTCGAGCCTCTGTAAAAGGGGCCCGCTATTATCGTTCCGCCCTCGTCCCTGCCGTATTCATGTATTGGGAGTTCGAGCCCCGACGTATTACAGCCCGAAGGGGGGTTGAAGCAGAGGCTCCCTTCCATTATATTCCAGCCGTAGTTCTTTCCCTTCTCAACGAGATCGATCTCTTCCCTGGCGGAACTGCCGACGTCGCCCGTGAAGAGCCTTCCGTTCGACTCATCAAAGCTGAATCTCCAGGGATTGCGGAAACCGTAGGCGAAGATTTCTTCCCGGAACCCCGAACTATTGCCGGCAAACGGGTTGTCAGGTGGAATACCGTAGTTCATCCCGTCTTCGGGGTTGTCCACGTCTATCCGCAGTATTGAGCCAAGCAGGTCGGTCAGGTCCTGGCCCGTGTCTCCCCCTGCTCCCCCGTCACCGACGGCGATGTATAAATAACCGTCATCGGGACCGAAAGCGAGCTGGCCGCCTTTGTGGTTGTCGGACGGCTGATCGAACTCGAGTATTATCAGCTCGCTGTCCGGGTCGGCTTCGTTCGGGCTCCCATCGCTTACACTGAAGCGCGATATTACGGTCCTCCTGGGGTTATCGGCGTTGTAATTTACATAGAAAAAACCGTTGTTTTGAAAATCGGGATGAAACGCAAGGCCAAGCAGTCCAATCTCACCGGGGGAGAATAGCACCCTGTCCTGTACGTCGAGAAAGACACTTACATCTTCCTGCCTCGAAACGCTCGTCCCGCTGACCGCCGACAGGGGGCCTACAACCTTGATAACCCCTTTCTGCTCGACAATGAACACGCGGTTCGCGCCGTCTCCCGCGTTCTGAAAGTCCACAGGCCTTTCGAATATTGTTCCGGGAAACGCCTCTTCGAGGCCGAAGGTCACTTCTCCTCCGCCCCCGTCCCCCGTGTTTGTTGAGTCACATGATGCGATAAAGACCGAAATGAGAAATACGAAGATAAAAAGGCGAAATATTCTATGCATAACCCCTCCCCATTCAATCAAGTAATTAATCTCCGATAATTTGCCGGTGCCTAAACAGCGACCTAGGTCAGCGATTCCCCGGGCTTGAGCGCGATAATCTCCATTCCTTTAATATCTTTCGTTAGCTCTCTCAGCATGGCGGGAGTGCCTGTAAGCGCCGGGAACGTGCCGTAGTGCATCGGCACTACATATTTAGCGGCCAGGTACCTGCACGCATATGAAGCTTCGACCGGGGACATGACGAACAGGTCGCCTATCGGTATCATCGCGAGCTCGGGTTTGTATATCTCCGCGATAAGCTTCATGTCGCTGAACACGGCGGTATCCCCGGCGTGATATATCCTGAAACCGTTTTCGAGCTCCATTACGTATCCGACCGCTTCGCCGCCGTAGATAATCGACCCGTCCTCGTCCTGTATGCCGCAGCTGTGGTCGGCGTGCACCATCGAGAACTTGATGCCGTCAACTTCCTGTGTGCCCCCTTTATTCATTGGCATTATATTCTCTAAACCCATGGAATTCAGCCACGCGCATGTCTCGTAAATGCCCACCACCTTCGGCTGATGCACCTTCCCTATCGAGACCGCGTCGCCTATGTGGTCGAAATGCGCGTGAGTTACGGTCATGATATCTAGTTCGTCCACCTTTTTCATTCCTTCCGGGCAGGCCGGATTGTGCTCTACCCAGGGGTCTATGAGGATGATCTTCCCACCCGGGGTTTTGAGCTTGAACGTCGAGTGTCCCATGTAGGTGAGTTCGAAACCTTTATTGATCATTCCCATATTTTTCCTCAGGCCTCCTTATAATGTCTCTAGATAATACTAACCGTAACCCGGTTCCGATGGCAAACGGGCTCGAGCCCGGTCGGTTAAACCATGATAGAATAGCTGGAATGGGTTTTGAGGTCTTCGAGCATACGGCGGATGTCGGGGTCAGAGTTTCAGGCGGCAGCCTCGCGGAATTATTACGGAACGCGGCGCTCGCCCTTTTGTCCCTCATTACGGACAGGGGATCGGTCAGGGCAGTCGACGAGATATCCTTCGAGGCAGAGGCTGAGAACGGCGAGGAGCTCCTGATAAAAATGCTGAGCGAGATACTCTACATACATCAGGTGTGTAAGATGGTTTTCGCTGAAGCCGAGATTGAGCTTGCGGACGGTTATAAGCTCAGGGGCAGGCTCAGGGGCGAGAAGATAGACGCGGGCAGGCACGAGCTCCTTCTCGACATTAAGGCCGCCACGTACCATAATTTGAAAATAGAGAGAGTGAATGATAAATTTATGGCCGAAATAGTGTTCGATATTTGAAATAATTCTATTTTTTTGTAATGAGTCATATGTTTATGCCCCATGTTTCGTGAGACATCGGTCTCGTGCCCGGAAAGCCGGGCGCGCGGACACTCATGGTTATCATGTCAACGAAACCGAATGAATTCAGGACAAGGTGGCCATGCTCGATTCTAAATACGTGGAAGAAAACCTCGAAAAAGTCGCGGCCAAGATGAAAGAGCGCGGTTTCCCTTTCGATCCCGGGAGATTCAAGGCCCTCGATCAGGAAAGACGGAAGATAATAAAAAAAGTGGAAGAGCTCGAGCATGAAAGGAACGTGGGTTCGAAAAGGGTGGGGGAGCTCAAAAGGGAAGGGAGGCACGGAGAAGCGGATGAGCTCCAGGCCGAGCTTAAGGTATTGTCCGATAAAGTTAAGGAGCTTGGAATCGAGAGGACGGGGGCGGACGACAATCTCAGGGATTTCCTTCTGGGCATCCCCAACATACCTCACGAATCGGTTCCGGTGGGAAAGGACTCTTCCGATAACAGGGAGGTAAGGAGGTGGGGGGAGCCCAGGGTATTCGGATTTGAACCTAAGGATCACGTCGAGCTTGGGAAAATACTCGATATAATCGATCTCGACAGGGCCGCCAAAATCACAGGGGCAAGGTTTGCGCTTTATAAGGGGCTTGGAGCAAGGCTCGAAAGGGCCCTTATAAATTTCATGCTCGATATACACACCAGGGACCACGGATACAAGGAGGTGCTCCCTCCGTTCATGGCGAACAGCGAGAGCTTTATAGGCACGGGAAACCTCCCCAAGTTCGCGGCCGATTTGTTCAAGGTGGAAGGAACGGATTATTACCTCATACCCACCGCCGAGGTCCCTGTAACCAACATACACAGGGACGAGATACTGAGCGGCGGCGGCCTCCCGGTAAAGTATGTGGCCTATACACCGTGCTTCAGGAGCGAGGCGGGTTCTTACGGGAAGGACGTGAGGGGTATTATCAGGCAGCACCAGTTCAACAAGGTCGAGCTCGTGAAGTTCGCCGCCCCGGAGAGCTCTTACGAGGAGCTCGAGTCCCTCACTGCGAACGCGTACCGTATTCTAGAGCTTCTGGGGCTGCCGTACCGGGTGGTCGTTCTCTGTACCGGGGACATGGGGTTCTCCTCGGCGAAGACGTACGATATAGAGGTGTGGGTGCCGAGCGAGAACACATACAGGGAGATCTCCTCCTGCAGCAACTTCCATGATTTTCAGGCGAGGAGGGCGTCCATCAGGTACCGAGAGTCAGGCGGGGGCAAGCCCAGGCTCGTGCATACGTTAAACGGCTCGGGACTCGCGGTCGGAAGGACAGTCATCGCGATACTCGAGAATTTCCAGGAACAGGACGGCACCGTAACCGTCCCTCGTGCCCTCGTACCCTACATGGGCGGCGTTGAGAGAATCACGACTTGACGGGAAAGCGGTTTTGAACTACAGGTGAGTCGGAAGCGGGTTCGTGAAGCCGGTCTGCAATGACGGTCAGGCGGGCAGCTCGACGAAGAACGTGACTCCTCTTTGCTCGTTTCGCCTGACGAATATATCCCCCCCGTGTTCTTTTATTATGCCGAAAGACACCGAGAGCCCGAGGCCCGTGCCCTTGCCTTTAGGCTTGGTCGTATAGAACGGGTCGAATACCTTATTGATAGTCGAATCGGGAATGCCGGGGCCGTTATCCTCAAACGTGATCTGGATGACGTTCCTACCGACGACGCCCCCTATGGGACCTGTTTCCTTCAGCCTGCTCCTGATCGTGAGCTGTCTCGGGTCGTTTATTTCCGACATGGCTTGCTGCGAATTAATAATGAGGTTCAGGAAGACCTGCTGCAGCTGGTTCGGATCGCCTACCGTCTCGGGGAGGTCCGGGTCGAGGTCTTTTATCACATTCACAGAATTTTTTCTGAGCTCGTAGTCTGTAAGTCCCAGAGTCTTTTCCAATATATCGTTTACCTGGATCACGTCTTTTTCGGGATTGTGCTTCCTTGCGAACGAGAGCATGTTCTGTATCACTTTTTTGGCCCTTTCCGATTCGGCGTGTATGGCCTTTATGGCCTCTCTGGATTCGCTGCTTATGTCGGGCTCTGAAAGCAGCATTTCGGAATATCCGATCACGACGGCGAGCGGATTATTTACCTCATGGGTTACGCCCGAGATGAGCTCGCCGATGGCTGCGAGCTTCGCCGATTGCAAAAGCTGCTCCTGCAGATTTTTCCTTTCGGTAATATCGAATATGATTGCCGTCAGAATGGGCCTTCCTTCGACCCTGCACATGGATAACGAGATCTCGGCGGAAAACTCCTCGCCGTTTTTATTAAGTCCCGTGATCTCCGATGTCGACCCGCCCATGTTCGAAAGCCCGGAATCTCCACCTTTTCCCGGCTCGGCGGGTATCGTATCCTTGTACCTCGCCGGGAAGAGACAGCTGAACTCCCTGTTCAGGATCTCGTCTCTTTGGTAGCCGAATATCTTCTCCGCCGCGGGATTGAAAAGGATTATCCTGCCCTCGCCGTCGACCGCTATAATCGCGCTCTTCGCCGTCTCAACGAAGCTCCTGTAGCGCTCTTCGGACTCCCTGAGGGCCTGCTGGAGCCTTCTCCGGGCGCTGATATCGTCGATCACGGAAACGATCCCCAGCTGATGCCCGTCCTTGTCCTTGATAGCCGAGGTCTTTTCGTACACGGGGAACGCCTCGCAGTTCTTTCTGAGCGCGAGCCTCTCTCCCTCCCAGCCTACCATTACGAGGGCTTCATATATCTTGCTGCTCACGCCGGAGGGGTCGTCGAGCGGGTATAGAATATCGCTTTTCTTCCCTATGATCTCATCGGGTTTATATCCGAATGTCCTCGTATGGGCGCTGTTGATATAAATGATGTTCCGGTTAATGTCGGTAATCGTGACTGCCGAATTCAGGCTGTTCACCGACGTCGAAAGGAGGATGTTCTGCGCGGACTCGTCGCCGCTTTTCGCCGTCTCGATTACGTTTTTCCCGCTGATTCTCCTCTGTGCGGCGGACGATCTTACAAGCTTCTGCTTCTCGAAGGCCTTAAGAGCGAGGGTCGCGACGAACTTCATGTCCGCCGGCGCCTCTACGTACCCGTAGACGAGGCTGTCGAGCGGGTTGGTTGAATCCGGGCCGCCGTCCATGCCCGGTTCCGTAATCAGTATTATTTCGGTGTTCTGGGAGATCGATTTAATGCGAGTGATAATTTCGGGGATCGAGAAATCGATTGCCGCAGTGTCGAGTACGGCCACTCCGTATAACTTATCCCTCAGATGCCCGAAGAGATCCTCCGCGTCCGCGCACCGGTCAACCTGAATGTCCTGTTTTCTCAGCATGCGGCCGAGGTCGGCGAATAACTTTTCATCCAGCCCCGCGAGTATATTTTGATTGTGCATTTTATCCATCACCGGGCTCGATCCCAATAGCGGACCCGTCATCCAGCCGATCCTCTACTCCCCGGTTAAGCATGAGCCCATCCTCCGGGACTTTAAAAGCCGGTTCCGCAAATCGGCCCCGAGGGGCTGTAGTACGTTCGTCCCCCTCGCGGCTGAATCAGAGATTGCTCTTTACGTGCGATCCCCCGTCGATAACGGATTTATTGTATTCAAATTCCGTCCATCCGCTTTGTATTCTTTTCCAGTTTGTTCGATATATAATGAAAGATCGGCGCGGCGATTATGCATATTATAAAAACATAGAGAAATGCATACCCCGCCTGTTTTTCCAGACCGCCTATATCCATCATAAAGGACCGCATAAAAATAATCAGTACTGCGAACAGGGAGATAGCGGATACGCAAAGAGCCGCCATGAACAAATATGAAAAAACGCTTGATAGCGAGTCTTTCATCATCCTCCCCGATTCTCGTCTTTCCTGGGTGTAATTATAGAGTAATTCCGGAAATCCTACAATTGCTATTGATTTAGATACGTTTGCGGAGGGTTTTAAAGCTCTGGGTAAACTTCGGACGGACAGCGCAGAAAATCTACACTTCGAGTATGTCTTTTTCCTTCTTCTCCATCCTCTCGTTGATTTTTTGAATGAATTTGTCCGTAATCTCCTGTATTTTATTGAGATTCTTTTTTGCGGCGTCTTCAGGCACATGCTTTTCCTTCTCAGCGTCCTTGAGCTTGCTGTTCATATCCTTCCTTATCTGCCTTACCGCGACCCTGTACTCCTCGGCCAGTTTGCCGATGTGCTTGACGAGTTCTTTCCTGCGCTCCTCGGTCAGCATGGGTATGGCGATCCTTATGACCTTCCCGTCGTTGGCCGGGTTTACGCCCAGCTCGGATTTCATGATCGCCTTTTCGATACCCGCGATCGCATTGATATCCCAGGGCTGAATCAGAATTGTCCTGGCCTCGGGGGTGGATATGGTGGCCAGCTGGTTAATCGGCGTCTGGGTTCCGTAATAGTCAACCGAGATGTGCTCGACGAGCGATGTCGAGGCCCTTCCCGTCCTTATTTTGGAGAGCTCGGAATCGAACACGTGTAACGACTTGTTCATCCTGTCTTCGGTTTCTCTCATAATTTCGTCGATGCCGCTGACTTCACTCATTCTTCTCGCTCCTGACTTTCGTGCCTATATCCATGCCCATAACTGCCTTCTTGATATTGCCTCGTTCGAAGAGATTGAACACCAGTATTGGTATATTGCCCTGCATGCACAGCGACATTGCGGTCGCGTCCATGATCTTGAGCTCTTTTTGAATCACGTCCATATAGGTAAGCTCGTTGAATTTGACCGCGTCCTTAAACTTCATCGGGTCCTTGTCGTATACCCCGTCGACCTTGGTCGCCTTCAATATGAGGTCCGCCCCTATCTCCAGGGCCCTCAGTGTCGCTGCCGTGTCAGTCGTGAAGAACGGGTTGCCGGTGCCGGCCGCGAATATAACGACCCTTCTCTTCTCGAGGTGCCTTATGGCCCGTCTGCGAATGTACGGTTCGGCCACCTGTCTTATCTCGAGGGCGGACTGCACCCTCGTGTGTAACTGCCGCTTTTCGAGCAGCGCCTGGAGAGCCAGCGCGTTTATAACGGTGGCCAGCATCCCCATATAATCCCCGGTCGACCTGTCTATGCCCGTTTCGGTCCCCGCCACGCCCCTGAAAATATTACCTCCCCCGATGACGATCGCTATCTCGATGCCGAGGCTCTGGACTTCGGCTATCTCGTCCGAAATAGCGTCGAGCGCCTTCGAGTCGATCCCGTAGCCTTCGGGCCCCTGTAGGGCTTCTCCGCTCAGCTTTAGAAGGACCCTTCGGTATTTCGGCGCGGGTTTGGTTTTCGGAGAATTCATCTTTTCCGTCATTAATCCAGGGATTCGCCCAGCTGGAACCTAACAAACCTTCTGACCTTGATATTCTCCCCGATTTTGGCGATGAGCGCCTGCAGCAGGTCGTTGATCTTTAATTTGGTGTCCCTGATATATACCTGATCGAGCAGGCAGACTTCCTCGTAGAACTTCTCGATTTTCCCTTCTGCGATCTTGTCGGCCATATTCGCCGGCTTGCCGGACTCTATAACCTGAGCTTTCATTATTTCCTTCTCTTTCGCGAGCTCGTCTTCGGGAATGAATTCCCTGCTCACGTATCTCGGGTTGCCGGCCGCAATCTGCATCGCGACCTCTTTCGCGAAAGCCTGGAACTCGTCGTTGCGCGCGACGAAATCGGTTTCGCAGTTTATTTCCACCAGCACGCCGATCTTTCCGCCCGCGTGTATGTAGGAAGTAATTGTTCCTTCGGGAGTCTCTCTACCTACTTTCTTAGCCGCTTTGGCCACGCCCTTGATTTTTAGTATCTCTATGGCTTTATCGAAGTCGCCTGCAACTTCCTCCAGCGCCTTCTTGCAGTCGATGAATGGCGCGCCCGTCCTGTCCCGTATTTCCTTTACCATCTGTGCCGTAATATCTGCCATTTTGTATTCAAATCCTCCTTGATTTCTTGCCTGTGTGCGGGTCCTCTCCGCGGTCAGGCCGTAACTTACTCGGCTTTATCCGTATGTGTGTAGGTGTAGGTGTCTTCCTCTTCCGCGGCGCCTTTGGCTGGTCCCTTGGGTTTTGCGGGCTGCTGCTGTTGCTGCTTCTCTCTCGATTCAGTCTGCTGAGGAACTTCGCCCGGCTGACTGCTCTCGGATACCGCAACGGAGGTAGTTTCCTCTTTCACGGATTCCTCTCCGAATTCCTTGAACACGAATACCTTTCTTTCGACGACGACCTGGTCGTGCTGCGGCTTCCTGACGACTTCGCCCGCCTGGAGCTTCTGCTCGTATGCGTGTCTTCCTTCGACGCAGGCGTCGGCGATTCTCGACGTGAACAGCTTAATGGCCCTTATCGCGTCGTCGTTGCTCGGGATGACGTAATCGGCGTCAGCCGGGTCCGAGTTCGTGTCCACCACCGCCACTATCGGTATGCCGAGTCTCCTCGCTTCATGTACCGCTATATGCTCCTTCCTCGTGTCGACGATGTAGAGCGCCTGTGGTGTTCTCTTCATGTTCACGACGCCGCCCAGGAGCAGCTCCAGTTTCTGTATCTCCCTTTTCAGCCCCTTTGCTTCCTTCTTCGGGAGCAATTCCATCTGCCCTTCCTCTTCGAGCTTTTTTAGTTCTAGCAGGTAGTCAACGCGGGACCTGATGGTGTTGAAATTCGTAAGCGTGCCCCCGAGCCACCTCGTATTCACGTAAGGCATGCCGGAGCGCGTGGTCTCTTCGGCGATAATGCCCTGGGCTTGCTTTTTGGTCCCTACGAACAGTACCTCACCCCCTTCAGCGGCTACGTCTCTAACAAAATTGTAGGCCCTCTTGAAAAGCCCCACTGTCTGCTGGAGATCGATAATATGTATGCCGTTTCTGCTCCCGAAGATGAACTCCTTCATTTTCGGGTTCCAGTGGCTTATCTGATGGCCGAAATGGACGCCCGCTTCGAGAAGCTGCTTCATGCTGATTACCTCGTTTACCTGTTCGGTTGGCTGTATTTCCTCTGCCATTAAAATGCCTCCTGATTTATTCCGATTTTTATTTGGATAAAACGAACTTTATTAACATATAATGGAGCCTATTTCAAGTATCCGTACCCCTTGTTTTGTAAACGATTTTGAAAAATGCTATGTTTCATAGTTCTTAGATTCTACTCGAAAGGCTGGAATTTGAAAGACTCGCGATACTTGTTCATCGTCAACCCGGCTGCGGGACAGGGCAGGACGGCCGGCCTGTTCGGCACTATAAAGCCCCTCCTGGAAGGCAGGAAGATACCGTTCGAGTTCAGGTTTACCTCGGGGCCGGGGGAAGCGGAATCGTTTGCCAGGGATGCGCTATCCGGCGGCTTTACGCATGTCGTCGCCATGGGCGGGGACGGCACCTCCCACGAGGTTGTCAACGGCATCCTCGGCTCTTCGGTAATATTCGGCGTCATACCTTCTGGCAGTGGCAACGATTTTCCAAAATCGGCGGGCATTCCGCTTGAGACCGGAGAGGCCCTAGAAACCCTTTTCTCGGGACGCGTGCGCGCGGTCGACGTGGGGAAGCTCGGGGACGCCTGTTTTATTAACGGACTGGGGATAGGTCTCGACGGGGCCGTTTCCCACCGCTTCAAGAAGCTAAAGCACTTCCGCGGACAGCTCGGGTACGTACTGGGGGCGGTCCAGGAGGCCTTCATGTTCGAGGGCTTCCCGGCGGAGATCGCCGTCGGGGACTGGAAGTTCTCCGGCAGACTGCTTCTGGTCGGCGCATCGAACGGGATGTATCAGGGCGGAAAGTTCAGGCTCGCCCCCTGGGCCAGGGTGGACGACGGGCTACTCGACTTTCACATTATTAACGATAAGAGTCCTGTCGAGAGGCTCATCCAGATACCGAAGGTATTGAAGGGGGAGCATGCGGGCCTCCCGGGGGTTGAGCTGAAGACCGGCGCAGCCATGGAAATCACTGTCGAGCGCCCTCAGCCGGCTCATATGGACGGGGAGCCTTTTTACATCGATTCCGGCACTCACAGGGTAGAGGTCGTACCCGGGGCTTTGAGAATAATGTCGTCCGAACGTCGGTAGGCCCCCGCCCGATATGCGCCTGCCGGGTCCTTGACAGACACCTGCCCGGGCATGAATATAATTTTAGAGGGGGCGTCGGGCTATCCTCTATTGAAAGCTTATGCTGAGAACAATTGTCTGCTGGGTCACTTTTATTATTTACACAGTCTTCTTCGGGATGTACGGTGTCGTTCTGGCCTTAATTTCCCCGCCCGCTGTGGTTAAATACGCCGTGAGGCCGTGGGCGCGCATGATCCTCTTTACCACCGGGGTGAAGCTCGACGTCCGGGGGCTGGAGAACATCCCGAACGAGCCGTCCATTATCATGTTCAACCATCAGAGCGTCTTCGATATATTCGCCTACATGGCCGCGCTCCCCATTGACTGGAAGGCCGTGATGAAGAAGGAAGTGGGCGCTATGCCCTTCATCGGGTGGATTTCCAGGATCGCCGGCCACTATTTCGTCGTCAGGGACGGCTCCGAGAGGGATACGAAAGAGGTCAAGAAGATCGTGAACGGGATAAAAAAAGGACCCTCGGTCATGATCGCCCCCGAAGGCACGAGGGGCACCGAAGGTAAGCTCCTCCCGTTTCAGAAGGGCGGATTTGTAATCGCCATGCTCGCGGGCGTCCCGGTGGTGCCGATGGTGATTACCGGCGGTCTCGACATAATGCCCAGGGGCTCGAAGGTGCTAAGGCCGGGCACGATGAAGATCAGGGTGCTCCCTCCCATTGACGTATCGAGTCTCCCTCGGGGAAGAGAGGGGAGGGAGGAATTGATGCTTATGGTGAGATCGCAAATGGAAGAGGTGCTCGAACGCGAGGAGCGGCGCCCGCTCGCGTAGCCTTGTCTCTCCGGCCGGGCCCGGAGATTGTCATATGCGTATTCTCGTCTATACTTAAGCCTTACCGAACCATTTATTGAGTAACTATGCCCGATAGTCTATAATTGATGAGCTGTCCGGCAGGGTTCATTGAAAGATTACGAAACAAACATACATATACTCGATTTGAATCTGCGACCTTCTGAAGACAAACAGGAATTTGCGCATGGACACAGACGCCGCGGGTAGGGGAGTATCGGAAGCGGGAGAAAAAATGGATAGTCATAAATTAGCCGACCTGGAGCTCAGCACAATAATCAGCCTCGCGGGCATGCCCCCTCAGAAGGAGCTCGTAAACCCCAGGATGCCTTCGGAAATGGCAAAAAGGGTCAGGGTTACGTTCAGGCCGCTGCCGAAGGATTTTGGAAACCAGACAGTCATAAGATTCAGGGACAAACTGGAGCAGAAGCTCAAAGAGAACGGCGTCCAGCTGATCCCCTGGGACGAAGCCGCGGAGGTTCCGCCGGGGATCATGTCTAAGATACTGCGAACGAGGAAGGTCAGCAGCAGCATCCATGCGGTAGTGGACGTAAAGAGGGAGTATTCGCTTACCCGCAAGCTGCTGAGCGCGCTCGCCGAGAGAATTTACCTCCGCGCCAGGAAGCCCGAGAGATCGGTCATGGAAATACTCAAGCTGAGCGGATGGGCCGACGACTTTACTGCGAGATACGTGCAGGACCCGTTCAATACCCAGATAATCACCCTGATGCCGCTCGAACCCGAGTTTGCCGACGCCGGCACCACGTACGACAGGAAGATAGCGATCGGGCTTAAGAACCTCATCACCACGATGTCCGAAATAGTCATGGGGATTGCGCCCGACAGGTTCTCGCTCGTCAACATGAACCTCTCGGACTCCATATACCGGAACGAAGAGCTAGACGAGTTCGTCCTCAATTCGCTCATACCGAAGATATACGCCCCGATAAAACCCCCCGTGCTCACGAGGTTCAAGAAGGGGGAGTACGACCCGTCTCATTCCGTTTTCCCCGGTCAGCTCGCCCAACTCGGGAGGCTCGTGGAGCCGACGTCGCTGTTCCCCGAGGGCTCGAAGTTCAGCGAAAAGATAACGAGGGTATCACACAGGGACGTCGTCGAAAAGATACTGGAGGGGAGGACGGGCGTCTCCTACGGCTTCATCGCTATCGCCGAAGCGCCCAGGTACGAAGGCCCTGTTACGGTAACGAAAGAGGAGTGGGACACGTTTACCAAAGTCGAGAGCGTTAACGACGATAAGGTCAGAGAGAATAGAGAAGGCAGGTGGTACGTTAAAACGGCGTTAAGGGGGAAGGAGATATATCAGCAGGTGCCCGATATATGGATAGTGACCTCCCGCTCGGGGAGCAACAAAACCAACCTCGATCCCAACACGGACATCGTGAGGATAGGCCTCATCAAGGGGAAGCTCAATCTCGAAACCCCGCGCGGCGTGGACCTCCACAGGAGGGATATAAGGCCGTCGTTCGACACGTACGTGATTCTCGCGCAGGCCGTAGCCGCCGCGCTCTATACCCCGGAGCTGATAAAGAACGGGCTCCCGATACTTCACTTCCACGGATATCCGGACCCTGCCTGGTTCGGACAGAGCGAATATTTCTCCGGGGCGAGGAACCCGTCGCTCCCATGCGGGACCGTCGAAGCGGCTCTCCTGAATTTTTCCGCGATTTACGAAATCGCCAACCGGAACGGAGACGGCATCAAGATGCTCTGTCTTGTGGAAGCCGATCACGGCGTCAATATACTCGGGCTCGACAGGGACTATCTCGTGAAGAGGCTCTCAGAAGGCGTGCTCGAAGGGCATGTAATACTGGGTGGGAAATACCTGCCCGAGCTCAGGAGAACGAGCCTCAAAGCCGAGGCGGAGGAGCGCGGGCTCGGGAAGGCGGCGGGCTCGGTTAATTAAACCGATATTGCCAATTACTCCTCCTTCGGTATATTGTTGCCTGACTTGGAAGAACTCGCACCAGAAACCGCGTCTTAACGTCATCCGGTCAATTCATAATGAACGAAGCTCGGAAAACAGCGAAGATATATCTCGGGCGCCACTGCAAGACGGAGTGGAACCTCGAGGGAAGGCTCATCGGCACGACCGATCTCGATCTCTGCGAGGTCGGCTGGAATGAGGCGAAGGACACCCTGCCTGTCGTCGAGAGGTACGGGTTCGACAGGATCGTAACGAGCCCGCTAAAGCGCGCCCGTCAGACGTCGCAGTACTACGCGGACAATCTCGGAATCCCGCTCGACGTTCACCGGGACCTGCGGGAGCTCGACCACGGCAGCTGGAACGGGCAGAAATACGAAGACTTATTGCGAGACCCGTCGGGCGAGTTCAGCCGGTGGTTCATCGGCGGTGATACCAGCATACCGATTCCGAACGGCCCTGAGACATTAGAAGAAGTCCAGGCGCGCATCAGGAAGACGATCCGTGAGATCGCGCTCAAATATCCCGGCGAAAAGGTGCTCGTTATAATGCACAAGCACATACGATCACTCCTCACCTGCTATCTTCTCGGGGAGAGCCTCTCCAATTTCAGAAAGAACATCAACGAGGCCGTCGAGCCGATAGAACTGTCTGACGAAGACCTCGCGAAGCTGCTCTGATAAAGTCACGATTGAGCCAAATTCAGTATCCCGGCATCTTCTGGAAATATCACTCTAATTAAAGTATTTTTACCGGGAATGAGAAACCGGACATCTATCTCTGCATTCATTCTGTTAATCATCACCCTGTATTTCTCTCCTTTCGCATCGGGACAGGAGAAAATCGATGCCGTGCTTGCGGGTCATGCAATCGTTCCCTTAAATTCGATCCTGACCCCGCCCGGTGACGTTCCCGGGCATTTACAGACGAGCGGAAAATACACACATCCCGATTCGAAGCGGAGGGACGACGTGGGAGCAATATCGGGGAAGGACCGCAATAAGCCCCGCATAAAGGATGTCAATCTGCCTGTCGAAGGGCAGCCCTTTCAGGGTTTTTCCGGCATTAAAATGCTGAAAGATGGGACCGCTGTAATAATCACCGACAACGGCTTCGGCACCGCCAAGAACTCGCCCGACGCGGTGCTTATGTTCCACCGGATAAAGCTCGACTGGGATAAGGGCGAGGTCAAGCTCCTTGAAACAATCTATCTACACGACCCCGACCGTATCCTGCCGTTCCTCATCACAAATGAAGCGACGGAGAAACGCTATCTGACCGGGGCCGATATCGACCCCGAGTCGATTCAGGTCGTTGGGGACTCGGTATTCATAGGAGACGAGTTCGGGCCGTATGTCATACGCACCGGCCTCGACGGAAAGCTGACCGGGTTCTCGGAGCTTAGTATTAACGGCAAAACACTCAGGTCCCCCGATCACTACACGTTCCAGTCGCTTCCTGTGCCGGGCCCGGTGACGTTCGACGTGAAGAAGTCGCGGGGTTTCGAGAGCATGGCCGTTTCGCCCGACGGGAAGTACCTCTACCCGATAGTGGAAGCGCCTTTATGGATCGAAGAGATCAGGTCGTTCGAGAACCTGGACGGGACAAACTTCGTCAGGATTTACGAGTTCGATATAGATAAGGGCGCTTTTACAGGGCGCTCGTTCAAATACGCCCTCGAAGACAAGAATCATTCCGTCACAGATTTTAATCTCATCAATGACCGCACGGGATTGGTTGTAGAGCGGGACCCCGGCGAGGGCGGCGTATCGCTTGCGTGTAATGGAGACAAGGAGAAAGCGGCGGCGGGGAATTGTTTCGACGACCCGGCAAGGTTCAAGCGTATATATAAGATCGATATGGGCGACGCGGACAAGGACGGATTCGTTAAGAAGCTTGCTTATATCGACCTGCTCGACATAAAAGACCCGGACCATGTATCGCGTCTCGGAGTCAAGGGGCCAGTGTTCACTTTCCCTTTTGAAACGTCGGAAGGCGTCGACGTGTACGACCCCTCTCACATAGTCGTTTTAAACGATAATAATTTCGGATACTCGTCCGGGCGGACTCTGGGGAAAAACGACGATAACGAATTCATACTCCTCGCAGTGGGCGAATTTCTGAAATAACACGTTACGGAAACCAACCCTGTCATTTCTCCCAAGGGGCAATCTGTCTTTCTCCTTTATCTTTAATTTCCTTCCCCCTTGAGGGGGAAAGGGTAGGATGGGGGTGTACCTTACACTCATTTTTAAAACCAAACCCGTTCGTACTTTACGGAGTCGAAGGGTCGAAGGGCGTCAAGCCTGAAACAAGGACTTATCTTGCAAATTTTTCTTATATATGAGACAATCTGAGAAAGAAGCATCAAATCACGTTCTTAATTAAAGGAGATGAGGAATTATGGCAGAAATGGACAAAAAAAACCTGGATTCTCCCGATGAGTTACGCTCCTTTCCAAAAGGCAGGCTCGAGCTTGTCTCGGTTGCCGGGATTACGTTCGGCCGGGCAATACTGGAGCCGGGGTGGAAGTGGTCCGAGAGCGTAAAGCCGATAGCCAAAACGGAGAGCTGCCTCGCTCCCCACATCCAGTATCACGTCTCCGGACGCCTGGCGGTCAGGATGGACGACGGATCGGAGGACATCTTCGGGCCGGGCGACGTATCGCACCTGCCCCCTGGGCACGACGCGTGGGTGGTCGGCAGCGAGCCCGTAGTGTTGATTGACATCAGCGGCATGTCCGAGTACGCGAAGAGGGCGTAAGGCAGGCCTTTCGCGCGATACTCCCCTTGTGCCGGTACTATTGAAAACCATCCTTCAGTATTGGTCTATCCTTAATTCCGTTCTATAATAATTTTTTCGAGGGTCTGTCATGTTAAGGATGGTCGTGCTCTGTTTTTTTCTTCTCTCTGTAACGGCCTGCGGTTCTACAGTCGTCGGCTGTTCCCAGTGCCCCGATTCCCCCTGCGGTTGTACCGGTGACGGTTACGGCGGGCCTTACAACCCGAAAGCACTCGATCTTTATCGTCCCGGAAGGTTTCAAGACCTGGACAGTCCCGGATTCTGACGGAAGGACCATCCTGACGGTCCGATATTCTTGCCTGAGAAATGGCTATGCTGTAGTATTTCAGGCGTCCTGCCTTTATATTAATATTCAAATAGCAGTCATTCCCCCGGAGGGCTGGCAGAACGGCTAATGCACCGGTCTTGAAAACCGGCGTCCGCAAGGACTTGGGGGTTCGAATCCCTCGCCCTCCGCCAGTTGGGAAATGAAGCTATTGGCTCGCCCGCTACGCGGGCTCGCCAGCCGTTTTTTTGGGAAATCTCAAGCCGTTTTGAATTCAGTAAGGTCAGAAGCGGGCTTTTCTTGAATAAAATCAGAAAAATTCGTTATCATAGTCTTAAGGTAGTTGAGGCATGTCGTACTATCGGACGAGCGTGGAGTGGGAGTTCTCTTGCTGGGCATGCTAGATTTTTCTGCGGTAATTTTGAAGAACCAGATGCCCACCATAGATTTAGTATTGAATGGGGTCTTATACATGGAATACCTTCTGGATGGTTTGAAAGAAATGATGAAGAAGTAATAGAGGCGATAGAAAATAATTCTGGGCAGAAACTTTCAAGACTTCGGGGGTATGCAACAGAAATTGAACAAAAACTCACGGATCTCCAGCGTGAGGTAGTTCTGGCGTTATCTGATGAAAAGAAAGAGGTAGAAAAGGTTGAAAATTTTCCTTTCAAATCCGCAACCAATATTTTTAACGAGATATTTCCAACTCGTTATATGACACGGGATTCGGAGGCAATGACTGGCCATTACGTTGTTCCTCATATTTATTACCAAGCAATAGCAATGTATGTTAAAGATTTTCCAGATGAAATTAAGCGTTTTATTTTTGAGATTAAAAAGACAGCCAAGACTTCCTCGTCGGTGGCAATAATGGATGGCAAGGTGGGTTTTTATGTAGAAAGTTCAACAATTCTGCAATTATCCGAAATAAAATCTGAGAATTTTGACCTGACTCGTTTAATAAAGCTTTGCAAGGAATTGAATGATAATTATAGCCTCGGAAACTATTTGTCATGTGGAATGATATTACGCTCCATACTCGATCATGTCCCTCCTGTTTTCAAAATGAAAAGTTTTGAGGAAGTCAGTTCAAATTATGGCTCACAAAGTTTCAAAGATGTAGTAAAACCGCTTCAAGAATCAACCAAGAAAATCGTTGATCCGTATCATCAAATAGAAAATTGTAATAGTGGCTAAGTGGATACAGGTTATCCGCAGATAACGATAAATATATATTGACAAACGATAAGCAATAAATTAAGATTGAGAGTATGAATAACTTAAAAGCCCTATCTATGAAAAGAAGCTCGACGATATTTCTTCAAGTAGTCATTGTGCTCATCGGCATCGTGGCGCTGGCCATCATGATCCGGTTTCCCTTGACCGAGGGGAGGGCCACAAACTTAGACCTGTTTAGTATTTACTTTGATCCGTTCATTGTGTACGGATACTTAGCGTCT
Source organism: uncultured bacterium (assembly GCA_902826595.1). Taxonomy (GTDB): domain Bacteria; phylum Desulfobacterota_D; class UBA1144; order Nemesobacterales; family UBA2774; genus 2-12-FULL-53-21. The sequence goes on along the minus strand of CADEFK010000009.1, from coordinate 16,549 downwards.
ATCGCATTTTTTGTTGCCCTGTATCAGGCGTTCAAATTACTCGGATATATCGGGCAGAATAAAGTATTTTCACTAAACTCCGTGAAGGCTTTAAGGACTATACAATACTGCGCAACCACATTGAGTATCTTAATTGTGATGGCTGCACTATACATAAGGATATCTTATGGGATATCTCCTACTGAAGATGACGATCCGGCGGGCTTTATTGCCATATCTATTGTGACTACTTTTATTTCTATCGTAATCGCCACCGCGGCGGCCGTGTTTGAAAGAACTTTACAAAGTGCCGTAGAGCTAAAGTCAGAAAACGACTTAACTGTTTAACTGGCATGGCGATCATAATTAACATTGACGTTATGTTGGCGAAGCGGAAGATGAGCGTCACCGAGCTCGCCGAGAAAGTCGGCATCACAATGGCCAACATTTCCGTCTTGAAAAACGAAAAGGCGAAAGCTATTCGCCTCTCAACGTTGGAGGCAATCTGCAAGGCTCTGGAGTGTCAGCCCGGAGATATTTTGGAATATAAGAAATAAACCCGAATAAATTTAAAGAATTTGTCGCCAAAGAAAAACTTGAAATCGTCCTTTCCACTCCAGTTCAAGGCGAGGCGGGCGGAAGGGGGGTGTGGGGGGAATTCCGCCCGCCTCGCCCAGAGAGTTCCGTTCGGATATCTTCAAACAGACACCGCAAATAATCTACTTATTTGATAATTCTTGTTTTATTCGCTACCTCTCATGCTTTAATTACACGCTCTTCGGTTCCGCATCAGCTGACTGATTCAAGTTTTTTGATCTCGAAAAATCAATCGGCCTGGTGATACCATGCTAAAACGATTACAGGAAATTACCTGCCAATTTCTATGAGTACCCTTCGACGTTCGCGACGTCATTCTTTAACACTGTCTGATTAGACCATCATTTCTCGACCTGTTTTTCCACTGTGGATTTCTGAATAACGTTTTTATCCAGGAAACTCCTGATTAGAGAAGCAATTACATGCAAATCTTCTTCGAGAGCAAAGTGTCCTGTATCGAGCAAATGGAAATCAAGATTATTTAAATCACGCTTGTACGGATAAGCACCCTCAGCCGGGAATATCTGATCGTTCTTACCCCAGACGATTAGAGTCGGGGGTTGATATTTTTTGAAATAAGCTTGCCAGGAAGGATAAAGAGGCGGATTCGAACCATAACTATAAAAGAGTTGCAGCTGTATTTCCTGATTACCGGGACGGTCAAGAAGCGGTTGAACGTGGTTCCAATTGTCAGGACTAATTGTGTCAACATTCCGAACTCCGTGCGTGAACTGCCACTTAGTTGCATCCAAAGTCAGAAATGCTTTAAGTGGTACTGCATTAGCTGGAGTCCTTTCTTTCCAATAAGATTTGAGCGGAATCCAAAAGTCACGCAGACCCTCATCGTAAGCATTGCCGTTTTGAATAATAAGAGCCTCGACTTTATCTGGGTTCTTTTCAGCAATACGAAATCCCACAGGGGCACCGTAATCCTGAAGATATAGGCTATATTTTTCTACCCCTAATTTGTTTATGAGCTTCTCGATTACCAAGGCCATATTGTCGAATGTGTATTCGAACTGATCGACACCCGGCATTGAGCTGTATCCGAATCCTGGGTAATCAGGAGCTATCACATGGTACTTATCTGAAAGCTCAGGAATTAGATTCCGGAACATATGTGATGATGTGGGAAAGCCGTGAAGGAGAATAATAGTCGGAGCATCTTTCGGTCCGGCTTCTCGATAAAATATATCGAGACCGTCAATTTTCACGGTTTTATATAGAATGGGGTAATTATTTATGGACTGCTCTTTTGCTATTACAGGCCTACTAAATAGATTAATACCATTGATAACAAGCGGGCTTACTGCCCACGTTAATATAAATACTGCATACATTGCTATTCTACTTATGGTTGATATGCTCATTTTTATTGTCTCCTTAAATTTGATAATTTGCTGTTGCCGAATGCACAATAAAATTTCGTCAAATGCTACCTATATATTTTTGTCTTCATTTAATTCCCTCCTGTAAGCATATTCGTATCTATCTAGTGCTAGATAGATACGGGTTTTAAAATTTTTTAGGTAATGCTATTTATGATCAAATCTTCCGTTATAAGTATTCTGCCCGGATCGGAAAATGCTCTAGATGCTATTGTTGCGCCTTCGATGGCGGAGAAAATCGCTTTAGCTTTATCGTTCGGTTTACCCGAAAATTTAAAGACCTTCTTTTTGATGCCCGATTCCAACACTTTCGCAAGCCATGTTTCCTGCAATTGAATAAGGTTAATTACTTCGCGTTTAACTTCCTCCGGCAGATTTTCATAGTCTGATGATAGCATTGCAACCGGGCACGCTCTATTGCCTGATTTTAAGTTATCATAAAAAATCCTTACGAACTTTCTGATTTTTTCTTTTGGATCCTGGGTGGTCTTATCGATTAACTCTAACGCCTCGGTAGTGGATTGAAAGAATCTTTGGGCCAATGCTTTGCCGAGGTCGCCTTTGGTCGGGAAATAATAATGAATGCTCGACGTTCTAATGCCGATTTCCCTGGAAATGTCTTTATAGCTGAAGGCGTTATAACCTCTTCCCATTATATAATCCATTGCAAGATCTAATATTTTTTCGGACACTTCTTTGCCCATGGCATTATTCTATCTACTAGTAGGTAGAATGTCAAGTGAAAACGTTTTGTAGAAAGATATAACTAT
>CADEFK010000009.1:0-13715 GCA_902826595.1 uncultured bacterium | reverse complement strand
ATCTACTAGTAGGTAGAATGTCAAGTGAAAACGTTTTGTAGAAAGATATAACTATAGGCGTCCATCAGGCTCCAATTAATATGCTCACGTCGTCAGTAATCATCGAGGTGTCCCAGTACCCATGCGGGATAGAGTTGCGTCTCTTCTTTCCAAGCACGTTCTAGGAACCATCCATAATTCTTGCCACCTTACGGAATCAATGGAATTCGTTTATTTGCAACGGGATGTCGAAGTCTCGACGATATTAACAAGTTGTAAAAATTCCACTCTAAGGTCTTGAAAACCAGCGTCTGCAGGGACTCGGGGGTTCGAATCCCTCGCCCTCCGCAATATAGAGCCTCGTGTCCGGCTGGCCACACTATGTTTTTTGTATTTTTAATCTTAGTCATAACTGCATGAAACGGCTTGACTTTCTTCGATCGAAATAGTTAAATTGAGATTACATACATATGTTTAGGAGGGATGATATGGAAATGATAAAGGTGAGTATTACCGCTTTATTGTTCATTGCGCTTATTGCTTTAAATTCACACGCCGCGCCTAGCCCGGCGCCGCAGCCTCCGCCTACCTGCCAGGGCAAAACGCCGACAATCGTGGGAACGAACGGGAACGATACACTGAACGGGTCGCTCGGACCCGACGTAATAGTAGGGCTCGGCGGGAACGACCAGATAAAGGGTCTCGACGGGGACGACGTAATTTGCGGAGGCGACGGCGCAGATACGGTTACCGGCGGGGCGGGAGAGGATATACTATACGGAGACGCCGGGAACGACGACCTGAGGGGCGGAAAGGGCAACGATGTCGTTTACGGCGGGGACGGGGATGATTACCTAGAAGGGAACGACGGGGAGGACTTCCTCGACGGAGGAATGGGCACCGACAGCATCGACGGCGGGAAGGATCAGGATAAATGTATCAACTACGAGTCTCATCAGAGATGTAACGTGGATTAACGCTGCCGTAATCAGCCTGATAAATTTCCCGGCGCGTATAAAGGGTTGACGCGCTATATTGCGTAATTGAAAATATTGATTTCCCGTTAACGGCTTGTTCTCGTATAAGATGAGCGGAAGGCTTTATATCGTTTCAACCCCCATAGGAAACCTCGAAGACATAACGCTCCGGGCTCTCAAGATATTGAAGGAAGCGGACGTCGTCGCATGCGAGGACACGAGGACAACGAGGAAGCTCCTTTCCCGCTACGCGATCGAAACACCCCTCGTCAGCTACCACGAGCATAACGAGATCGAGAAATCAAAAGAGCTCCTATCGCTCCTCCGGGAGGGAAGGAGCGTCGCGCTTGTCTCGGACGCCGGAACCCCGTGCATTTCGGACCCCGGATACAGGCTCGTCAAACTCGCGTCCGGGCACGGTATCGAGGTGCTGTCGATACCCGGGCCATCGGCATCCGTATCGGCATTGAGCGTATCGGGACTGCCCACTTCAAGCTTCGCTTTCTTCGGTTTTCTGCCGAGGACGAGGAAGCACTTGACCGACTATCTCTCGCGTATAAAGAATTATCCGGAAACGCTCGTGTTTTATGAATCCCCCAACAGGGTCACGAAGACCCTCCGGATAATGATTGAAGTCCTGGGAGACCGGGACATTTCGGTCAGCCGCGAGATGACGAAGCTGTATGAGGAGACTTTGAGGGGCAAGGTCTCGGATGTGCTCGAAACGCTCGGAAAGCGGGATAAGATAAAGGGCGAGGTGACGATAGTGGTCGAGGGGGCTTCGGCTGGAAACGGTGAAGCTACTGAAGAGAGCATAGACGAGCTTCTCATCTCCCATAAAAAAAGCGGGCTCAGTCTTAAAGATGCTGTCAAAAAAGTTTCCGGAGAATCCGGATATTCGAAGAGCAAGACCTACAAGCGCGCTCTCGTAATCTGGGGCCAGCGGTAAATTAATATACAAACTGCGGGAACAGTATAACGGCTCGATCTCGGGAGAGAGGATCTACTTTTTATATGTAATTTCGAGTGGCGCGGGAAATCTTTCTTTTTGAGCTTTTAATTCCTTCCCCCTAAAAAAGGGGGGAGGTGAGGATGGTGGTGTTACATTTCATTCAATAACTTCAGTCATTCTGAACCCTGAATCACGTTCAGCGTTGGCTCGTTCACTCTTTCTTATCCATCTGCTTCTTCACTATCCTGTCCTTCTCCACTTCCGATCCGACTTTCACCTGCTTCTCTATTTTCTGCTTCTCCCCCGCCGCTTCTCCCTGGATCTTCGCCTTGCACTCATCACAAATAGAGGATTCAGACGGCTTCCCGCATATCATGCATACTTTTTTCTTTTCGGTCATTTTGTTCCCCTCATTTATCAACTACGCTTGGACTGACACACCCGTCAATAAGTCTATACGAGATTTTTCACGAACATCAGAGGGGGGGCCTTCTTTCTTTCCATCCGGCGTGCTGCTCATAAGCGTGGGCGACATGGATAACCGAGCCTTCGTCGAAAGGTTTACCCAGCACCTGAATCCCTATCGGTAGCCCGTTTGACGAAAATCCGCAGGGGATGGATATCCCCGGGAGCCCCGCTATGTTGCACGGTATCGTCAGGACGTCCGACAGGTACATCTTTATCGGATCGCCCGTCTTCTCGCCGAACTTGAACGCCGTTTCGGGCGCTGTCGGAGCCATGATTACGTCGACCTTCCTGAAAGCCTCGTCGAAGTCCCTTTTTATGAGCGTCCTCACCCTCTGGGCCTTCAGGTAATATGCGTCGTAGTACCCCGCGGACAAAGCATAGGTCCCGAGCATTATCCTCCTCTTGACCTCGTTTCCGAAACCTTCGGCCCTGGTCTTCAAGTACATGTCCCGGAGCGTCCCGGCGCCGGCCGCCCGGAAGCCGTACTTCACGCCGTCGTATCGCGCGAGGTTCGAGCTCGCCTCGGACGGGGCGATGATGTAGTAAGTCAGCACGGCGTATTCCGTGTGTGGGAGGGAGATCTCGACTATCTCGCCGCCGAGGTCTTCGACGAGCGCGATCGCCTTTTTCGCGGCCTCTTCCACCTCTCTGTCCATGCCGGGAATGAAGTACTCCCCTGGCACCCCCACCTTCACGCCCTTTATGTTGTCTTTAAGGCTCAGCGTGAAATCGGGCGCGGGGGCATTAACGCACGTCGAGTCCCTGGGGTCGTGCCCCGATATCGCGTTCAGGATCAGGGCTGTATCCTCGACTGTCTTGGTTATGGGGCCCGCCTGGTCGAGTGACGACGCGAACGCAATCATGCCGAACCTGCTCACGCGCCCGTAGGTAGGCTTCATACCGACGACGCCGCAGTAGGAGGCCGGCTGCCTGATGGAGCCGCCCGTGTCCGTGCCTATGGACCCCAGGCATAGCGATGCGGCCGTAGCCGCCGCCGATCCGCCGCTCGATCCCCCCGGAACCCTCTCGATGTCCCACGGGTTCTTCGTCGGTCCGAAATAAGAGGTCTCGGTCGACGAGCCCATGGCGAACTCGTCCATGTTATTCTTGCCGATAATAACCGCGCCTGCGTCGAGAATCTTTTTCGTGACCGTCGCGTCATAGGGGGGGAAGAAGTTCTTGAGCATCTTCGACCCGCACGTAGCGGGGACGCCCTTCATGACGAATATGTCTTTAAGCCCGAGCGGTATGCCGTGAAGGGGCCCGCGGTATGCGCCCGATAAAATTTCGTCTTCCGCTCTCTTCGCCGCGCCGCGCGCCTTTTCCCCCATCACCGTGATATAGGAATTGAGCGTTCCGTCGAGCTTGTCGATCCTGTCAAGAACCGACTCGGTAAGCTCCACCGGGGAAATCTCCTTTTTCTTTATAAGCCTGGAGGCTTCCCCTATCGATAAAAACGGGAGTACCATTCAAACCTCTCCTTAGTCTTCAATTACCTGAGGGACGACGAAGAACCCGTCTTCCTCCTGCGGGGCGTTCTCGACGGCCTCTCCCGCCGAGAGCCACTCTTCTACCGCGTCTTCCCTGAGAGGGGTCGCGAGATCGAGCACGTGGGATGTCGGCTCGACGTCCTTCGTCTCGAGCTCGTTCAACTTTCCGATGTATGTGAGAATATTCCCTAGCTGCTCCGTGAATTTCCCGAGCTCTTCCTCTTTGAATTCGAGCCTCGCGAGCTCTGCTACCTTGATAACGTCGTCTCTCGTGATTTTCATTCGACTCTCTCGATAATTCTATTCCGGTATCAGTACGCGGGAAATAATCAATTCATCAACGCGAGCATAGCTCTTCCGCGAAATCGATTACGTCCGCTTCGAGCTTCGCTCCGTTGAGTCTGTTTATCTCCTGTACGCCTGTGGGGCTCGTCGTGTTTATCTCGGTAATATACCCCCCTATGACGTCTATGCCGACGAAGTAGAGGCCGTCCTTCCTGAGCCTGGGGCCGAGGGCTTTACAGATATTCAGATCCCTCTCGGTGAGCTCCGACCTGGCCGGGCTCCCCCCCGAATGGAAGTTGCACCTGAACTCTCCGCCCGGCTTCGGCACCCTCAGCACCGCTCCGAGCGGCTCTCCGTTTAAGAGTATTATCCTCTTGTCGCCCTCGCTCACTTCTTTAATAAATTTTTGAGCCAGCACATACTGTTTTCCGAAATTGGTTATGGTCTCGAGTATCACGTTCGAATTCCTGTCCCCCTCGCGCACGTAGAAGACCCCCTCGCCGCCGTGGCCGTCGAGCGGCTTCACTACGATTTCCCCTCCCGCCTCTGTCAGGAACTTGTTGAGCTCCGCTATGTCCTTCGTCACGACCGAGTCCGGTATCCATTCGGGGAAGTACAGTGTGTAGAGCTTCTCGTTCGACTCCCTTATCCCCCTCGGGTCGTTTATCACCTTCGTTTTCCCCGGGTCTATGAGGCTCAGTATATACGTCGCGTATATGTAGTCTTGATTAAAAGGCGGGTCTTTCCTCATCCAGACCGCGTCGAACGTATCCATTCCGGCGATTTCTCTCTCGCCAAGCTTATAGTAGTCCGCGCCTCCCTTAAGGGTTATCCGGGCGGCGCTGCCGAAGGCCCTGGCATTCTTTACGAAAAGGTCTTTGAGCTCCAGATAAAAGACTTCGTGTCCCCTCGCCTGCGCTTCGAGCATCAGGACGTAGGTCGTATCCTTCTCCGTGTTTATGGTCCCCACCGGGTCCATGACGAAAGCCATTCTGAGCTTCATTTCATATATCCTTGCCGTATTAGATGATGCCGTTTGATTCTACCGAATTTTATGGTTGCGGACAAATACGCGCGGGGCCGAGGGTCTGAATATACATAGTCCCGGACGGGGCTCTTCATGTATACTCTAATTGTCTCTATCGGCGGCTCAAACGCGCCGCCGCGCGGCGGATAAAATGGAAAAGCAGATTCCAACACCCGAAGAAATTGCCGAAGAAAACAGGAAGCTCAGACTCCTCCGCCTCATGGTCGATCTGACCATATCCCTGATGTATCAGACAAATCTGACCAGGGACGAGGCGCTGGATCATTTCGAGAAAGTCAGGAGCTTCGCTCTCAGGCTCTTTCCGGGAAAAGAGCTCGCCTTCGAGCTTATATACTCCCCCAGGTTCAAGAGCGTGATAAGGGACATCTATGGGTACCATTGAAACCGGCCTGCTCGAGGAACTCTACAGGGAGGGCACGCCCTCTGTCGCCCGCGCGTTCGAATTTCAGAGGAAATTGAGTAAAAAAGTCATAATTAGGAATGAACTCAAGGAACTGAGGACGGTTGCGGGGGCGGACATTTCGGTCCTGAAGAACGAGAAAAAACTCATATGCGGGATAATCCTGTTCTCTTTCCCCGGCCTCGCCGAGATCGAGCGCGTTTATACCGTGATCGACGAGAGGTTCCCTTATATACCGGGCCTGCTCGCGTTCAGGGAAGGTCCCGCGATTATCGAGACATTTAACCGGCTGGGACGGAAGCCGGATCTCCTTATACTGGACGGCCAGGGCATTGCACACCCCAGGGGCTTCGGCCTCGCCTGCCACGTAGGTGTACTATTGGATATCCCTGCCATGGGGATCGCGAAAAAGAGGCTTTACGGCATTTACGAAGAGCCGGGAGAGAAACGGGGTTCCCGGAGCCCCTTGCTGTCGAAGGAGGGGGACTCGATAGGCTCGGTCCTGAGGACTAAGGACAATACGAAGCCCGTCTTCGTGTCCCCGGGCCATAAGATCGACCCACTTTCGGCTACGGAGATTGCGCTTGAGTGCGCTAGGGGTTACAGGATACCGGAGCCGACGAGACGCGCCGACATATACGTTGCCGGGCTTAAGAAAAGGAGGCCGTGACAGTGCCTGAGAGGTTCTCGTGGGTGGTTGAGGGCGTGATTGCCGGTATGGAAAGGCCGGGCCAGTTCAGCAGCATAGAGGACGACCTCGAGTTCCTGAGGGGGGAGGGGATCAGCGTAATTGTCAATCTCGAAGAAGCAGAGTACGCGAGGGAATACGAAGGCTTTATAGTGAAGCACATACCTGTCAAAGACTTCAAGGCCCCCGGCCCCGGGGATTTCGGTGAATTCGTGGACTTCGTCAATGACCGGCTCGCCGAAAGCAGGCGTATCGCGGTTCATTGCTATGCCGGAATGGGCAGGACCAACTTAATGCTGGCATGCTTTCTGATGCATCATATGAGGATCGATCCCGGTACGGCGCTCGACGTTGTAAAGATGAAGAGGCCCTTTCATGTTGTCACCTGGGAGCAGGAGGAGGCGTTGAGGGATTATTTCTTCATGGTAAGGGACAGTTTGGAGATTCCCGGGCCGGAAAGATAAGCGTTTCCGCCGCCGGCCGGTCTTCTGGTATATCAGCCTCATATCTGGTAGATTATAGACGCCGGGGTTCAGAAATGGCTTCGGGACGGGGGTTATAATGGGTTACTCGAAAGAACTACTCGAACAGTTGAATTACGGCGAAGGGGAGACCCTTTACGGTGACACCCCGCTTGCGATACTGAAGGCTTTCCTCCAGTCCGGTGTGAGCTACCTCGGCGGTTATCCGGGTTCTCCAACGGCCAGGCTCATCGACGTCATCTCCGACGCTTACGAGCCTGTTCTCAAGAAAAAGGGAATATATTTCGACTGTTCCGGCAACGAGGCGTCCGCCGCGTCGTTGCTGTCAGCGTCGATCAGCTACCCGATTCGTGGCTCCGTGAACTGGAAGATCGTGGGCACAAACGTCGCTTCGGACGCACTTTCGCACATATCATCGTCCGGGGTCACGGGCGGGGCCATGATAATCGTTGGGGAAGACTACGGCTGCGACAGCACCTGCGTGGCCGAGAGGGCGCTTCCATTCGGACTAAAGTCAACGATGGCAGTGATCGATCCGAGGGGTGATCTGGGGCAGGTGGCCAAGATGGTCGAAGCCGGTTTCGAGCTTTCGGAATACTCGAACATGCCGGTCATGTTTCTTTTGTCCACCAGGGTTGCCCACATAATGAGCAACATGACCTGCCATGACAACAAGGATCCCAAAATCAGCACGATCAACCGCCTCGACGACCTCATCACGGATCTCGAAAAAATCCCTCTCCCTCCTTTCACCTTCGATCACGAAAAGAAGAAATACCACGAGAGGATACCGGCGGCGAAAAGGTTCATCCTGGAGAGGAAGCTGAACGAGTTCTTCGAGGGCTCGGACGGCAGCATGGGCATTATCACACACGGAATGATTTACAACTCCCTCATGAGGTGCCTCTTTAATCTGGGCGAGGCCAGCCTTTACGGCGAGTGCAGGATACCGATACTCAACCTTAACGTCACTAACCCTCTCGTGCCCGAGGAGATAATACTCTTCCTCAGAGACAAGAAAGCGGTGCTCATCGTCGAAGAGGGCATGCCCAACCTCATGGAAGAACAGATAAGGGCCATCGCGCAGAGGGCGAAGCTCGGCCTCGACATATTCGGAAAGGATATTCTCCCCCAGGCCGGTGAGTACACACCGGACCATATCGCGAAGGGTGTCGGACAATTCCTGCTCAAGAACACCCTGTCCGGCTCCGAGAGGGAGAGGATAAAAGAGAGAAGCGAATTCACGGAGAAACACAAGGACAGGGCCGCAAACTTTTTAAAGCAGCCCGTAACGAAAAGGAACCCCGTCTTTTGTACCGGTTGCCCCGAAAGGCCGATTTTCACCGCCATCAAGATACTCGAAGAGGATTTCGGCAGGTCGTATTACGCGTCCGACATCGGGTGTTATTCGATGAGCGGTCTCCCGCCCTTCGATCTGAGCAACTCGATTACCGGCATGGGCATAGGCCTCGCGTCGGCGGGCGCGCTGTCGAGAATGGCGAACAAGAGGGTCATATCGTTCATGGGTGACGGCACGTTCTGGCACAGCGGTCTCACTACGAGCGTCGCGAACGCCGTGTACAACAACCAGAACGCCATATTGATTATTCTCGAGAATTTCTGGACGTCGATGACTGGGCATCACGAAAACCCCGCTTCGGGCAAAAACATGAGGCAGGAAGGCGTCGGTATGGACATCGAGAAGGCGCTCAGGGGGGCCGGCGTCAGGTGGATAAAGACGGTGAACCCTTACGACCTCGGGGAATCGATCGAGGTGCTGAGCGAGGCTTACGAAGAGGACGAAGGGCTCAGGGTCATTATCTCCAGGGGCGAGTGCCAGCTTGAGAAGACCCGCAAGGAAAAATTAGTCCTGAAAACGAATATTAAGGAGGGCAGGCGCATGGTGCAGAAAAAGCTGGGCGTCGACCCAGACGTCTGCACAGGCGACCACTCGTGCATGAGGTTGAGCGGATGCCCTTCTCTCACGCTCAAGCAGAGCCCCACCATACTCAGGGAGGACCCCGTGGCGCACATAGAGCAATCATGCGTAGGCTGCGGACTCTGCGGAGAGATAGCTCACGCGGCCGTTCTCTGCCCTTCGTTCTACAGAGTGGAGATAATCGACAACCCGTCGTTCTTCGACCGGATCGGAGCCAGGATAAACCGCTCGCTGCTTCACATCGTTTCACGAAACGGCTGGTCGGGATAGACGGCAATCCACCGTCGCGGCATCCGATGCCGGGGTCCCGAATGGAGGCTTGGTAGGGCCAAAACCCATTCTTCTCTCTCACAGCGCATTGATTATTGTTCTTCGGTTAATTTGTTTGAGGTGTAAAATTTGTGGTATCGGATATTAATATTGTAGTAGGGATTGAAATTATTGTAGTATGTCTCGGAAGCGGCTTTACTGATTTATAATGCAGACTAAGAGCGATTTAATAAAAATATTCATCCCTGCAGTCGGCGGACAGGGCGGCGGGGTGCTCACGGAATGGCTGGTTCAGGCATTCTTCCTCGAGGATTTCGAGGCGCAGGGTATAAGCCTCCCCGGCCTCTCGCAGAGGGGAGGGTCTACGGTCTACTACCTGGAGGCGCACCCCAGGTCCGCTTCCGGGAACAGGAAGATCATTTTCGCTCAGTTCCCGGTCCCCGGCGAAGTGGACGTTATTATCTCGCAGGAGTTCCTCGAGCTCGGCAGGGCGCTTCAGCTGGGCTACGGTTCTGATAAAACGAAGATAGTTACGAGCACGCACAGGGTGTTTTCGACCCTCGAGAAAATGCCAGTCGGAAGCGGAATATACGCGGACGAAAACCTGAGGAAAATAGCCTCCTCGTTTTCATCGAAGTTCATAGAGCTCGACGCCCTCAAGCTGTCCAAGGAGAACGGCATGGACGAGCTTGCGGTGAACGCCATTCTCCTTGGCGCCGTCTCCGCTTCGGGCGTCCTGCCGCTCAGGAGGGATTCGTTCGTTGAATCGATCGAGAAGGTCGGGGTTGCGGTAAAGTCGAGCATAAGGGCGTTCGAAGTCGGATACGATCACGTGTCCTATCAGAAGAGCCCCGATCAGAAAAAGCCCGCATTGGTCTGGGACGGCTTTATTCGGGAGAGGGCCGACAAGCTCGAGGCTTACGACAGGGAAGGTTACCTGGGCGAGGTCTCGCGGATCGAGGCCGAATTCCCCCCGAATCTGAGGGAGATACTGGCGGAGTCGTTATTCAGGCTGCTCGAATACCAGGACGCCGGGTATGCGGACGAATACATGCAGGACGTCAGGGCCGTCTATGAAATTGACGAGAGGACGAAAAGCGGAGGGTCCAAGCTTACGGAATACTACGCGAAGAACCTGGCTTTGCTCATGAGCTATGAAGACGGGATACGCGTTGCCGATCTCAAGATAAAATCGGACAGGTTCAGGAGGATCAAGGAGGAGATGAGGCTAAGGGACGACCAGGTCTTCAAGGTTATCGATTACCTTAAGCCCGACGCCGAAGAGATATACGGGCTCCTGCCCTACTTCCTCGTCGCCCCGATTGTGCGTTTCACCGAGACCTCGATCTTCAAAAAGATATGGCGCAGGAAGAAGCCCCTGACTTTCGGACAGACGCCCACTACGACGTCTTTCTCCGGATACACGAGGCTCTGGCTTCTTACCAGGATGAAATTCATGAGGAGACACTCGTTCCGGTACAGAAAAGAGCACGCACTAATAAAGAAGTACGGGGAATCCGTCAGATTCTATACGGCGCTCGATTACAGGGTCGGATGCCTCGTAGCGAAGAGCGCCTCCATGGTCAAGGGCTACGGCAAGGTCAGGCGGAGGACGATGAGCGCGTTCGCGAGGTTTATCGATAACGTAATATCCCCGCTCGCGGAGTTTGAGAAGAGCAACAGTAAGAACTACGATATAACGCTCGAGATCGGCGAGGAAGCCCTGAAGCTGATTTCCGGCGAGTCGGTTGACGGAATAGACAAGGCCGAAAAGCTTGCCCGAGAGATTCTCGAGCGGAGGGCGGCGTAATTGTTGGAACTCAGACCGACATGCGAGAACTGCAATAAATCGTTGCCGCCCGAATCGACGGAGGCGATGATATGTGCGTTCGAGTGCACCTTCTGTAGAAGCTGTGTCGAGAAAGTTCTGTCGAATGTGTGTCCAAATTGCGGAGGCGGGTTTGTGCCGAAGCCTATCCTTCCCGGTATCAAATTAAATAACGATAACTATCTTGGAAAGTATCCGGCGAGCGAAAAGATCAAGCACAGACCCGTGGATGTGGAAAAGCACAGAGAATTTATCAAAAATATCAAGTACGTACCACTCGAACGAAGATAGCGAACAAGAAAAAACAGTTCCCTGATTTAAGACAAAGACGCGCCTAGCCGTTTTCTTCCATTAATTTTATAAATTCCCCGAACAGATAAGACGAGTCGTGGGGGCCGGGCGAGGCTTCCGGATGGTACTGCACCGAGAACACGGGATGCTCCCTGTGACGGAGCCCTTCGACCGTATTGTCGTTGAGATTGACATGCGTTATTTCCACGTCTCCGCCGAGGCTGTCCGCGTCCACCGCGAACCCGTGGTTCTGTGACGTGATCTCTACCTTGCCGGTTCTCAGGTTCTTGACGGGCTGGTTCGCACCGCGGTGTCCGAACTTGAGCTTGTATGTCGAACCCCCGAGCGCGAGACCAAGAATCTGGTGCCCAAGGCATATGCCGAATATCGGTTTTTTTCCTATTAGCGTCCTCACGCTCTCGACGGCGTAGGCCACGGCAGCAGGGTCGCCGGGGCCGTTCGAGAGGAAAATTCCGTCGGGCTTCATCGAGAGTAATTCGTGAGGCGGGGTCCTCGACGGCACTACGGTCACCTCGCAGCCCTGGTCAACGAGCTTTCGGAGTATGTTTTGTTTAAGGCCGTAGTCGTAAGCGGCGACCCTCAGGCGTCTTTTCTCACCGGCCGGTTTCTCGGAGCCCGGCCTCCAGACCCCGGTCCCTTCGCTCCATTTATAAGGGCTATCGCAGCTGACTTCGCTCACCAGGTCCACACCCACTATCCCCTGTGAGCCGCGCACCTTCTTGAGAAGCTTTTCGGGGTCGGACTCCGTGGTCGATATGACGGCTTTCTGGGCCCCCTTTGAGCGTATGAGCCTGGTCAGGGACCTCGTGTCGACCCCCTCTATGCCCACGACCCCGTTATCCGAAAGGTACTCCCCGAGACTGCCGCGGGAGCGCCAGTTCGAGGGCTCTTTCCAATATTCTTTAACGATGAAGCCCCTTAAGAAAGGCTTTCTCGACTCGATGTCCTCGGGGTTGACCCCGTAATTCCCTATTTCGGGATAGGTCATGGCCACGATCTGACCGTTGTAGGATGGGTCTGTGAGTATTTCCTGGTATCCGGTCATTGAGGTGTTGAATACCACCTCCCCGTAAGCCTCACCCTCTCTGCCGAAGCTTGTACCCTCGAAAACAGTCCCGTCTTCGATTACCAGAGTCGCTTTTTTCATGAATTCGGTTGGAAAATACATACTAAAAATACCTGTGTCAAACTTTTGACAGTATATTTATATGTATGTTGGGGGTTATGCGCGGCGCTCCTCGGGGTGATGGTCCCCAGGCGCGTTACCGTTTAATCCGATTACGCCTGACGTCCCGGATAAGGTAAAAAACTTTGCATGGATGGGGCCGTCAGCCACATGGATAATTGATACGATGGAAACGGCAAAAAAAATCTCGCATGCTACGTTGAGAAAAACCGGAGAAAAAATCCTCATCGTCGACGATGAGGATGCGATAAGGAACCTTTTCGTCGAGGCCCTCGAAGAGCTCGGCTACAGGTGCGAAGTCGCCGGGAACGGGCTTGAGGCTCTCGAGAAGTTCTACAGGGTAAAGGACTTCGACGTCGTCCTCCTCGATATCCAGATGCCGAAGTTAAACGGCATAGAGACCCTTAAGAAGCTGAAAACCTACTCCCCGGACCTTTCTATAATCATGGTTTCCGCATCGCGCGATATCGAGAACGTGCGGGCGGCCCTCAAGGAAGGCGCTTATGACTACATCTTCAAGCCTTTCCACGTGACGGACGTTGATACTGTGATAAGGCGTGCGATCGAGCGGTCGAACCTGATAAAGGCGAATAAGGATTATCAGAAGAATCTCGAAAAGAAAGTCATCGAACAGACTGAAGAGCTGGTCAGAGCGTATTCAGGCACTCTCGAAGCGATGATCCTGGCGCTCGACCTGAGGGAGCATGAAACGGGTTATCACTCCTACAGGGTTACCGAGTACGCGATCAATCTCGGAAAGTATATGAGTCTGAGCGACCAGGAGCTCTCGGTAATAGCGAAAGGCGCTCTGCTGCATGACATCGGCAAAATAGGCGTGCCCGATCATATTCTACTTAAGCCCGACAAGCTCACGGAAGAGGAATGGGAGCATATGAGGAAGCATGCGGAATTCGGATACGAGCTCCTTAAAAGGATTGATTTCCTCGAGGCATCGGCGAGGATCGTCCATACGCACCACGAGAGATACGACGGTCAGGGTTACCCGTCCGGACTGTCCGGAGACGAGATACCGCTCGGCGCGAGAATATTCTCGGTGGTGGACGCGCTCGACGCAATGACCTCGCGCAGGACCTACAGGAAAGCGATACCTTTCGAGGACGCCGTGCGGAAGATAACCGAAGCCTCGGGCTCCCAGTTCGATCCCGAAGTGGTCGAGGTGTTCGTACAAATACCTGTAGAGGAATGGAAGGACATCAAAAAGCGCGTCGCCGGATCGACCTCGGAGTACCTGAAACACCTCATGTTCGAGCTCAGCAAATATAAGGTCTGAGTCTATACTATCGAGCCTGCACTGAATCCTGTACGATCCCGGGCTGTGATTACTTTGCAAGCTCCGCCGTCAATATCTCGTTCACGACCTTCGGGTTCGCCTTACCCTGAGTCGCTTTCA
>CADEFK010000008.1:19683-41397 GCA_902826595.1 uncultured bacterium | reverse complement strand
TCAACCTTTCTCAGCGCTTCACCCTCGAGTCCAGGCTTTCTCCTGTCGACTGCTTCCTCCGGATGTTTCACGTGCAACAAGTTCCCTATGGCTGTTATCTCGATTTCGGGGATTTCCAGCTATGCAGCGGATCGATGGAGCTATTCCTGAGGAGGAGAGGGGGGGTATTGACTACGGGACCGATCAAGGGAACTGCGGAAAGGGGCTTAAATCCCGAGTCCGATTCGGTAAAGAAGGCAAAGCTTGTGAGCAGCGAAAAGGAGCGGGCGGAAAACCTGATGATTGTGGATCTGATGAGAAACGATCTCTCCAGGGTCTCTAGGTCCGGTTCGGTCAAGGTCACAAGACTCTTCGACGTGGAAACGTACGCGACACTCCACCAGCTCGTATCCGAAGTGGAAGGCAGGCTCGCAAACGGTATAGGGGTCAGCGGGATAATAAAGAATACGTTTCCTCCGGGTTCCGTTACGGGGGCTCCGAAAAGGAGGGTTCTCCAGATAATAGACGCGCTTGAGCCCCACCGGAGGGGCCCTTACTGCGGGGCTGCGGGTGTGTTCTTTCCTGACGGCGACTTCACGCTGAGCGTTGGAATAAGACTTCTGGTGACTGACCCGGAGAAGGCAACGTTTTGGGTAGGGGGCGGCGTCGTATGGGACTCTGACCCCGCTAAGGAGTATGAGGAAACGCTGTTAAAATCTATGGCTATTAAAAAGGCGCTCGGCCTGTACGAGTAATGATAATCTAAACAAACGGCAGAGGAAATAATTCAATTGGAACAGGTGTTTATAAACGGCGAAAGGGCCGATTCCCGGATTCCGCTTAGGGCATTATTCTTTGGGGAAGGGCTTTTTGAGACATTCCGATATAAATCCCGAATGCCTTTATTTTTCGGCAGGCACTATGACCGCATGGAGCGGGGCGCCCGGCTCCTTAGAATACCGTTTGTGGAGAGGGATGATCTTGACGGTATCGTGAAAACTGTGGTAACGAATTCCGGCATCCCGGACGCATACGTGAAGATATGTCTCCTTTCGAACGGGTCCCTCAACTACTATAACGACGCGGCGAGAGGGGATATAGCCATTGTCGTCAGGGATTACGAACCCCGTACAGAACCAGTAATGGTGTGTATCAACGAATTCAGGAGGATCTCCGACTCGCCTATCCATGGTGTTAAGTCATTGAATTACCTTGAAAATATAATCGCCTGGAGAGAAGCTCGACTGAAGGGCTGCGACGAAGCGGTCTTCCTTAACGAAAGGGGCGAGATTACCGAAGGCACTGCAAGCAATATCTTCTGGGTCGAGAAAGATACCCTTTACACCCCGTCCGTTGAATGCGGCATACTGCCGGGCATTATTAGAGAAATACTGCTGGACTCTGTGTCCACCCTTGGCCTCGGGGTAGAGGAGGGCGGCTATTATCCCGAATTTATGTTTAACTCCCGATTTGCATTTCTGACTAATTCGCTTTCGGGGTCCATGCTTATTTCTCGCCTGGACAATACCGAATTACCGCTCGATGACGGGCTCTATAAATCAATAAAAAAACTAATGCTTACGGAGCTCGGCTGGGTATAAATTCCGACCCTACAATTGGGATCTTAAGCTGTGATTTCTCAACTTGCCGAAAAACAAAGAAAAATTGAAAAATCGTGGAAGGATTGTGGATAAGAATAGGGGACACGACAATACAAATAGCGCAACAGACTGTCATTATTAAATAAACCCCCTTCATATAGGCTTAATAAACGTGAAGATATTTATCCACAATTGTGGATGTTTCACGTGAAACATTCCATAACACCCTATTTCCCAATGCAAAATTTGCTGAATATCCTGCCAAGGATGTCTTCGGTTGTGACCTCGCCCGTTATTTCGCCGAGTGAGTCGAGAGCGGCCCTGAGCTCGATGGCGAGGAACTCCGGCGAATCCCCATTTTCCAGGAGCTTGAGGAAAGATGTGAGTCCATGTGCCGCCTTTTCGAGGGCGAGTTTGTGCCTGAGCTCCGTCAGAATGATCTCGCCGCCGTCTGTATGGGTATTCCCGCCGGTCAGCAGTCCCCTGATTGAATCCTTCAGCTCTTCTGTCCCGCTGCCCAGCTTGGCTGAGGTATGGACGATTCTGTCCGGATGTACGATAGAGGGTAGGGCTCCCAGCGTTAGTTTGATCCCTTTATCGGATTTGTTGAGTATGAAAATGGCGCTCTTGCCGGCGGCGCCTTGTAATACCTCCATATCGTCGCTGTCGAGAGCCACGCTCCCGTCGAGCACTACGAGCAGAAGCTCTGCCTCCTCCGCCTTTTTCTTCGCGAGCCTGACCCCTTCGTGCTCAATCTCGTCGTATGTCTTTCTGATTCCGGCTGTGTCGATCAGGACGAGCGGTATCCCTCTTACATCGATGCTCTCTTCAATGAAATCCCTTGTCGTACCGGGAAGCGGGCTCACTATAGCCCTTTCCTTCATCAAAAGCATGTTCAAAAGGCTTGATTTACCTACGTTCGGCTTTCCGAGTATGGCGGTCTTCACGCCGTGCTTGATGATGCGGCCTTCCTCGTATGTGTCCAGCAGGCTATGTATGCCCGAAATCAGGTTATTTATGCCGCTTGCGATGACTTCTTTGGCGGCAGGGTCTATTTCATCCTCGGGAAAGTCCACCTGTGCCTCTATTTCAGCCAGGATATCGAGTGTCAGTTCCTTGAAAGCCGCTATCTTCTGCGAGAGGGCCCCTTCGAGCTGGAGCTCGGCCTGTTTTAATCCTTCTTCCGTGCGGGCGTTGATGATATCGGAGACGGCCTCGGCCTGCGCAAGGTCCATTTTGCCGTTTAAAAACGCCCTGAGCGAAAATTCCCCCGGGTTTGCCGGCCTTACGCCCAGGCTGAAAAGTATCTCGAGTATTCTCTTCGGGACCAGGTGTCCGCCGTGCGAATGGATTTCGACCGCATCCTCCCCGGTGTATGAGTTGGGGGACCTCATCAATACGCATAGAACCTCATCCGCAATTTCGCCGGTCGACGGATTTACTGCATGTCCGTGATACAGGCGATGCGACTCAAGCGCCCCCGCCCCTGCCTTTCGCTGCACTGGTTTGAAAATGAGTTCCAATATCTCGGAGGATTTTGGCCCGCTGATTCTTATCACGGCAATGCCCCCGTTACCGGGGGGCGTTGCTATAGCCGCAATTGTGTCTTCGTTCGAAATCCGTTGACGGCCCATCAGGTGGATAAGTTACCACAATAGCCCATAAGGCGCTATTGTGTATTATTTGTCCTGTAGTGGCAGTGGGTTAGGTTTGACGGGGTTTGTCCGGATCCGCTCTTGCCGAGGCGGCCGGTGAGAGCGAACCCGGCTCCCCCGGGCGGTGCGGGTTTCCGGATCAAGAAATTAATCCGGCGGTTTCTTTATTTAGCGGCCCTGGCCTTACTCTTTCCGTTTATGCCTGCGAGGGTGTCCATGGCAATGCTCGTATGGGCAAAACATGCGCCCGCCGACATGACCATGCCTACATTGATCGCTTCGGCCATTTGCTCCTTTGTTATGCCTGCGCTCCTCGCGTCCTTTACGCAGCCCCTTATACAGTAAGGACACTTCGTCATGTGACCGCAGGCAAGCCCGATCAACCCTCTCTTGAAGTCTTTACTTAACGCCCCCTCCGCGAACACCTTCTTCGTGAATTCCTTAAAGGCTTCGGAGTTGTCTCCGCTGCAATTGCTGAATTCGTTTATCTCCTTGGTTATATCCTTCTTGAAGAAATGCCCTTCGGTTAGAGGGATGTTGTGCTCTAGAGCGTCGTGGGCTTCAAACGCTATGCTCGAGTATGCATAAGGCCCGCCCATAGCGAACCTGAATGCGACGTAGATCGCCTCGATGATCTCCTGATTGGAAGCCCCGAGGTTTTTACATTGCCTGACCCTCGACCTTATGCAGTAAGGGCATCTGGTTATATGAGCCCCGGCGACGGCTATCAGCTGTTTTTCCTTCTGAGAGAGGGCGCCGTCCTCGAATACGCCGTTGTGAAGGGTCATCCACGCACCGTGAAGCTCCGGATTTAATTCTTTGAAGAGCGCCATATCGCTCGATATATCGCTTTTGAATAAATATTCCGACATATTTAATACCTCCTTTGATTTTTTTATCAGGCTGCCTTTAAAAGCCTCAGTATAGTTTCGCTCCCTGAAGAAAGCGGCTCGATCGACCTGTGCGTCTTGACCATCATTATCGCCCCTTCCAGGTGTGAAAGTATTAACTGGGCGATTACTCCCGGGGGAAGGTCGCTGCGAAAATCCCCTGCGCTCATACCCTCGTATATGCATTCTTCGATGCTCTTCTCCCAGGAGTTAAAGAACGCCGAAAGCCTTTCCCTGAAATTTTCATTCGACCCGCTCATCTCGATAGCCAAATTCCCGAAGGGGCATCCCCTCGGGTTCTCTAGGTCTCTGTGGAATGTTTTTACGGAATTGTAGAATTCGAGCAGCCTCGCGGAGGGGCTCAGTGATTTGTTGCCGAGCGTTTTGGTCAATACGTCCGATTCGTAAAGCGTTATGAATCTCTGGAGTATGATCAGACCTAATTCTTCTTTACTTTTGAAATGATAGTAGAAATTGCTTTTTGTAACGCCGCTCTTCTTGAGTATCTCATCGACCGATGTCTGCTGAAAGCCGTATTCGTGGAAGAGCTCCTTCGCGCTCGCCAATATCTTTTCTTTGCTTTTATTCAAATTCGTGTCTCCCCAATATTTAGAACCAACTAGTTAGTCCTAATAATAAATGCAGCGTATATTGTTGTCAAGGGGTTATTTTGGCCCGCGATACCGAACGTTAGATCGATGGACGAAATAAGGCGGGATTGGGGTCAATTACTATAAGTCCGGGGATGCGGGATTCTAGATTACGCCGAAGCTTAATTTAAAGGGAGATTCGGGGTAGAAGTCCCGACCGGCTGCATCCACATTCTTCGCCTGCAGAAGGACCTTGAAGCTGTTTCCCATAGAGCCGGGAAGGAAGAGGTTCTTTATGGCGATATTTCTGTCGTGTGCTTCCTGTTTTGATGGGCTGCCCTGCCCGGATTGTATAGTCATTATATCGAGCACGCCCCAGTCGATGAGGAACTGGCCCTGTGTGGTGTATTTTAGAGTCTTGAGCCCGAGGGACTCGCCTGATCTTATCAGATTGCTGAAATCGACGTGTGACGTGATGTCCTGCCTGCCGATGTGGATGTACGGGTTCTCCCCGACAGCATGCTTATACATGCACTTGTATGTTCCCCTCATCCTCTCGGGGCTGAATATCTCAGGCGCAAGGAATCCATAGTCTATTGTCAGAATAAGGCCTTTTTCGAGCATCTTCTGCGCCACTTCGAGCCACAGGCCTGCATTTAGGTTCACCTCGGCCTCCTGGCCGTCTCGAAACGATACCTCATAATTCTTAAAGTATTCACCAAGCCCCGGAGTGCTCGGCTCGCCGGTGACCTCCTCGAATTCGCCATCCCTGAGCGTAACGAATACCTCTTTCATAGCGCCTTCCTGAAACCGAACCCTGTGGAAGGGAAGGGCGTCGATGAGCTCGTTCGATAATATGATGCCTGCGGCTCCCGCAGGGCCTGTTTCTGCCGGAGAGGCCGCGTATTTGATCTTTGCCCCGTGCCTGCCGAGCGCATCATCTGCCGTGCCGGATCCCGGGGCCCCTCTCTCTATTATCAGATAATCCGTAATCTCGTAACAGTCCGGGTGGTTCCGGACAAGCGAGTCCAGTATGTCGGCAGCGAGTGTCCCCGTTCCCCCACCGAACTCAACAACGCTGACACGGGGCTCGTTTATCAGTCTCCCTGATTTCGCGATAAACCCCGCCAGCACCTCGCCGAAAGCGGGATCCACGCACGGGCTCGTGTAGTAGTCCCCGCGCTTGCCGATCTTCGCCTCTCCCGACGCGTAGTAACCGAGTCCCGGGTGGTAAAGCGCAATCTCCATATATTCTGAAAATGTCAGCCTGCCTTTTTTCTCTATCTCCGATTTTATTATTTCGGTTATAGGGTCCATTTCCATGTTCCAGATCCGTGGAGTAAATTATATCGGCAATAATTGTATCACACCCGTCTTGCCCGATTGCGGACGGGTTCCGGACGGAGATATATGGTCTGGTTCTTAAAAACACTCAAGATACTCGCCTTCGTAGTTCTGGTAGTTACTTTTCTGGCGATATCGTTTTGCGTCGACCTGATCGTAGGAAACAAAATGGCGAAACTCAGGTATTTCTCCCGCATATCGTCCTTATACCTCCGGGCCGCGCTCATGGTGCTCGGCGTGAAGGTAAGGCTGAAAAATATCAACAGGCTCGGGAGAGGCGAAGGGAGTTACCTCGTAATCTCGAACCACCTTTCCTATCTGGACGTCTTCGTGATCTTCTCCACCGCCCCCGCGGTGTTCATCGCCAACTCGGAGCTCGAGGACGCGTTCCTTCTGGGAACCATCATCAGGTACTCGGGCGGCGTCTTCGTCGAGAGACGGAACAGGTCGCGCCTGATGCAAGATATGCAACATATAAAAGATATACTACATATGGGTTTTAATGTCGTCCTCTTCCCGGAGGGAACTACGTCCGATGGCCGGGAGGTAAGGCCCTTCAAGACTTCCTTTCTCGATGCGGCGGCGGGGGCAGGCGCAGGCGTTCTGCCCCTCTGTATCAGATACAGGAAGATAAGCGGGGAGGATATAGACGCCGGGAACGGACTCCTGGTTTATTATCACGGCGATATCACGTTCTACAAGCATTTTTTCAGGCTCCTTTCTCTCAGGTCCATAAGCGTCGATCTTACCGAGCTCGAGATCATACCGCCGGGTAATACGAGGAAGGAATCGGCCGGAATCGCCTTCGAGCGGATAAGCGCGGCCTACAGAGAGGGGGACGGCTGCTGAGAACCGGCAGCGCCGGGGGGACCCGGCTCCTCATCCCGGCGCCTTTACCGTGAGGCAGGCGCGCTCCTTCTTGCTCTAATACAATAGGTTAGTTATGATAGAAAATCCCAAAATGGGGGGAACAAAGGAGAATTATACATGGATTTGAAGTGGGCGAAGAGAATAGCGGACCTGCCGCCGTATCTGTTCGCGGAAATTGACGCAAAGAAAAGCGAGATGAGGGCGAAGGGGGTGGACATTATAGACCTGAGCGTCGGCGACCCTGACATACCTACGCCCCGGCACATCGTCGATGCGTTAAAAAAAGCGGCGGAAGACCCCCAAAACCACAGATATCCCTCCTATGAAGGCATGCTCTCGTTCAGGACCGCCGTCGCCGAATGGTACAAGGAGCGGTTCGGCGTTGAGCTCGATCCCAAGACCGAGGTCGTGGCCCTCATCGGCTCAAAGGAAGGGATAGCGCATACCCCTCTCGCATTCCTCGATCCCGGCGATATAGCTCTATATACAGACCCGGGATATCCTGTTTATCCGACTTCGATAAGCTTCGCCGGCGGGGTTCCGTATGCCGTCCCGCTTCTCAAGGAAAACGGTTTTCTGCCCGATCTCGGCTCTATTCCCGCGGATATTGCAAAGAAAGCGAAGATGATGTTCGTAAACTATCCGAACAACCCCACGGCGGCAGTCGCGGACGGGGGGTTTTACGAGGAGCTTGTGGATTTTGCCGTCAAATATAATATCCTTATATGTCACGACGCCGCCTACACTGAAATGGCGTATGAAGGTTACAAGCCGTCCAGCTTCCTTCAGTTCGACGGCGCCAAGGAAACCGGGATCGAGTTCCACTCCCTGTCAAAGACGTTCAACATGACGGGGTGGAGAATAGGGTTTGCGGTCGGAAACGGGAAAGCTATCGGGGGGCTCGGCAAGATTAAGACGAATATAGATTCGGGTGCTTTTCAGGCTGTTCAGGTCGCGGGCATAGAAGCGTTGAAAAATTATAAAATAGGTCTTGAGGACAGGATAAGGATATTCCAGGAGCGAAGGGATATTTTTTGCAGAGGCCTCGACGAGGTCGGTTTAAGCTACAGTAAACCCATGGCCACTTTTTATGTATGGTTTGAAGTCCCGGCGGGGCTAACGTCCAAGGACTTCTCGGCAAAGCTTCTATCCGAAACCGGAATTGTCGTAACACCCGGTACGGGATTCGGAAAATACGGCGAAGGCTATGTGCGTGTTTCCACCACATTCAATACGGACAGAATAATTCAGGCTGTAGAAAGGCTAAAAGAGGCGAAGTTCTGATCCTATCCGGAAGGAAAAGGCAGCGGGAAATGAGAAGTGGAATATTTTATTTTAGCTTCTAAGATAATCGTGACAGTCCTATATGCCGTAACGCTGATGCTCCTCTGCATATTCGGACTGCACCGGTATTACCTTACATATCTGTACGGGAAGAATAAACATAAAAAACCCGTACCCGGCGCCAGGTATAAGAACCTGCCGGCCGTCACGATTCAGCTCCCCATATATAACGAGATGTATGTTGTCGAGAGGCTCATTTCCTCGGTCTGTAAAATCGACTACCCGAGGGAGCTGCTCGAGATTCAGGTGCTCGACGACTCGACCGATAAGACCGTCGAGATCGCGGGCAGGTGTGTAAACCGATTCAGAGAGTCGGGGATCGATATCGTATACATACACAGGGAGAACCGGGAGGGCTATAAGGCGGGCGCGCTGAGGGAAGGACTCAAAAAGGCCAAGGGCGAGCTCCTTGCGGTATTCGACGCGGACTTTATCCCCCCGCGCGAATTTCTCAGGAATACCGTGGATTTCTTCTCCGATCCCGAAATAGGCATGGTACAGGTAAGGTGGGGGCATGTGAATCTTGACTATTCCTCTCTAACCAAGGCGCAGGCAATACTCCTCG
Organism: uncultured bacterium; assembly: GCA_902826595.1. Taxonomy (GTDB): domain Bacteria; phylum Desulfobacterota_D; class UBA1144; order Nemesobacterales; family UBA2774; genus 2-12-FULL-53-21. The sequence continues at coordinate 32,559 of CADEFK010000008.1, read as the reverse complement.
ACGGGCATTTCATGATCGAGCAGACGTCGAGGTACAACGGGGGGATGTTCTTTAACTTTAACGGGACCGCGGGCGTCCTGAGAAAGGAATGCATAGAATCCTCTGGCGGGTGGCAGCACGATACGCTTACAGAGGACCTCGACTTGAGCTACAGGGCCCAGCTCGCGGGGTGGAAACTGGTTTACCTCCGGGACATGGTTGCCGACGCGGAGCTCCCGGTGGATATGAACGCATTTAAATCACAGCAGCACAGGTGGGCGAAGGGCGGGGTTCAAACCGCAATCAAAATTCTCCCCGAGATCTTCAAAAGGAACGACCTTTCGCTCAGGATCAAGTTAGAAGCCTTCTTCCACCTGTTCGGCAATATATCGTATTTACTTCTCCTCGTTCTCTTCCTGCTGATGTTCCCGATGGGCTTTTTCTGGAGCGAGACCGGATGGGACAGAAGCATATTGATAAATGTCTTCGCGATCGCGGCGGGGACGTTCAGCTTCGTGCTTTTTTATATAGTCACCGTTAGAGAGGTTCACGGAAGGAACTGGCTTGCCTATCTGAAGTATGTGCCTCTGGCGATATCTATAGGCGCGGGTATGGCGGTCAATAACTCCAAGGCGGTGCTGGAGGCGCTTTTGGGCAAAAACTCCGAATTCAGGCGCACTCCGAAATTCGCCGTTACCTCGAGGAGCGACAACTGGCGCTCGAGGAGCTATGTAGCTTCGAAAGAAGCTACGGCGATCATAGAGATCGCTTTCGGTGTGATGTTTTTTCTCCAGACCCTAGTCGCCATATATATGGGGTACCTGGGCTGGGTTCCGTTCCTCCTGCTCATCCAGTTCGGGTTTCTGTATACGGGGCTTCTTTCGATCTCTCACGGTACGGGCAAGAAGGGCGCGGCTTCACACATAAATCCGATCATCCCCGAGCCCGCGCTTCAGAGAGAGAAGGATTTTTAATGCAGCCGTTCGATACGTGAGGGTGGGATGCCTGTTCCTCCTCCGCCCGTAATGCTGCTCCTGTGGGAAGGGTGTTAAGTGTTTCTCTGTCATTATGAGGGCTAACCAATCAAGTATCTGCCGGACGGCTATGTTGACTTTTAGCAACATTATAATCCATACTAAATTTCCAAAACGGATGTAATCGGCGGCTTACCAATGAAGATCTGTACACTTGCAAGCGGCAGTTCCGGGAATTGTCTGTATGTGGAATCAGGCGAAACGAAGTTACTCGTCGATGCGGGGATAAGCCTGAGACAAATCGGGCTCAAGCTCAGAAAGCTGGATATGGAGCTGTCGGACATCGATGCCGTTATAGTCACCCACGAGCACTCCGATCATACTGCCGCCCTCAGGAATGTTGGGGTGCCGGTACATGTCGCAAGAGCCACGGTGCATCTATGGGCCGGCAAGGTGAGCTTTCTCAGAGAATTCGATACCGATACCCCGTTTACGATAAAAGATCTCTCGATTACACCCTTCTCGGTTCCCCACGATGCCCTGGATCCGGTCGGTTTTTGCATTGAATCCGCACAAGGGAAGAAAATCGGAGTCGTAACGGATATTGGCTCGGTTACTGCGCTCGTCAGGGAGAGGCTCCGGGGGTCAAACGCCCTCGTAATCGAATTTAATCACGATAACGACATACTGCTTTACAGCCACTACCCGTGGGATTTAAAACAGAGGATCAGGGGGCGTCTGGGCCACCTTTCGAACATCCAGGCTTCGGAGCTCCTTTCCGATCTTCTCCATTCCGGGCTGAGGCATGTTGTTCTCGCCCACTTGAGCCAGGTCAACAACAGGCCCGAGGTTGCCTTCGAGGCCGCCTTGGGTGCATTGAGGAAAACGGAAGATGGGACGGATGTGCAGATATCAGTCGCTCCGAGAAAAACAATGGGGGAGGTGCTGGCGATTTGATTCCGAGATATTCGCGCCCCGGGATGTCCTCCATCTGGACAGACGAGGCCAAATACGCTAACTGGCTTCGGGTGGAAATCGCCGTATGCGAGGCGTGGGCCAGGTACGGGAAGATACCGAAGAAGGCCGTTGAAACGATCAAGAAGAAGGCGGGCTTCGACGTCGAAAGGATAAACGAGCTCGAAAAAGAGCTGAAGCACGATGTCATATCGTTCCTGACGTCGGTCTCGGAGCACGTGGGCAAGGAGTCGAGGCACATTCATCTCGGTCTTACGTCCTCCGACGTTCTCGATACCGCGTTCGCGCTTCAATTAAGGGATGCCGCGGAGATAATCGTCAAGGACTTGAAAGCCGTAATTAAAATACTGAAAAAACAGGCCTTTAAATACAAGAAGACGCCGATGATCGGCAGGACGCACGGAATCCATGCGGAGCCCAGGACGCTCGGGCTCGTCTTTGCGCTCTGGTATGACGAAATGCAAAGGAACATCGACCGGATGAAACGGGTGCGGGATGTCGTCAGCGTGGGCAAGATATCGGGCGCTGTCGGGACATTCGCCAATGTCCCGCCGGAAATCGAAGAGGATGCCTGCAGACGCCTCCGCCTGAGGCCCGCGGCGATATCGACACAGATAATACAGCGCGACCTGCACGCCGAATACTTCCTTACCCTTTCCATCATAGCGTCCTCCATCGAAAAAATAGCCCTGGAAATAAGGCATTTTCAGAGGACGGAGGTGCTGGAGCTCGAAGAGCCGTTTACGGAAGGGCAGAAGGGATCGTCTGCGATGCCGCATAAAAGAAACCCCGTGCTTTCCGAGAATCTTTGCGGGCTTGCCAGGGTCGTTCGCTCCTACTCCATGTCGGCCCTTGAAAACATACCACTCTGGCATGAGCGGGATATCAGCCATTCCTCCGTCGAGCGCGTCATCGGTCCTGACAGCACAATCCTGCTGGACTTCATGCTCGCAAGGCTCGCTTACCTGCTGGAGGGTCTCCAGGTCTATCCGGAAAACATGGAAAAAAATATATGGCTTACCCGCGGACTTGTGTTCTCGCAGAAGGTGCTCCTGAAGCTGGTCGGAAAAGGCATGTCGAGGGAAGAGGCCTACAGACTGGTTCAGAGTAATGCGATGAAGACATGGAAAGGGAAGAGTGACTTCCTCGGGCTGCTGCTCGACGACCGGGATGTATCCAGATTGTTAACTAAAGAGGAAATTACTGAATGTTTTGATGCGACCGCCGATCTCAAGAATGTCGACAGGATATTCCAGAGGGTGTTTTCATAAATTAAAATTGAATGTTTCTGGATACTAGCGCGCATTTTCGGCTAGTGGAGATTATGTTGCTTTCTCAACATTCAGTGGTATAGTTTTAGCTAACCAAAACAAAGGAGGCATGTATGAAGTTTAAATTTTTGACTTCGGCACTACTTACAATAGCGTTCATAATTGTAGGAAGCCAGGCATTCGGGCAGCAGTTATCAAAGGAAGAAAACGCGCGGCTCCAGACGTTCTTCAAGAAAAATTTCGGCGCGAACATGGCGCCCGATACGGTAATAGAGATTAAAGGGGTCGAGGATAGTTCCATAAAGGGACTCAAGAAGGGCACGTTTGTTGTAAAAACCACCCAAGGCTCACAGGAAATCGGTTTTGTGATGAGCCAGGACGGAAAATATTTGCTTATGGGCAATATGGTGGATACGACCGGCTTTAAAGTTACGGCCATAAAGAACATCAAGCAGGGCGCGATTCCGATCCCAAGGGGGGAGTTCCCCGTGCTGATGACGACCGACGGGAAGTTCCTGATCATCAATAGCGACATCATAGACGTCTCGAAGTTCAAGGATTCGAAGCTTGCCGGGTTTAAAGAGGGCTCGTTCAACATGGGAGGCCGTCAGACCGTACCGGTTTTCATTAGCGGCAACGGCAAGTTCCTGGTTTTAGGTACGGAGATATACGACACGACCGTCGATCCGCAGAAAGAGATAATGGAAAAGATATCCCTGAAGAACGTGCCTACCAAGGGGACCGATAACGCCAAGGTCGTCATAGTGGAATATTCGGACTTCCAGTGCCCTTTTTGCAAGAGGGGAAAGGACATGCTGCCCCAGATTTTAAAGGATTATAGCGGCAAGGTTCAAATAGCCTTTAAACAGCTACCGCTCAAGAATCACAACTGGGCGATGCCGGCCGCCATCGCTTCCGTGTGCGCCTATCAGCAGGGCAATGATAAATTCTGGGCTTTCCATGATAAGCTCTTCGACAGCCAGAAGGATATTACGCTTGAGAACTCGAAGGAGAAGTTCAATCAGTTCGCCAAAGAGTCGGGGCTCGATACGAAGAAATTCGACGTGTGTCTAGCTTCAAAAGAAGCAGCAGCGGAAGTCGAGACTCAGATGAACGAAGCCGTCGGAATAGGGGTACAATCCACGCCGACATTCGTCGTAAACGGCATGATTGTTCCGGGCGCCAATCTGGAGGGTGTTAAGTCCGCTATAGAAATTCAACTATCGGAAGGTTCCTGATACTGAACGCAAAAGGTTCGACTGCGCCCTATCCCGATTCGATTTGTAAAATCAGATTAATTTGTCTGATTGATCGGGTTAGGGCGCATTTTTTTTGCGTATGATATAAACTATCTTCCATCATTTATTCTGTTCCTGATACCGATGAAATGCCCGTCGTGCGGTTACAACAGTTTTGATCATCTCGAGTACTGTAAAAAATGCGGATCCCCGCTCAATGCGGAGGCGTCGCCTCCGGCATCGGAGCCTGAAAAAAAAGGCGGTAAGAAATCCCGCCTGCGGCCGGGAAACGCCCCGAGCGACCCTCTGAGCGGCGAACTCTTCCTGGACATACCCATCCGTGAGGTTGAAGCTCAATCGAGGACGGAATCCGGCAGGACGGCGGGTTCACGGCATAAGCGGATACATGACCGCTCCGCCGAATCGTCCCCTGAATCCTATGAATTGTTCCCGGACTCTAAAGAGGTCGATAGGGCCGGATACGGGGAAGTCGAGCCGGGGGGCCTGTCCCGCCTGGCTCAGGGCGAAGCGTCTGTCAGGGAAGAAGATATACAGGATTTCCACTTGGACCCGTTAGCCCTTGTTGATGATGACGAGGCGCCCTTCGAAAAAGACTCGGGGGCGGCACCCGGATATTATAAACGTGAGGCGGATGTATACAATCTTGCCGGGTTTATATCACGAGCCCTTGCAATGATTATAGACATAGCCATTGTCTCCATGGTCGCGCTGATCGCGGTATTCGCCGGTTTGTTTATCGTTTACGGCTTTGATTTCGGGGCTTACGGTTCGGGAGACATAACGATGCCGCTCTACATGGTCCTTTTCCTGCTCTCGTCCACCTATTTCGTATTCCTCCATGGGTACGGAGGGAAGACGGCGGGGAAGGCGTTATTGGGTATAAAATTGATAAACAACGAGGGGGAGGGAGTGGGTCTTTGGCAAGCGTTTTTAAGATGGATGGGGTATTACGTTTCGGCGGGTTTTTTATTCGCCGGGTTCCTGTGGTTTCTGGTCGATTCCGAATGCCAGACATGGCATGACAAAATCGCCGGCACATACGTCGTAAAAGACTGAGGCAACGATGCGGCATCTTGATGAATTAAACGTCAGAATATCGGAAAACATGGAAAAAATTGAATCCTGGGTCAGGGGCAAGGCCGAAAAGGAATTTATCCCGCTCTACTCCTCGGTCGACGTGAGGGTATCCGATTATAAAATCGCCCCCGTCGACACTAATATATTCCCTGCGGGGTTTAATAACTTGTCTCAGCCTTTCAGGGACCGGGCGTCCGTGCTTTTTAGGGACTATTTTCTGCGTAAGTACCCGAAGGTCAGGAACATACTTATAATCCCGGAGCTCCATACGAGAAATTCCTTTTACTGGGAAAATATCTTCGTGCTCAAATCCATACTCAAAAAAGTGGATTACGAGGTGGAAGTGGGGATTGTGAGCGATGACTTTAACCAGGACAGGGCGAGTTTCCGCTCACAGAGCGGAGAAGAGGTCGCCGCTTATAAGGTAATGAAAGAAGACCACAGGATATTCACGTCCAGAATGTCTCCTGATCTCCTGCTCATTAATAATGATTTTTCGGAGAAATGCCCCAAAACCCTCAAAGACATCATCCAGCCGGTCGAGCCGCCGGTCGAGATAGGCTGGCACACGAGGAGAAAGAGCGTCCATTTCGAGTATTATAATCAGCTCGCCGGGGAGGCCGCCCGTCTCATAGGCATAGATCCCTGGATTATTTCCATCAACACAGTCTCCCTGGAAGGCATCGACTTCGATAATCCCGAGGACAGGGATAGAGCCGCCCAGATTGCGGACGCGATGCTCGAAGGGCTCAGGAAGGTCTATGGCGAGAAGGGCGTGCCCAATGACCCCTACCTGTTCATAAAGAGCAACTCCGGGACATACGGCATGGCCGTAATAAGCGTCTCGAACGGTGACGAGATACGAAACCTGAACGCGGAGGGCAGAAAGCGGATGAGAGTGAGTAAAGGGGGGAAGCCCGTAAGGGATATCGTGATACAGGAGGGGATACCGACTGCGCTTAAATGGGAATCGGGCGCTTCGGCCGAGCCCGTATTCTATCTCATCGAATCCAAAGTGGCCGGGGGCTTCCTGAGAGTGAACAAGGGTAAAGACGACCATGAAAATCTTAACACGAGAGGAATGGAATTTTCCCCGATGTACGTCGAGGGGGATAAAGCTGAAGGCGGCAGAAGCATGATTTATTCCCCGGTACACGAGCTGGTGTCCTGTATCGCAAGCATTGCCGCGGGTTATGAGATAGAGGAGATATTGAGGGAGGGGGGCTGCAAGGAAGAAGTGCTTTGATTTAAACTATCCCCGCAGTCTGGTCATTCCATGCCTGTTCATCGCATGTTAATTCTTTAAACCCCGGCTCGTTCGCAATAACCCCGGTTTTTTTCAAATATCCTGCTTCCTCGCGAGGCTGAGTGCACGTTTCAATAGAAGCGTGTATACGGGTTTCCCTCCCAATCCTTCGGCGACGAGAGTAGCCGTAAGGCATGTGAGTATGAGCGGGAGGATGAGAAAGTAATTCCCCGTCATCTCTATCGTGATGGCGATACCCGTGAGAGGGGCCCTCACGGTTGCGCAGAAGAGGGCAGCCATGCCGGCTACCGCGAACATCTCCGGTGTTATATCGACGCCGGGAAGAAATCCGTGCGCCAGGTTCCCGTACCACATGCCGAACAATGTCCCGAGAGCGAGCATAGGCGCGAATATGCCGCCCGGAGCTCCCGAGCCGTAGCTTATCATCGTCGTCCCGAAACGCGCGAAGAACAGGAGGAGAAGCATCGTTGCCGGTATCGCCCCTGAAATGGCGTCTGGTATGACCTTGTACCCTCCGCCCGCCATGTCGGGATAGAGCCATGCGACGAGGCCGATGAACCCTCCTACGTAGAGCCCTGTAAACGTGAACGCATGGCCTTTCAGGTTCGAGAAGAGATCGAGCGTCCTTACGAGGAGAAAATTGAAAACGACTCCGAGTATGCCGAAGAGGAGTCCGAAAATGACGAAGAGCCATAGAGACGTAAGCGGAGGGGGGGCGAGCATTCGCATATTTATTTCCGGGCCCTGTCCCATAATGGACCGAAGCGCAATATCGGAAGCGGCAGAAGCCAGGATGACCGATTGGACCGACAGGAAATTGTATTTGAATTCCGGGCGCATCTCCTCGAACACGAAAAGTATCCCCGCGAGGGGGGCGTTGAATGCGGCGGTCAGACCGCCGCCTGCCCCCGCGGCTATGAGCGCGTGTGTGTCTTCCCTTCCGGCCTTGAAAAAGTCGGCGACCATCTTGCCTATGTTCCCGCCCATGTGGATAGTGGGTCCTTCTCTGCCGAGGACCATTCCGCTTCCGAGGGCGAGCGTCCCTCCGATGAATTTAACCGGCAGCACGCTCTTCCATCTGATGGGTCTTACCTCGTCGAGCGCGCCTTCTATTTCATGCACGCCGCTGCCGCTGGTCTCGGGCGCAACCTTTCTGACGAGTAAAAAGGCAAGAAATACCAGGACCGCGGAAAATATTACGGACGCCGCCAGAAGGAGCGGCGTGGCCTGGGGAAGGGTCCTCAGCAGGACCTCTCTCAGAAGCATCACCTTCTCTATAGAGATTTGAAATAATGCCGCTGCAAGTCCCGTCAGTATGCCCACTATGACGGACCAGAGCAGGATCGGGCTGAATTTTCTCTCCGCCGCGAGGAACCTCGACATGATTCTGCTGATTTGGATGTTTGTTGCGGGCTTCCTCTCCGAGTGGAGCTTCATTTCCCCCTCCAGTGTGTTGTTAGTGCCGGGTGTTTGCTTGAGGTGTGGAAATTCCGGATACCGATTCTCCGGGATCGTGTTTAATTATCTTTCTTATCCGATATTTGCGCAATAGGAAATTTGTAGAGATATGAATTAGGTCCTCGGGGTGTCGATGCGGGGATAATACCCGCGATAAGAACCTACCACCCGGCCACGTCTTTGTAGGCTGAAATCCTGGACGGTTTTATTCGCACGATTACTTCGCCCGGAGCCGAATTCCTTTTGCCGTACGCTTCCGCCTGGTCTTCCCCCATGTAGCGGCCGCCAATGCGCGTTGCCCAGTAGAGGAGCTCGCCGGGGTCTTCCGAAAACGAGACTGTCCCCTCTATCATGACATACGAGTAGGGCGGGGTCTGGTCGTCCGCGGTAAGCGACACCCTCGGGTCCCTCCTCATGCTCTTGTACTTCACCGACCCTGCTCCGGTCGTAAATACGAGCGTATCGCCGTCGAGATCGTACCAGATGGGGACGACGTGGGGACGGCCGTCTTCCCTCACGGTCGCGAGCTTGCCGGTTTTCGTTCCCCCGAGAAGGAACTCCCTCAATTCGTCCCTTGTCATTTCCTTCAATCCGGATTCACCATTTGCCGGTCTCCTTCTTCCCCTGCGCGATCATCCTGAGGACGTTCCGTCTCGCAGTGCCGCCGTAGGACTTCCTCCCGCCTACCGAGCCTTCGAGGGTAATATGACCGAAGAGGTCTTTCTCGAAGAGCCTTGAGAACATCTTGTACTCCGATATGTGGAGCTTGACAAGCTCCCTCCCTTTTTCTTCCGCATAGCCGACTATCCTGCCCGTCACCTCGTGCGACTTCCTGAAGGGCATTCCCTTCCGCGTCAGGTAGTCCGCTATATCGGTCGCAGTTATAAATCCCTCGGTCAGGGCCTTCTCCATATTTTCATGCTTGAACGTGATGTTTTTCAACATGGCACTCAGCACCTCGAGGGAGGATTTGACCGTGTCTGCCGTATCGAACATCGGCTCTTTGTCCTCCTGCATGTCCCGGTTGTACGAGAACGGGAGGCCTTTCATTATCGTCAGGATAGCCACCAGATTCCCGTAAACCCTGCCCGTCTTCCCGCGTATCAACTCGGCCATGTCGGGGTTCCTTTTCTGGGGCATTATGCTCGATCCGGTGGTGAACTCGTCCCCGAGATCGATGAAATCGAATTCCTTCGTCGACCAGAGTACGAATTCTTCCGATACCCTGCTCAGGTGCATCATCAAATTCGCCGATACCGAAATGAACTCGACTATGAAATCCCTGTCGCTCACCGTGTCTATGCTGTTTTGCGTGACTTTCGGGAAACCCAAGAGCTTCGCGACGTATTCCCTGTCGATTGGAAACGTCGTACCCGCCCCGGCGCCCGCCCCGAGCGGCATCACGTTTACCCTTTCGAGGCAGTCGATATATCTCTCCCTGTCTCTCTTCAGCATCTCGTAAAGGCCCATAAGGTGGTGAGAAAGGAGCACCGGCTGCCCCCTCTGGAGGTGTGTATAGAGAGGCATGACCGTATCGATATTTTTTTCCGCGAGGCCGACGAGACTCCCCGCGATATCTTTTAACAGGAGGGTTATCTCGTTTATTTCCCTTCTAAGGTAGAGCCTCATGTCGAGCGCTATCTGGTCGTTCCTGCTCCTCGCGGTGTGGATCTTTCCGCCTATTGCCCCTATCTTCTCGATGAGGCGCTTTTCGATGTTGAGGTGAATGTCCTCAAACTCCTCCCTGAAAGAGAACTTGCCCGATTCGATTTCCTTCTCTATCTGCTTGAGGCCCTTCGTAATTTTTTCGGCTTCGCTCTTGAGAATGATGCCTTTCTCGGCGAGCATCGTTACGTGCGCGACGCTGCCCTGGATGTCCTCTTTGTAAAGTCTTCTGTCGAAGTCTACGGACGCCGAGAACCTCTCGGCGATCTGATGGGTATCTTTCTTGAACCTGCCTCCCCAGGGTTTTTTCAGCACGCTTTTTCTCCTCCGTAAGTCATTATGATACCGTGATCATACGTATCGTTGAATAAGATTCAGGAGAAACTATATCATGGCGGCGGAAATTATATAAGACTCCCGGAGGGGATATGTCCCGGCTGCGCTACATTTTTTGGTCGTCCGATAATCTAAGCGCCCTAATTGCCTCATCGACGTGTTTCTTGTATCCGAGCTGGGAGGAGATTATACGTATCACTATTCCGCGGCCGTTTATCACATATGTGACCCTGCCGGGGAGGATTCCGAGGGTTTTTGGGACGCCGTAAAGCTCCCTGACGGCCCCATTCTCGTCGCTCAATAATTTGAAGGGGAGGTTGTATTTCGAAGAGAAGCGTTTATGGGATTCCACCGGATCGGAGCTGATCCCGAACACATCGGCGCCGTCAATATTCATGAACTCGCCGTAGCTGTCCCTGAACGCGCACACCTCTCTCGTGCACACGGGGGTGTTGTCCCCGGGATAGAAAAACAGGACAACGGGCTTTCTCCCGATGTAATCCCTGATGTCGACGATTTCGCCTGATTCGGAAGGCAGACTGAAACCCGGGGCCAAATCCCCGATTCTAACGGATTCCGGCAATACTGCTCCTTATTTTTATACTCTGACTATGGTCAGACCGGCATATTTTTAATAAGATAAGCTACTCTATAATATTAATCGGTAAAAGTGATTTTGATAATTTCGATTTACGGGAGGCGGCGAAAGAATGGACGTATTCGAATGTGTAAAGACCCTCAGCTCCATAAGGAGCTACGTGAGCAAGGCTGTACCCGATACCGTCGTGAGGGAGGTCATCGAGGCGGGAAGGCTAGCGCCTAGCGCGCATAACGATCAGCCCTGGCAGTTCGTTCTGGTGAGGGATAAAACCGTGCTCAAGGGTCTCGAGACATACTGCATAAGCGGGAGGTTCGTTTCGGAGGTCGATTTCGCGGTCGTCGTGCTGACGGACCCCGCTTCGAAATGGCATGAGATAGACGGGACACGAGCCGTGCAGAATATGGTGCTGACCGCATGGAGCCGCAAGCTCGGGTCGTGCTGGATAGGGAGACTCGACAGGGAAGGGCTGATGAAATATCTCGGGATACCCGGGAGTCTGAACGTGCTTACAGTACTGCCGTTCGGATACTTCGATGAACGGCGCGCGGGCGCTGTCAAGAACAGAAAGCCGCCTGGGCAGGCGTTTCATTTAAACAGGTTCGGGAACAGAGAGATTAAATAGGGCAGACGCGAATTCGGTTTAACAAGGGGAGGGGGATCGGCAATGCGGCTCCGGCTTCGCTCTTATTTCTCTGCGACGCTCAGCAAAATGTATTGAGGAACAAACGACCTTTGCTTATCGCCACAGCTTTTTAATGTTTTGAGGGTGCTCTCGAGTTTTCTCAACTTGATCTCGTAAGTCTTCTCTTCGGGGCCGGATTTGAATTCCGCAATAAATTCTCCGTTGTTTTCGGCGGCGCTTTCTAAATAGAATGCGGATATCTCTCTGATTCCGGTCTCCTTCCTCAGAAAATATTCCGCCGCCTGCACTGGCGCACTGTAGCAGGAGCGTCCCCTGTAGCTCGCGGGATCTACCCTGCCGTTTTTATATTCACCGAATATTTCCTCCGCTGTCTTTCCCTCCCTGACACGACCGTAATAGAGCCCGTGGGGCAGGCAGACGAAAGTGGATGCGAACCTGTGCCCACCGATGTGGGTCGTCTGCCACGTGTTTTGGCCATACGCGCCTTCCGCCGTTCCCAGATACACCGGCATGCCGAACTTCCCGCAGCACTTGTCGTGCTCGCCGTTCGTGCATATGAGAAAAACCGGCTCTTTTATCTCGGACGATTTGTTGCTGACAATTTCGTGTATATCTTCGTCGATCAGGTCTTCGTATCGGGCGAGCGTGATTTCGCGGATAGAGGAGTGCTTCTCCCTCGTATGGGCTATGAAGAGCTTTATGCCGTCGCCGCTACGTTTTTCCTTCTTTACAAGCTGGAGACACGGATTTGGAAATCCCTTGAGATAACGACCTATAGCGGTTTTTACCGCGTCCGGTATTTTGCTGTCACGAAACGCGTCCCCCGACCAGCGCCCGTTATATTCGAGGGCGAGCCAAGTCTCGACCGTCGTGGCGGTGCCGTACATCTCCTCATTCGCTTCGAGCGAGTCTTGCGAGCATAGAGTCCCGCGCTTAATGTGTTCACTCACTCCGATATCACCTTTTCTTAAAATTGCTCAGAGTCTTTCGACGATAGTCGCGGTAGCCATTCCGTGACCAGGGAAGTCGAAATCCATTTATTTTTTTCTCTCCGTCTTTACACTAACCCGAGTATGGATGATATTTTACAGCATGGATTGAAATAATCTTGTACGGAAGGGCGATCGGTATGGAAAAGAGGGTTATCGGAATAGACGTCGGAGGGACCAACCTGAGGGGAGCGCTCGTCAGCACGGACGGGAAAATAATAAACCGCATAAAGATCGCGTCCGATGCGGATAAGGGGATCGATGCGGTTATCGACAATCTGGTCAGGCTGATTAAGGGCATCGGCGGGGGTGAAGAGGCGTCCGCGGTGGGGTTTGGCATACCGGGAATAATCGACTTCAAGACTGGGATAATCACGCAGGC
>CADEFK010000008.1:0-19583 GCA_902826595.1 uncultured bacterium | reverse complement strand
GAGGCGCTCGCCGACCCGGATACAAAAACATCGCTCAGGGAATTGGTTAAGGATCAAGATCCGGGAAGAATTCCCGAAGTCGTGATGAAGGCGGCTCAGGAAGGCGACCGGGCCGCGCTCGGTATCTGGGAGCAGTTCGGCACCGCGCTCGGAATAGGGATGGCGAGTCTCGTGAATATACTGAACGTCGAAATGATAGTGATAGGCGGGGGTGTTTCACAGGCGTGGGATATGTTCATCGACAGGGCGCTTGAGGAGCTCAAGCGAAGGGCGCTCCGTGCCCCTGCCGAAAGGGTAAGGGTAATGAAGAGCGTGCTCAGGGACGATGAGGGCATAATAGGGGCGTCCTATCTGGCGCTCGATGCCGGGAAGGGGATGTGAAGCCTCCCGCCCGGGGGTTTACGGGATTCGGATGGTTAGTTTAAGCGCTTTCTTTCCTTTCTTCCTCACCTTGAACCTGTCGTCGATCCTCATTCCCCCGATCCAGAATATCTCCCCCCCGGTCGTGAATATCGGGACCCTGCACCTCTCGAAGCGGGGGATTTTCTCGTCCACGAAGAAGTTCTTCAGCTTTTTCTCGTCCTTCATCCCTAGCGGGATGAACCTGTCACCCGGTCTGAAGCCCCTAACCTCGACCGGAAACTCTATCTTCCCGGCATCCAGATAAACTACGTCTTCTCTCTTTTCCTCAAGCGTTCCGGCCGAGACCTCCTCAATATCGACCTCGAACCCCGGGAAGCTCCATTTCCCGTGTGAGGCGATAACGTAGGAGAATTTGCGTTCGAGGCCGGGCCTGGTCGTTACGAGGAAAGAATCGTACCCCTTGGCGATTATCATCTCGTCCGGGAACTCTACCTCCCCGGACGCAGTACCCGACATCAAGAACTCTTCCGCGGAGACGAGGTGCGTGGATGTAATGTTCCTGAGACTTTTGTTAAGCCCTTCGATCGCGAGTCTGAGTATGCTCAATCTGAGCGCCCTGTGGAGCCGTCTGAATTTTCTCAAATCCCCCTTCAATTCGGATTCGCCGGGCGTAAAGATGCGTCTGAAATATTTTTTCGCCTCCCGGTCTATATAATCTTCTTCGATCCTCAAAAGGTCGGACGTTCTCGAGAGGGTCTCCCTGATCCTGGGATTATACGCTTCGAGCGCGGGCATGAGATCGAGCCTTATCCTGTTCCTGTGTATCGTCCTGAGCTTGTTAGTCGAATCCTCGATCCAGTCGACCCCCTTCGATACAAGGTACTTTTCTATCTCCCGGCGCGAGGTCCCGATGAGCGGCCTGATTATTACGCCGTTCGATACGGGCGGGATGCCCGAGAGCCCCTTCATGGCGCTTCCTCTAATGAGCCTCATCAATACGGTCTCGGCCTGGTCGTCGAGAGTATGAGCGGTCGCTATCTTGTCCGCCCCGTATTTCACACGCGTTTCTTCGAGGAACTCATACCTGAGCACCCTGGCTGCCTCTTCGAGTGTCAGCTTCGATTCCTTCTTGAAGCGCGGGACGTCGGCTTCGCCCTGCTCGGATATCAATCCGAGGGACTCGGCCGTTCTCTTTACGAATAACGCGTCTCTCTTCGCCTCCTTCCCCCTGATTCCATGGTCTAGATGGGCGACTATGATATCCGCACCATATTCATGTAATTCCAGAAGGACGTGAAGAAGGCATATGGAATCAGCGCCACCCGAGACCCCGATGACCACACGTTCGTCGGGCTTGAGCATTTCGTACTTCTCAATTGTTTTCTTTACCCGGGAGAGCATTTTCAATATTGTTGGTAGCGAGGCCCGCCGACATTATTATCTTGAACGCGTCCTCGATCGTTATCGGAAGCTCCGTGATATCCCCTTCGGGGAGCATTATATAGTACCCGGTCGTGGGGTTCGGGGTTGTGGGCACGAATACGCTCAGTAGCTTTTGACCTGACTGGTTCTGATGGACGCCCGATTCGAGCGTCCCGGTTATAAAGCCTATGGAGTAGACTCCCTTTCTCGGGAATTCCAGAAGAGCGACCCTCTTCAGATTTTTAATCCCGGTGCCGACGAAGAGCGTATTTATCACCTGCTTCGTCGCTATGTATATCGTTCTCGTTAGAGGGATTTTAGAGATAACCGCCTCGCCGAAATCGACGAGCTTCCTGCCGGCGAAGTTTCTCGCGACCGCCCCGATAAAGAGGACGATCAGCAGCGTGCCGATGAGTCCTGTCAGGAAGAGGGCGGCTTCGTATAAACCTTTGGGGAGCTCGGTGAGGTGACTTCCGATCAGCCACGCAGGAATTGCACTAACGAGTCGTACAATCCATGTGCCGAGCTTGAATAATATAAAAAGCGTGAGGCCGAACGGTACTGTTACCAGTACACCGGCGAGTATGTTCTGCTTGAAGAAACTATAGATATGCCTCATTCATCAAGCTGTCTGCTTGTCGATTGCGTCGCGGAGAAACCTGCTCGGCTTGAAAACGACAGCGCGTCTCTCTGCGATCTCAATCGTTTCGCCCGTGGCGGGGTTTCTTCCCTTTCTGGCCTTCCGGCTCTGTACGCGGAAGCTGCCGAACCTCGGAAGCTTTATCCCCTCGCCCCTGCTGAGTTTTTCTTTGGCTACCTCGAAGAAAAACTCGACTATTTCCGCAGACTCCCTCTTGGAGAGTCCGATCTTGGTGTGAATCACGTCCGCGAGTTCTTTTTTCGTCATGTCGCTTACCTCTCCTGTTTATTATATTGTACGCAAATCGGCCCCGAGAGCCAATTGTAGTTTCTTAATTGTCTTATCCTGTACTTTATTTATTTCATCCTCCGTGAGGGTCTTGTCCCTGGCCCTCAGCTGAAGTGAAACAGCGACGCTCTTTTTCCCCTTCTCTACGGGGCTTCCCGTAAACACGTCGAACACCTCTACGTCCTCGATGAGCTTCGAATCGAGGCTCTGAATCTCTTCGAGAATGCTGCTCACGGGCGTTTCTTCGTCGATGATTAAAGCTATGTCCCTTCTTACGGCGGGGAATCTGGGAAGCTGGGTGAACGCCTTTCTCGTCTGCCCGAATTTCCCGGCTATCTTGTCCAAATCCAGCTCCATAACATAGAGCCGTTTCGGGATTTCGAGCTTGTCTCTCAAGTCCGGGTGCAGCTCGCCAATAAAACCGCAATTTTCGCCCCCGGCGGTTATGACGGCGGATTTGCCCGGGTGGAGAAACCCGATTTCCGAAGCCCTGCGGAACCTGACGCTCCCCGAAATCGATAGAGCGTCGAATCCCTTGTCGAGCAGGTTTTTAAAGTCGTAGAAGTCGAATTCCTCCTTGTCCCATAGTTCCGGCTGTCTTCTTCCGGTTGCAGCCGCGGCTAATTTCGTTATTTCGACCGGGAGCTCGCCCTTCCCGGCGGGAATGAATATTTTTCCTATCTCGAATAATCTTACGTTTTGCTCCTGCCTGTTCAGGTTGAGCACACTGTTTCTGATAAGGCCGGGCAGGAGGCTCGTCCTCATCGCAGCCAGCTCGCTCGAAAGCGGGTTCAGTATGGCGAGCGCTCCGGTATTTCCGAAATGCGTTAAGAGCCCGGAATCTTCGAAGCTGAAGTTTATCGCCTCCGAGAACCCCCCTGAGACGAATATTTCCTTAAATCTCCCTAAGACAATTTTAGCGGGGTCTGTCCTTTCCGTTTTCATCGTTACGGCCGGCAGCGTGCTGGGAATCCTGCCGTATCCGTAAAGCCTCGCGATTTCCTCGATCAGGTCGATCTCCCTCGTGACGTCCACTCTCCAAGTGGGGATGCGGAATGTTATATCCCCGTTTGAAGACGCAGCGTTTTCGAAGCCGAGCCCCTCCGATATCCGCGTAATCTCAAGAGCGTCTATGGCGGCTCCGAGTATCGAGTTGACGCGGCTCAGCGAAAGCCTGACGACTGAGGGTTCGATCGTTGTCGGATACTCGTCTATCCTGCCCTTTGCGACCTTCCCTCCGGACAATTCCCTGATAAGGTCGGCCGCCCTGTCGAGCGCCTTCGTGATACCGTTCGGGTCAACGCCCCTTTCGAACCTGTAAGAGGATTCCGATTTGAGTCCGGTCTTTCTAGATGTTTTCCTGATCGCCAAGGGGTCGAAGTATGCGCTTTCGAGGAGAATATTTTTCGTACTGCCGGATACCTCCGTGTTCGCGCCGCCCATCACGCCCGCAAGCGCGACCGGTCTTTTGCCGTCACAGATGAGCAGGTCCTCGGGCGAGAGCTTCCTTTCGACGCCGTCGAGGGTTGTTATAACCTCTCCCTCGCCCGCAGCCCTGACGATTATTTTTCTTCCCTCTATGAGGTCGTAGTCAAACGCGTGGAGCGGCTGTCCTAACTCCAGGAGCACGTAGTTGGTGACGTCGACGACGTTGTTTATAGACCTTATTCCCGAGGACTCGAGCCTCGATTTGAGCCACATTGGAGAGGAACCTATAATCACGTTCTCTATGACCCGGCAGGAATATCTCGGACACTTTTCACTGTCGAGAAGCTCCACATTTGCGAGCCGATGTATGTCTTCACCCGACTCGGTAACTGTCAGGTCCGGGTAATTTAATTTTATTCCGAGGAGTGCAGCGACCTCTCTTGCTATACCGACGACGCTCAGGCAGTCGGGACGGTTCGGGGTGACGTTGATCTCGAATATGACGTCGCTAAGTCCGAGCTCGTCTATAAGCCTCGCTCCGACTTTCGAGGAAGGGGGTAATATCATTATCCCGTCGCTTTCTTCGCCTAACCCGATCTCGTTCTCGGCGCAGAGCATCCCTTCAGAGACCTCGCCTCTGATTTTAGCCTTCTTTATGGTCATGCCCTCGGGGAATTTCGGGCCGGGAGGCAGGTCCGTGCCTATCTTTGCGAACGCGACCTTGTCGCCCGTCTTCATGTTACTCGCGCCGCAGACGACCGGATAACTCTTTTCCCCATCCGTGACTTCGCATAGGGAAAGCTTCGTCGCGTCCGGGTGCGGTTTCATCGACACGATATCGGCCACGACGACATTCTCGAGTCCCTTGCCCCTGTGTTCGATCCCTTCCACTTCAAGTCCCGCCATGGTCAGCCGGTCAGCGAGCTCTTCGGGCGCGATGTCGATCCGGACATATTCTTTTAGCCAGTTAAGAGAGATTATCATTTATGTGACCCGCCAAAATTTAATGATTACATATTCTTAGAGGCGGGTCAATACTTTACGTATTTCTGAAATGCGGCATGTTTCAGCTCGCTCGGCGTTTGTCCCGGGTGACGGAAAGCAGGATGGATTTGAAATATGGTAAAAAAAACGGTGATGAAACCTCCCGGGTAGGGGTTTCATCACCGTAACTTCTTAAATGTTGAGATGGAGGTAATGATAAGCTTAAAGCCTTTTAGTTTTCACACCGCGGCTTTTTACCGAAAACAGTCTTCCATATCCTTCCTCGGCCTCCCCCGGTTAAATGTTTTCTAATAACTGAAATCAGGCCAGGTCGAAGCGGTCAAGATTCATCACCTTAGTCCACGCCGCCACAAAGTCATACGTAAACCGCTCTTGAGAGTCCTCGCATCCGTAGACTTCAGCGATAGCACGGAGCTCCGAGTTGGAACCGAAGATGAGATCGACCCGTGTACCGGTCCACCTGAGCTCGCCTGTCTTACGGTCAAGGCCTTCAAACACTTCTTCGGCGTCCGAAGTCGCCTTCCATGTCGTGCTCAAATCGAGCAGGTTGACGAAGAAGTCATTGGTCAGCGCCTCCGGACGTTTAGTGAAGACGCCATGTTGGGACTGACCGAAGTTGGTGTTAAGCACACGCATGCCGCCAAGGAGAACCGTCATCTCGGGAGCGGTCAGCGTCAAGAGCTGCGCCCGGTCGACCAGCATTTCCTCTGCCGGTACCGGGCATCGGGACTTCAAGTAGTTGCGGAATCCATCCGCAGCCGGCTCGAGGTAGGCGAAGGATTCCACGTCGGTTTGCTCTTGCGACGCATCAGCGCGTCCGGGCGTAAAGGGTACCGTCACTTTGTGGCCGGCATTCTTCGCCGCCTGTTCGATGCCTGCGCATCCGCCGAGAACGATCAAATCTGCGAGTGAAACCATCTTGCCCCCGTTCCGGGCGGCGTTGAACTCTTTTTGCATGCCCTCAAGCGTCTCAATCACCGTCGCTAATCGGGCCGGATCGTTGACTTCCCAATCCTTCTGCGGCGCAAGTCGAATACGTGCGCCATTCGCGCCGCCTCGCTTATCGGAGCCGCGGAACGTCGATGCCGACGCCCAGGCCGTTGATACCAGCTGGGACACGGACAGCCCTGATGCAAGGATTTTACCCTTGAGCGCGGCGATGTCCTTATCGTCAATCAGTTCATGCGTAACGGCCGGGATGGGGTCTTGCCAGATCAGCTCTTCCGCCGGTACCTCCGGGCCGAGATAGCGCGCGCGCGGACCCATGTCGCGGTGCGTAAGCTTGTACCATGCCCGGGCGAAGGCGTCCGCGAACTGATCCGGATTCTCGTAAAAGCGTCTTGAAATCGGCCCATAGATAGGGTCCATCCGCAGGGAGAGGTCCGTCGTAAGCATGAACGGCGCGTGTCTCTTGTTCGGGTCGTGCGCATCCGGCATTTTACCTGCGCCTGCTCCATTCTTCGGCTTCCACTGATGCGCCCCGGCCGGGCTCTTCGTCAGCTCCCATTCGTAACCGAACAGGTTCTCGAAATAGTTGTTGCTCCACTTCGTAGGGGTTGTGGTCCATGCTCCCTCAATTCCGCTGGTAATAGTGTCGTCTGCGTTGCCGCTGCCGAACTTGTTTTTCCAGCCAAGTCCCTGCTCCTCAATGCCCGCGGCGGCGGGTTCCCGACCGACATACTTCTTCGGATCGGCGGCTCCGTGGCTTTTGCCGAATGTGTGCCCACCGGCAATAAGCGCGACGGTCTCTTCGTCGTTCATAGCCATGCGGCCGAAAGTCTCGCGTATGTCGCGGGCCGCCGCGAGAGGGTCAGGATTTCCGTTCGGACCTTCGGGGTTCACGTAGATAAGTCCCATCTGAACCGCGCCGAGGGGATTTTCCAGTTCCCGGTCGCCTGAGTAACGCTTGTCTCCAAGCCATTCGGCTTCAGAACCCCAATAGATATCTTCCCCGGGCTCCCAAACATCCTCGCGTCCGCCGGCGAAACCGAATGTATTGAAGCCCATTGATTCGAGGGCACAATTGCCGGCGAGGATCATCAGGTCGGCCCAGGATATTTTCCTGCCGTATTTTTGTTTGACCGGCCAGAGCAGCAAGCGCGCCTTATCGAGGTTGGCGTTGTCGGGCCAGCTGTTGAGCGGCGCAAAGCGCTGGCTGCCGGAGCCCCCGCCGCCCCGGCCGTCAGCGACGCGGTAAGTACCGGCGCTGTGCCACGCCATCCGAATGAAGAGCGGCCCATAGTGACCGTAGTCGGCCGGCCACCAGTCCTGGGACGTGGTCATAAGGTCGAAGATGTCTTTCTTCACTGCGTCCAGATCGAGGGTCTTGAACTCCCGGGCGTAGTCGAACGCCTCGCCCATCGGATTGGATAAGGAAGAGTGTTGTCGCAGGATGTTCAGCCGGAGCAGATTCGGCCACCAGTCCCGGTTTGAAGTGCCGCCGCCAGCGCCGTGCTTTGGCATTCCACCAGTAAACGGGCACTTGCTTTCACCCTTAGTATTTACGTTTTCTACCATACCGTCATGAGCCGTCTTGGGCGTTTTCTTCTTACTCATATCTGTTACCCCCTGTAAATTATTATCTCTTGGTAGTATTATCTATCTGAAATGCTATAGACGTCAAATATTAATTGTCTATAATATCCATAGGTATTAACTATAATGATTTTTACCCTGATTATTGGCGATTATTCATGCCGGAAGTTTGAGCGGGTATGCGCTTACTTATTACGGGATTGCGCGGAGGAACAGACGGAGTGGAGCTTCATCAGCTTAAGTATTTCGTAGCGGTGGCGGAGACAGGGGGTTTCAGCAAGGCTGCGAGGGTCTGCTTTGTCGCGCAGCCCTCTCTCAGCCAGCAGATAATAAAGCTCGAACAAGAGCTCGGTCAGAGGCTTTTCGAGAGGCTCGGAAGAACTTCCGTGCTCACGGAGGCCGGAAGGGCGCTTTTGCCGAGGGCGAGGCTCATACTGAAAGAGGCCGGAGACATAAAGTCGGGCATTTCGGATGACCTCGGTTCGGGCGCGGGCCAGCTCTCGGTGGGGCTGATACCCACGATTGCGCCTTATATGCTGCCAGGCGTCCTCAAAAGGTTCCATGACCGCTTCCCCCGGGCACAGATCTCCGTCAATGAAAACCTTACGGAAAGGCTTGTCAAAAGCCTCATCGGGCTCGAGATAGAGCTCGCCGTGATGAGCTTCCCCATCGAAGATAAGCTCATAAGGACGGAGCCTCTTTTCGAAGACCCCCTCGTTCTCGCCATATCGCCCGCACATGAGCTCGCCAAATCGGAGCACGTAGCCATGGAGGACCTGAAGGGCGTTCCGTTCATCGCTCTCGATGAAGAGCACTGTCTCGGCGAGCAGATAAATAATTTCTGCTACGAGAGGCAGATAAATCCCGATATAGTCTGCCGCACGTGGAACCTGTCGACCATACAGCAGTGCGTTTCGTTCGGAAGCGGCGTGTCGCTCGTGCCCGGGATGCTCGTTATGACGGATGATTCCAATAGATGCATTTACAGGCCGATCAAGGGGCAGTCCCCCAGGCGCACCGTGGTCGCCGCGTGGCACAGGGACAGAAAGCCCTCGAAGCTCGCGGTTGAGTTCATTCAGATTGTGAAAGACGAGTATGCATACCTGCTCGAGACACGGAGTTGCGAAGGCTCAGGGAACGTTTCTACGATTATCGCGAATTTCGAATAACGCCTGCCTGATGTAAACTTAATATCCTCGCTCCGATGAAAAGAATATATCTGGATTACAACGCCGCTACCCCTCTCGATCCCCGCGTGTTGGACGTGATGATGCCCTATTTCAAGGACGGTTTCGGGAACCCGTCGAGCATCCACTCGTTCGGCATGGGGGCGAAGTGCGCGCTCGACCGCGCAAGGGAGCAGGTCGCGGCCCTCATCAATGCCAGTCCGGGGGAGATCGTATTCACGTCGGGCGGGAGCGAGAGCAACAACTACGGGGTCAAGGGAGCCGCTCTATCGGAGCTGCGGAAAAAGGGGGATCATCTTGTAACGACGAGTGTCGAGCATGAGTCCGTGCTCGAGGCTTTCAGGTCTTTAGAGAAGTCCGGTTTCCGCGTCACATATTTAGGCGTGGACGCCTCCGGCATTATCGATCTCGACGAGCTCCGGGACTCCATATCGGACGAGACGATGCTCGTATCCTGCATTTTCGCCAACAACGAGACCGGAACCGTCATGCCTATCGCCGAGATCGCCCGCATAGTAAAAGAAAAAGGGGCCTTATTCCATACGGACGCCGTGCAGGCCGCGGGAAAGATAAAGATAGACGTGAATGAAGTGCCGGCAGACCTTCTGACTATTTCAGCCCATAAATTCTACGGCCCTAAAGGCGCGGGCGCGCTATATGTACGGGACGGGATTAACAGGAATGTCCGGCTCCGGCCCCTCATCCACGGGGGCGGGCAGGAGAGGGGCAGCCGTTCGGGCACGGAGAACGTGCCCGCAGTCGCGGGCATGGGTACAGCCTCCGAAATTGCCCTCCGCGAATTGAAGGAAGATGAAAGGAGGATAAAAAAACTCCGTGACGGGTTATGGGAAAGACTGTCCACCTCTATCGCCGGATTCAGGCTCAACGGGGATATCGACGGGATTCTCTTTAATACCCTTAATGTATATATATCCGGCGTTAGCGGCGATTCACTCTCGATGGCCCTCGATTTGGACGGCATAGCCGTTTCGACGGGCTCCGCATGCTCGGAAGGCAAGGTCGATCCCTCACACGTGCTCATGGCCATGGGTCTTTCGAGAGAAGAGGCCTCGTCCTCGGTGAGGTTCAGCCTGGGGAGATTTACGGATAACGGAGAAATCGAAACGGCGGCCGGGATTATACCGAGAGCGGTCGAAAGGATAAGAGAGGCCCGGGGCGGCAGCTCCGCGGCGCTCTGAAAATCGAGACCTCACTTGTCAGGGGAATATCGGGGGCGCCTCGAGGCCGGCGGATTCTTCGAATCCCATCATGACGTTCATGTTCTGGACTGCGGCCCCCGAGGCGCCTTTGACGAGATTGTCTATGACGGAGACAATAATCGCCGTGTTGTTCTCGGTAGCGGCCCTCATGCCTATATCGCAGAAATTCGAGCCCCTTACCTGTGACGTCGAGGGATAGACCTTCTCGGGGGATATCCTTATGAACCTCTCCCCGCCGTAATGCTCCTCGAAGAGGCCGATGAGCTGTGCGGTAGTCCTTTTCTTTTTCAGCCTTACGTAGATGGTCGAGAGTATTCCCCTGTCCATCGGTATCAGGTGAGGGGTAAACGAGACGTTCACACCCGTTCCGGAGTAGACCGAGAGCACTTCCTCGATCTCCGGCATATGGCGGTGCTCCCCGACCTTGTATGCCCTGACCCCTTCGTTCACCTCGCAGAAATGGTGATCGAGCGACGGGGACCTGCCCGCTCCCGACACGCCCGACTTCGAATCGACTATAATCGAATCGGGCTCTATCAACCCTTCTTTCAAAAGCGGGGCGAGTCCTAATATGGCGGATGTGGGATAACAGCCCGGATTCGCTATTAATTTGGCCCCTTTAATCGCCTGCCTGTTGATCTCCGGGAGCCCGTACACTGCCTCCTCTATCAGCTCCGGGCATGGGTGCTCCCCGTACCAGTCCCTATAAACCCCGTGGCTCAGCCTGAAATCCGCTCCCAGGTCAATTATCTTGACGTTTCTTTTATGCAGTTCCTTCACGACCCTGGCCGATTCCCCGTGGGGGAGAGCCAGGAATACGATATCGATGTCCTCAGGCAGAGCGTCCGGATCCAGAGTTTCGAGCCTCCGGTCGAGGAACCCGCCCAGATGAGGGAATACGTCGGATATATTCCTTCCGGCGTGTTTATCCGCAGTCAGGTAGGAGGCTTCCACATGCGGGTGCATCAGCAGAAACCTGAGCAGCTCCCCTCCCGTGTACCCGCTCGCGCCCAATATCGCCGCTTTGTTTTTTTCCATAGGGATTGAAAATATACGGGAAAAGAATCAAATACAAGTTCTTAGAGATTTTCCTTTATCGGTGGTATAGTTATACGGGGTTTTCAAGTCTCTCCCGTACCTTGACTGTCATTGTTTCAAAGGGTACTTTCTTTAGGTTTCATTCTGCAGTCTTACGGTAAAAAACGGGAGTCCCGGAGGGTTTTAGATGTCCATCAAGGTCGGTATTAACGGGTTCGGAAGAATAGGAAGACACATTCTGCGCATAGGCCTCGATCGTGAGGGTCTGGAATTTGTCGGAATTAACGATATCTCCGATTCGAAGACCTTGGCTCATCTTTTCAAATACGATTCCGTATTCGGCCCGTACAAGGGCGAGGTAAAGTCCGAGAACGGCCATATCCTCGTCAACGGGAAAGCGATCAGGGTGTTTTCCGAAAAAGACCCGAAGAATATCCCGTGGGAAGACGTAAAGGCCGATATAGTAGCCGAGGCTAGCGGTGTATTCAGAACGAAGGAAGCGGCTTCAGTACACCTGGGTAAAACGGTGAAGAAAGTCGTCATTACGGCGCCCGCCAAGGGGGAAGTCGATTTTACGACTGTCCTCGGGGCCAATCAAAAGAGTTACGACAATGAAAAACACCACATCATTTCCAATGCCTCATGCACGACGAACTGCTTCGCGATGATCGTGAAGGTGCTCCACGAGAGCTTCGGCATCGTTAGGGGCGAGATGACGACCATACACTCCTATACGAACGACCAGAAGATACTCGACGCCCCGCACAAGGACTTGAGAAGGGCGAGAGCCGCCGCGCTGTCCATAATCCCCACAGATACCGGGGCTGGGAAGGCCATACAGATCATATTCCCGGAGCTCAAGGGCAAGCTGAGCGCAGTCGCGATGAGGGTCCCCACGGCAGACGTATCGGTCGTCGATTTCACATGCGAAGTCAAAAAGCATACGAGCCCCGAAGAGGTTAACGAGAAGTTCAGACAGGCGGCTTCGGGAGAGCTCAAAGGGTATTTGAGATATACGGACGAGGAGCTGGTATCCTCGGATTTTATCGGCGACCCGCATTCGGCCGTCTTCGATTCGGCTCTGACATCCGTGGTGGACGGGAATATGGTCAAGGTGATCGGCTGGTATGATAACGAATACGGGTACTCATCGCGCGTAGTCGATTTACTCGAATTCATAGGAGAAAAAATGTGATGAGTAAGCTCGTGATATCCGACCTGCCCGATTCGGTATTCAACGGCAAACGCGTCTTCGTGAGAGTGGACTTCAACGTTCCGATCAGGGATGGAAAGATAAGCGAGGATTACAGGATCAGAAGGGCCATACCGACTATAGATTATCTCGTCGAGAGAAAGGCGAAGGTGATCATAGGCTCTCACCTGGGGAGGCCCAAGGGAATAGCGGTTTCGGAGCTGTCGTTAAAACCCATAGCCATGAGGCTGTCGGAGCTTCTCGGAAAGTCGGTCAAGTTCAACGGAAAGGTAATAGGACCCGAGGTCAAGGCGGCGTTAGGCGCTCTCGAGCCGGGAGAGGTCATGCTGCTTGAGAACCTGAGGTTCCACAAGGAAGAGACCGACAACGACCCCGAGTTCTCAAAAGAGCTCGCTTCATACGCCGATATATACGTGAACGACGCGTTCGGCACGTCTCACAGGAAGCACGCCTCCACATACGGCATGGCCGCCATGTTCGATCTTAGGGTCGCGGGGTTTCTCGTCAGCAGGGAGCTGAAATTCCTTACAAGGCTCCGTGAGAACCCTGACCGCCCGTTCCTTGTGATTGTCGGCGGGAGCAAGATAAAAGATAAGATTCACGCGCTCAAGAGTCTCATAGAAAAAGCGGACAAGGTGCTTCTGGGGGGAGGGGCCGCGTATACGTTCCTTAAAGCCAAAGGCGTAAATATCGGGAGCTCGATAGTGGAGGACGAATTTGTGGGCTGGGCGAAAGAAGCGCTCGACACATACGGAGACAAGATTTTTCTTCCTGTCGATCACGTCGTCGCGGGGAGTCTGGAAAGGAGAAAGAATTGTATGGTGGTCGACGGAGAGATACCCGACGACCTGCAGGGGTTCGACATCGGGCCCAAGACCGCAGCGAAGTTTAACCATCTGATAAAGGGCACGGGCTCGATTTTCTGGAGCGGTCCGATGGGAGTTTTCGAGATCGGTGATTTTTCCGCCGGCACCACGCAGATCGCAAGGTCGGTGGCGCTCGCCACATGGAGGGGAGCGACGACGGTAGTGGGCGGCGGTGAAACCGTGGCCGCAATAAGAGAGGCAGAGGTCCTCGACCTGGAGATCACTCATATCTCGACGGGCGGAGGCGCGCTCCTGGAATTTTTGGGTGGCGACGAACTTCCGGGGATTTCGATACTAAACGATAAAGAAGAGAAGATCTCTCTGGCCGCGAGTTAAGACTGTTTCCGCTCGGCGGCAGTTTTATACACGACCGCCGCTTTCAAAATCTATCCATCCAAATAATTTCGTGTTATCTTTAGAACCACAAACCCCGGATCAATAAACGGAGTATAAATATGGCGAAGGCGAATGTAAAAGAAGGGATAGACTCTGTAGTCAGGCTGCTGGGAAAGGAGGCGGGTTATCTGCTCGATCACAAGTGCAAAACCGTTTCCAAGAATCTGCTCCATCTGCCCGGACCGGATTTCGTCGACAGGGTCTATGCCCAATCGGACCGCGGAAATTCGGTGCTGCGGAACCTGCAGACGATGTACAACACAGGCAGACTCGCCGGGACCGGTTATATGTCGATACTCCCGGTCGACCAGGGGATAGAGCATTCGGCGGGGGCTTCCTTCGCTCCGAATCCCATTTACTTCGATCCCGAGAATATCGTGAAGCTCGCGATTGAAGGCGGTTGCAACGCCGTAGCCTCTACGCTTGGCGTATTGGGGGCGGTCTCCAGGAAGTACGCGCACAAGATCCCGTTTCTGGTCAAGCTCAATCACAACGAGCTCCTCACATACCCGAATAAATACGACCAGATAATGTTCGCGAACGTCGATCAGGCCTTTCAGATGGGGGCTGTAGCCGTCGGGGCCACGATATACTTCGGCTCCGATGAGAGCGACCGTCAGCTGCAGGAGGTCACGGAGGCATTCAGTTATGCACACACGCTGGGGCTGGCGACTGTGCTCTGGGCTTACCTCAGGAACCCCGCGTTTAAAACTGAAAAAACGGACTTCGATTTATCGGCCGACCTCACGGGGCAGGCGAATCACATATCGGCCACCATTGAAGCCGACATAGTCAAACAGAAACAGGCCGAGAATAACGGCGGGTTCCTCGCGCTCAAGTTCGGCAAGACGGACCCGAAGGTCTACTCGAAGCTCACGTCCGACCATCCGATCGACCTCACCAGGTATCAGGTGGTGAACTGCTACATGGGACGCGCGGGACTCATCAATTCAGGCGGCGCATCCACGGGCAGGGAGGAAGACGACCTCGCGCAGGCGGTCAGGACGGCCGTCATCAACAAGAGGGCGGGGGGCATGGGACTGATCACGGGCCGAAAGTCGTTCCAGAAGCCGATGAAGGAAGGTGTCGAGATTCTAAACGCCGTGCAGAACGTTTATCTCTCGAAAGAAGTTACCATAGCCTGAGATAATAACGGCCGCGAGATTCAGACTCCGCGAGCCGGCAATGTCGGCTGATTGATTCAGTGCCCCTTAATCCAGGTGTAAACATACACGGCCGATATTAACGCCTACCTTATTCCACACTATAGATTTATACTAGAGATCGGCAGTGGACTTACTAGTCGTCCCGGCTGCCGCTTATATTCGGCTATATATTATGAACCTGAAGATAGAAGGGCTTAAAAGGTTAGACGGTATCCTTGGGGGATTCGCGTGCTCTGTTTCCAAATCGCTGGTGAGCCCGCGGAAGAAAAAAGACGGGGGTGCCGGTAAAATACTCGTCATAAGGCCGGGCGGCATAGGGGACGCGGTGCTTCTTTTTCCCGCCCTGTGCGAGCTGAGGAAGCATTATAAAAACCATACGATCGACGTGCTCGCCGAGAAAAGGAACTCGGGCATATTCGCCGGATGTCCTTATATAGACGGCCTCCTGCTCTATGACAGGCTCCCCCACGAGACCCTGTACAGGGTTATAAACGCCGGGTACGACGTCGTCATCGACACCGAGCAGTGGCACCGTATGACGGCCGCGCTTTCTTATATAACGCGCGCGCCCGAGCGCATCGGGTTTGAGACTAACGGAAGGTCCGGGCTTTACAGCAGCAATATCCTCTACGGCCAGGATGACTACGAGGCGGTGAGCTTCCTTAACCTGGTCTCCGCCCTTACCGGCGAGGAGTACGAGTTCGATGTGACAAGACCCTTCCTTCCCGTCCCGGGCCGGCACGGCGCCCTGAGCTCGGCAATAGCTGAATTCAGGAAGGGGAAAAGGGCTGTTGTCGGTATCTTTACGGGCGCTACCGTACCCGAAAGGAGATGGGGCGCAAATAATTTCGCCGAGCTTGCGGAAAAACTGTCGAGGGAGAATATCGGGTCCGTTCTCGTGGGCGGCGAAACGGAGAGGGACGATTCTGCGATTTTTAAAAATCGGTGTACTGCTGGATACCTTATGGACTGCATTGGGGGAACTACGCTCGGAGAAACGGCAGCGGTTATTTCAGAGGTCGATCTCTTTATCTCGGCCGATACCGGACTTATGCACATAGCATACGGGGTCGGAACGCCTACACTGTCGCTATTCGGGGCAGGCATACAAAAGAAGTGGGCCCCCAGGGGGGATAATCATATCGCAATTAACAGGAACGAGCCCTGCAGCCCGTGTACCAGATTCGGGTATACGCCGAAGTGTCCCTACGGCGTGAGATGCCTGACAGGGATAAGCGTGGAAGTGGTAAAGGAGTCGGCCATGGGACTCCTCGCCCGTTCCCCGGGCAATGAATAAATACTGACGGACTATTCCCCCCTCCCGCTAAACCCCTTTTTCCTCGAGCCCCGGCGGGACTTCGCCGTAATAAATGGAGTCCTTCTCGTAAAGGGCCCTTATTTTCTCTTTGGGCATGTCCGGCATGTCTTCCCTGAGCCCGAACATTCTGCAAACGTGCCTTAGCTCCTCTTCCCTTCCCGGCAGCGGGTCCATGGGCTGGATCATCTTGCTCTCTTTCAGCATTTCCTTCACGGCCGGGTCTTCCTTGAGCGGGGTGCCGTAATCGTTGTAATGATAGAGTTTATCGAACCGCTTCCTCGGCCTCTGTCCGGGTGTCTCGGCTGCGTAACCTACGGCCATGAGCCAGAGAGGGACTATATTCTCGGGGACCCCCAGCACCTTCGGAAATTCGGCCGGCTTTCTTCCCGTCGCAAGGAGGCAGCACCCGAGGCCGAGCTCTGTCGCGGCCAGAAGGGAGTTAGCTATTGCCTGTCCCGCCTCTACCCTGAGCAGGTCCTCGGCCCTGTCCCGCGGGAAGCTCATGAGGCGCGGATAGGTGGTCTCGGTAAGTATTTTATAAGTCCACCCGTGGGCTGCGGTTATCGCCCTCGCGGGGAAGAGCACTGCGAAGGATTCGACGAGCTCTTTATACCAGGCGTCCATATTCACGAGCCACGCAATCACTATGGGGGCAGTCCTCAGCTGTATCTCATTAAATGTAGAAGCGCATTCTATGAGCTGCTCGAACTTTTCGGCAGGATATGTCTTCTTGTCTATCACTATCGCCTCGGTCGAGCCGCAGTTCCCCTGGCAGGACGCGTACCGGGCCGCCTGCAGCATGCGCTGTATCTTCCAGCCCTCGACCTCCTTCCACGGCTTGAAGAATCTGATGCTCCTTCTTGTGCCAATCGCTTCCATTAGTTCCATTGTGGTAGCCTCCTTAAACCATTAAAACAGTATCGTGTTTTATTGTCAACCTGGTATATGGAGAGGTCGGCGGGCCAGGGCGTTAAATCTCGATCTCCAGAAGGTCGCGCGCCTCTGTCACTTCCGCGCGGACGCCTTTCCTTATCTTCTCTATAGCTCCTGTCTCATCGCATACGGGATAGAGGTGGGTCACGATGATCCTCCTAGCCCCCGATCTGTTCGCAATCTCTATCACCTCTCCCGGGGTGAGGTGTCCGCTCCTCTTGGATTCCCCGTCCGGGAGCGCGCACTCTATTATGAGCGCGTCGGCGTCCCGGGCGAGCCCGATAAGGGCGTCCGAGTAGTCGGTATCGCCCGAGTATGCGAGGGTTTTCCCTTCCGCCTCGATTCGGTAGGCGAGGCTGCTCTCTATATGGGGCACCCTCGCGGCTCTCAGGGTGAATCCTCCGAAATCCCTCTCGCCCTCCCCGAGCTCACCCACCGAGAGCCCTTCAGGCAATGTCCAGTCCTTATAGGCGTTTTTAAGCGCATCGAAGAATTCCAAGAACCCCCGGCCTCCCCATAGAGAAAGCGGCTTCTCGCGCTTTGAGCCGTAAGGCGATCCGAATGCGTATTTTGTTGCGAACAGAAACGGCACGAGGTCGCCGGTGTGGTCGGGGTGGAGGTGCGAGAGAAATATATGGTCGATGTCCAGATAGCTTATCCCCGCGCGGGCGAGCTTCCATGTGGTCCCGCTGCCGCAGTCAAGGAGCACCCTGGCCCCGGGCGTTTCAAGCGCATATCCCGATGAGCCGCGCTCCGTGTAGGGCACGCAGGTGCCCGATCCCAGTATTGTCAGCTTCATTTCCAATTCCGTTATATTGCGTTATTGTAATTATCGACCAATTTAGCACTATTTTTCAAAAGGGCAAAGGGCTTTGAGAAACTTAATCACGCTATTGACCGACTTCGGGTCAGAAGACCATTATGCGGGCGTCATGAAGGGGGTAATCCTGGGGATAAATCCGGACGCCAGGATCGTCGACATCACTCACGGGGTCGAGAAGTACAATATATGCGAAGCCGCATTCATGCTGAAAAGCTATTACAGATATTTCCCCCCCGGGACCGTGCACACAGCCGTCGTCGACCCCGGGGTCGGCGGGCCGCGGCGCCCGCTCGCCTTAGAGGCGGACGGGTATTTTTTCGTCGGCCCGGATAACGGCATATTCTCGCCTGTTATCGGTTCGGTTAATAACCCGCGCGCCGTCGAAATAACGAATACCGCGTACATGCCCGGGAACCTGAGCGCGACTTTTCACGGGAGGGACATTTTCGCCCCCGCCGCAGCGCGCCTCTCATCGGGCGTAGATATCCGCGAGCTCGGCGATCCCGCGGACGGGCCTGTTTCTCTCGACGTTCCGGAGCCGTCTGTGAACGGTAATGAAATATCGGGCGTGGTTTTGTATGCGGATTCCTTCGGCAACCTCGTTACAAATATTCCGGGCGGCTATATTAAACGGGTCTCGATGGTATATGTCGGAGGTTACGCGCTTGACCGGATTTCGGGGTCGTATGGAGAGGCCGGGAAGGGCGGGCTACTCGCAATAATCGGGAGCGCCGGGCTCCTTGAGATCTCGGTGAATCAGGGGAGCGCGAAAGAGCTTATCGGCACGAAGCGGGTCTCCGTGAGGGTTGTCACGGATTAAGCGTTATCTTTATCGGCACGTTCCCGGTATGTATTTCGCGGTAAGGTGTTATCGGTATACCTATGCTTCCCAGTCGATCCTGTATCTCCTGCCTCTTATAGAAAGGTCCTTCGTCGACTTGTACGAGAACATATTCTCCCAAAAGTGGTCCTCCGGGTCCCTTATCCCTTCGTCCGCGAGTTCTTTAATAAGCCCCCGGTACTGGTCGTCTTCCGGGAGGTCGGGCAGAAGATCGAAGAGCGTGGCTATATCCGGTCTTAACGACGGGTCTATCTTTTCCCAGCTTACCCACTCCCTGCTCTTTTTCGATATGAAAAGCTTGTCTCCGGTATTGTTGAGATGGGTCTGGTTCAGCGCCCAGGCGGGTATATAGTCGGCCTTGTAGTATTCGAATGCGCTTTCGAGAATCTCGCTCCATTTAAGCGCTACTAATTTTGCGCTGCCGGAATCCGAATCGGCTAAATTTATGACTTGTCTTTTGATCACCTATATCTCCCAAATCCGGGAGGCTTCATCTCACGCTTTGTTAATCGTTTCGGTTGCGGCGATTGTCCGTGAGGGCCCTGGAGCTAATTTATAAAGCGTATGAAACTATTGAGAGCAAAATCCATGCCAGAACGTATCCGTCTTGTAACCGGCCCCTATTTCTTACTTTTTTCAGAGGATATGTTTAAACTGTTTAAAAGTAATAACAATTTTCGTCATGAACCGGGCCGAATCATGGAATTGCCGTAAGGGCAGGCCGGTAATTTAAACCGGGTATGGAATCCGGGAATAAGTCTTATGCCTTCTTCCCCGCTATAGCCTCGATCCACCCCGCAATCGAGTCTGAAGCGGCGTCGGGGTTTTCCATGCAGTCGTGTTTCGCGTTCTCGATGTATCTAACGTCGACCGAACCGTTCCCCGCCTCCGACGCGAGCCG
>CADEFK010000007.1:39510-42246 GCA_902826595.1 uncultured bacterium | reverse complement strand
GGCCAGGGGCGCTGCGCTATACGGCGGCCTCGGGGCTAATAAAAATTTTGCCTACGGGATCCAGGTTTCAAACGGCGACGGGAGGAACGGCACCAGCGTTGACTCTAATCTGTTATATGCGCGCAGACTTATGCTTGGCCTGGGCGGCGAGGACTTTAAGTACGATGCCAACGGCAGTTACCCGACGGCGAAAGCTTATGATATAGTGCCGAACTTCGCCAAATCGCCCACCTTCGCTGTAGGTGTAGCAGCGGCGGCATTACCTGGGCTTAACTGCGAGGTAAAGAGCCCTGACGGCGATGTCTGCGACAGGGTCGAGGAATTGGCGTTCCCGCAGTCGAATCTCTTTCAGATAACGGGCGACATAAACTTCAAGATGCCGTTCTTCAACGTGGAAGCCGAGTACGACGGCAGGTGGCTTGAGCCCGAAACGGGAGCGCAGGATACTGCCTATGACCAGGGCTTCAGGGTACAGGCCGGCGTGTTCGTGGTGCCCAAGACGTGGGAAATTGCGGGCAGGTTCGCCTATATCGACTACGACACGAACGCCAGGGTTGTGCCTCCCGGTGTAAGCGTATCGAGCTCACAGTGGGCGATCACGCCGGGGCTCAATTATTACATATCACAGGACCACAGGTGGAAGGTGCAGGCGGACTATAACTTTGTCAGGAACGAATTTACTTTAGGCGAGCCCGATCAAGACGACAATATATGGAGGCTCCAGCTCCAAGCCTACTTCTAATCTGACGGGAGCCGGGGTTTTATAAAATGAATATAAGAAAATAAGATCATCTCCCTTTTTCGTTCTGGCTCCGAAACCTCCGAAGCCCGGCACATGAGGCTGCCTCATGTGCCGGGCTTCACTTTTATTGTCGTGGGGTAAGATTAGACCGATTGCAAACCGGTTGCTTACCGCGAGATATTGTTTCCGCGAGCAACAAAATTAAGAACGCCTTCGCAACGGCGTTTTTCCGGCTTTAGAACATACAGGAATGCTGGGGTGGGGAAAGGCGGAAGAAGGCGGTTGTCAATATTGGGGGATCCGGCCGAACTGGTTTAATTAATGACAGACGCCGAGACCAGCATGGATATGAGTCGCGTCTTGACGCCGCAAGGCATTCCGCTCCTCTCCAGGTCCTTGACCGTTTTTTCGATGTCATAGCCCGCTCTTCTGATCGAGGCCTCGCCGTTCTCGATCACCCCGTAAGAGGCTCTCGGGTCGCGGTCCCGCGGCTGCCCTACGGAGCCAGGGTTCAGAATCGTGGTGTTGCCTATGCTTTTTACGAACGGCTTGTGGGAATGCCCTGTCAGTATAAACTTTCGCTTCTCATCGCTTCCGGATTGATCGTAAGCTTCCACGCAGGGCTCTTCACCACTTATAACCATATTATAAAATATATAGGAATAGGGGTCCGAGCCGTGTGCGATCTCGAAATCGAGCCCGTCCACCGAGAAATCCCTGTCGAGAGGAAGCCTCCTCAGGAACCCGACCTCCTCGCCTGAGAGGAAGCACTCTCCCCATTCCCTCGAGATATTGGAGATCTTCCTGAGCTCCTCCGTGCAGTTACTTCCTGTCCCGAAAGCCAGGGCGTGATCGTGGTCTCCCCTGACCCCCCAGAAGCGAGCTTTTGAGGTTTTCATGAGGAAATTGACGCAGTTTTTCGGGTCCGGCCCGAAGTCCACCACATCTCCAAGGAATATAAGCGCGTCATAGCTTTCCCTGGCGAGCACCGCCTGTAGCGCGTGCCAGTTCGCGTGGATATCTGAAATTATTAGGATTTTCATATACTTATAATGTACAGGCCTATTGTTAAGTCGGTATCAATATGTTGTTAAGGACGTGTTTAGGTTAATTTTTTTTCATACACCGTATTTCCTACATTAAAAATGGTATATAATTAGGGTATGGAATTTAGAGATTTTTACATTTTTTTTACGCGGGAGCTAGATTTTTAAACAAAGTGTGTTAGAATGTGTGAAAGGGAGAGAGAAGTGTCAAGAAGGTCGTTTTAGCGGGCAAAAAAACCTCTTGACAAAAGAGTTTAATTTATATAGAGTAAGCTCAGAACTTTAAAAACTAAATCAAAGGAGGTAAGGAGAGATGAGTAAAGCCAAATGGCTTTTTATGTTTTTATTGGCTCTAACTATGGCCGTGCCAACGTTTGCAGTCGAGCTCAGTTTGGGCGGCTTTCCGAGTTACATGCGTACGAGGGCGCGTTACATCGGGCATGCTACATTTATATCGGCGTTGAGCAATCAGAACGCGATAGACCTCGGTTTTAACAATAATGATGACAACATATTTTTCGCGGATACCACTCTGCGCTTAACCCCCCAGCTGGTGCTCAGCGACGCAGTCACGATCAGGGCACAGTTGAACGTGTTTGACAACAACATTTGGGGCGGTTCGACGACAGAGCTTTTGGGAGGACGCAACACTGTTGTCAATTCCAGCCTATCGTTCAGCGACAGGTTCAGGGGTGCAATCCTGACCGGTCCTGGAGCGATTGACGACCCGGGGTTTTTCGATGTAAGGATGCTGCATGCGGACATAGTTCTGCCGCACAACATCGGTTTCGTCAGGATCGGCCGTCAGCCTTTTGACTGGGGTCTCGGTATTCTCGCGAACGGCGGTTGGGATCCATACAGCGATCTCGGTTTCGTACTCGACAGGTTCCTGTACCTGAAGTCTTTCGCTGCCGGATCTTCGTCCATAACCTTCGTATTGGTTTCGGA
>CADEFK010000007.1:0-39410 GCA_902826595.1 uncultured bacterium | reverse complement strand
AAGACGGACCTCTGGAGGCTCGTTGGTGAAATGCAGGGAGCCTGGGGTACCCTTGAGATCGAAGGCGTTGGCGATATCGACATAAACGCGTCCAACATTATCTTCGCGGCCCGCGCGGAAGTTTATCCGGGATGGCCCATGAAGATAATCGCCGCGGAATTCGGATGGTCGAAGGGCGATGACCCCAACGATGGTGATATAACGGGAGGCGTTATATTCTTTAACCCGGCTTATAATCTCGACAACCTTCTCTTCAAGCACATGATACCGAACATCTATCAGGCTGAGGGCAGCGTTATTAACGCGTACTATGCCAGAGTTTGGGGTACGGTAAAGCTTATTGACGAGCTTTCTTTCACCCCGCAGGTTGTAGTGGCCTTTAACGAAGAGTCGGATGCTTTTGTCCCGGCTGTTGGTGGGGGCGGGGCTGGGTTAATTGCTGAGGACCTCGGGACCTATTTGGGTACGGAAGTTGAAGCCACCTTCACGTGGCATATGTATCCCGGTGTTAACCTCGACCTCATCGGCAGTATAGTATTCCCGGGTGACAGCTTGGATCAGCTCCTCGAAACACAGGCGATTGCCACGCTCGATGCTAACGAAGTCGAGTCAGACGGTGTTAGCTACAGTGAAACCCCGTTTGCGGTACAGGGCAGGTTGATGATCTTCATTGACCAGTTCTTTAAATAGAAATTGAGGCATCGGTGCCGGGGGGCTATCATGACTTCGGCTTGATGTTAAAAAAATTGAACCCCTTCTCTTGCTCATGCAAGGGAAGGGGTTTTTTTTGTGGGGTGGGGGATGGATGGGGCGGGGAAGATTGCAAGCGATGTCAGGCAGACCTTTCGATCGCCCTCTTTATTAGAAGTCTCAATGTTTCGGGAGATTGATTGCCGTATACGGGGAAATTACCCATGATAAGAGTCGGTACCCCTGTCACCAGGTTCGATTGAGCGGCCTTTTTATTTTCCTCGACTTTATGGAACATCGTCCGGCCGGTGAGGCATTCCTCAAGCTCCTTGGGGTCGAGCCCGGACATTACGCCCGCTTCAAGGACTATCTCCATTTCCCCGATGTTTTTTCTTTCCATAAAATACGCTTCATATATGAGCTTGTGAAAGCTCATGAAACGGCCCCTCGTCTTCGCGAATTCAGAAGCTTCGAGACTTAGCCTGGAATTGGTCCTGAAGCCGGGGAGCAGCATCTCCATACCGCTCTCTTTTGCCGCGCCTTTTATTGATTCGGCTGTTTTAAGGGATTTAAGCGTTTTGCTGCTCTTTTGGCCTTCTCCCGGATATTCCGGATGGATCTCTATGCCCTTCCAGTCGATATCCAGTTCGAGCTCGTTTGACAGCGTTTCCAGGTTCTTTGAGGTTATGTAGCAGAATGGACAAATGTAATCATAAAATACAGTCAGTTTCATTTAAAATTTATTATAGCACACGGGGGATGCAGTCGGGGCATTATAGTATCATAGGATGAATACCGGTCTAATAGGGCGGTATCTGAGGCGGCGTTGTCGGCGTTCTCCGCTCGAACAATACCCTCATCTTCAGTCGGATGCGGGGTGAAGTTTGGGCACTGTTCCACCTCAGTGTTTGAAATGTCTTACGCCCGTGAACACCATCGCCATTCCGTGCTCGTCAGCGGCTGCGATTATTTCACTATCCCTGATCGATCCGCCGGGCTGTACTATAGCGGTAATCCCCGCCTTGGCCGCCTCGTCTATGCCGTCCCTGAATGGAAAAAATGCGTCCGAGGCTAAAACAGCCCCGGCCGTTGGCATCGTTGATTTAAATGTGGCTATCTTGACCGAATCGACCCTGCTCATCTGTCCCGCCCCGATACCGACGGTCTGCCCGCTGCGGGCAAAGACTATGGCGTTTGATTTAACGTGCTTGCAAACCTTCCACGCGAATTTCATGGCTTCCAGCTCCTCATCGGTGGGCTGACGCTTGGTTTCGACCTTCATTTCCTTGAAATCGTCGTTCACCCCCGTGTCCCTGTCCTGAATCAGGGCCCCCCCTACCACCTTCTTGAAATCAAGACCCGGCTTCACGCTAATATTGAGGGGCGGCGTCTTCATTACACGGAGGTTCCCCTTGCTCGACAGTACCTCGAGCGCCTTCTCCGTATAACCGGGTGCAATAACCACTTCGAGGAACATATTCGCGAGCTCCGACGCCGTTACCTCGTCCACATCTTTGTTAAACGCCACTATTCCGCCGAAAGCGCTTACAGGGTCGCATGCTTTTGCCTTGAGGAACGCATCCACTACGCTCTCGTCAGTCGCGACGCCGCACGGGTTATTATGCTTGACGATTACGCAGGCGGTCTCCTTAAAGTCCTTTACCGCCTCTAGAGCGGCGTCCGTATCATATATGTTGTTCAAGGACAGCTCCTTTCCCTGAAGCTGAACAGAATTAGAAATGCAGGGCTCGTCAATTTCCGGCAGTACGTAGAAAGATCCCTCCTGGTGGGGGTTCTCGCCGTATCTCAACTTCATTTTCTTTTCGAAGTGCATGGTGATGGCGGCCGGGAATTTATTTCTTCCGCCGTCCTTTTCGAGCCCACCCAGATAGTTCGATATTGCGGCGTCATATCGCGCAACGTATGAGAACGCCTTTACGGCGAGCCTGAAATTTGTTTCCGGGGATATCGCGCCTTTATTTTTCTTGAGCTCTTTTAGCAGGTCCTTATAGTCCTCGGGGTCGGTGACTAGCGTGACGTGCTCGTAATTCTTGGCCGAAGCCCTGAGGAGGGTGGGGCCGCCTATGTCTATATTCTCGATCGCTTCGCTGAGCTCGACTTTTTCATTTTTAATGACTTCCTCGAAAGGGTATAGGTTGACAATGACCATATCTATAGGCTCTATTGCGTTCTCCTTCATCTGGAGTTCATGCGTCTTGTCACCCCTCAGCGCCAGAATCCCCCCGTGTATCTTCGGATGAAGCGTTTTGACCCTCCCCCCGAGTATTTCCGGGGATCCGGTAAACTCCGATATGTCCGTCACTGCTATACCGCCGTCCCTGAGCCTTTTTGCGGTGCCCCCGGTCGACAGTATCTCAATTTTGAATTCCATGAGGCCCTTGGCGAAATTGCCTATCCCCTCTTTATCGGAAACGCTTATTATGGCCCTCCGTATCTTGTTCATCTTTACACTCCTGCAGAAGGTGAGATTTTAGGAACGTCTCCCCCTGAAGCCATCCGCGATTTTGGCAAGTTAGTTATACCCGAGCTCAGGAGAAAGTAATATTGTAGCGGAATGCCTCGAAATTCCAATAGACCAGGGGAAGAGATTTGTAATATATCGGCGTGAATCTAACGCAGATGGGCCGGCGCTTTGAGAATTTTCCGTTTCTGACGTATAATTCTACGGATAAGCCTGATTCGGATTATAATTAATTCAATATTGCCAGCCTCTTTAATCGGGTTAAATTAGTTCTCGGGAGATCGGGTCCATGAGGAATCAGAGAGTACTGAATTTTAGGGTCGGCCTGTTCGTATTGATAACACTGAGCTTGTTCGTCCTTATATTATTTTTCCTCACGGGTGAGCAGCGTTTCTACGAGAAGAGCTATACCCTCACCACATCTTTTACGAACACGGCAGGCCTTATAAAGGGCGCGGCCGTCAGGCTGTCGGGCGTGAGGATAGGGGCCGTCACCGACATAGAATTCACCCCGAACCCGGTCGGCGATAAGGTGATAATGGTGACAATGAAGATCAACAGGGACGGGATGAGCAGGATCAACCCGGATGCGAAGGCTACCATCAGGACGGAAGGCCTCCTTGGCGATAAGTACATCGAGGTAATCCCGGGGGTAGAGAAGCCGATGGCGAAGCTCCCCGATTCCCTCGTGATCGAGAGCCAGACCCCAATCGAGTTCGCGAGCATAATCGGCCAGTCAGGCGATTTGCTGGCGAACATCATAAGCATCTCGGAGAGCCTCGACAAGATAGTCAAGGCGTTCGGACGTGAGGAAAACATCAATAACATAAGCAAGACCCTCGCCTCCCTGAGGGCGAGCTCCGAAGCCATCCAGAATAACCTCGAGGCTATAGAGAAGAACGACGGGATCCTGAATACGATGATTTACGGGGAGAAGGACAAGTCGGGTAAGTCGGAGGAGAACGCCCTTATAAAGCTCAATAAGGCAATTTCCAAGCTCGATAACATGCTCAACCAGATAGACAAAGGGGACGGGGTGCTGCATTCCCTCGTTTACAATAAACAACTCTCGAGCGACATCAACTCCACAGTGGCCAATCTGAAAAACGCCACCGCCAATCTGAACGGACAGGACGGCGTGATTACCGAGCTAAAAGAAACGATGTCTAACTTCAGGGAGATATCGGAGATGCTCAGGGGAGGGGAAGGCACGCTCGGGGCGCTCCTCATCGATCCGAGCGTCTACGACAGCCTGAAGGGTATCCTGGGCGAGGCCGAAAGGAGCAAATTCGTCCGCGCCGCAGTGAAGTACTTCATCGAGCAGGAAAAAGCCGGCCAGTCCGATAACGCCGCCAACTAAAGTTCTATTATCTCAGCGGGTTCGAACCCTGTTTTTTATTTAAAAGGTGATTGTTTTGAATGGAGCGGGCGACGGGATTCGAACCCGCGACCCTAAGCTTGGGAAGCTTATGCTCTACCAGCTGAGCTACACCCGCTTTCACCTGAAAATCTATTATATGAGCGGGGGATTGTCAATAAATATATCCCCCCGGTGTTAATTATTCCGCCTCTTCGGGATATAATTATCCCAGTGACGAAAAGCCGAAAGACCGGACACCTCCTTACAGAGAGAATCAACCCCCGCACGGCACGCCTCGATGAATGTTCCGCTGAAGAGATAGTCGGGCTCATCTTGGCCGAAGACGGCTCGATCTCAGGGGCTGTCGAAAAGGAGAAGGATCATATCGCGGCGGCAGTGGAATTGATAGTCGAAAGGATGGGCCGCGGAGGCCGCCTCATATTCATAGGCGCCGGGACGAGCGGGCGGCTGGGCGTGATGGAAGCGGCCGAATGCCCCCCGACTTTCGGGACAGACCCTTCACTCATAAGGGCGATAATAGCGGGGGGCAGAAAAGCTGTGTGGAAATCCGTCGAAGGGGCTGAAGACTCGACTGAAGAAGCGAAAGCGGAGCTGAAAAAAATGGGCCTCAATGAGGCGGACGTCCTCGTCGGAATAGCCGCGAGCGCGACTACCCCTTTTGTCGAGAGCGCCCTCTCTTATGCTGAGAAGAAGGGGAGCGGGAGGATTCTCGTGACGTGTAACAAGGCCGATTCCCGTGTCCCCGATATCGTCATCTCTCTTCTTGTGGGGCCCGAAGCCGTCGTCGGCTCGACGCGTATGAAGGCGGGCACCGCGACTAAAATGGTTTTGAATATGCTCACGACGGGGGCCATGGTCAAGCTCGGAAAGACCTACGGGAACCTGATGATAGACGTGCTGCCGAGGTCCTCAAAGTTGAGAGACAGGGCTAAAAGGATCGTAATGGAAATCGCGGGTGTGGACGAACAGGAGGCGGCGGAGCTGCTCAAGAGGTCCGGCTGGGACGTCAAGACGTCGGTCGTGATGGCGAAAAAGGGTCTCAGCTATAAAAAAGCGAAGGATCTGCTGCAGAAGAATAACGGTTTTTTGCGAAGGGCGCTTGGTTAATTCTCACTCTGAATAATTGTTCTGAAAATAGTTTCGGAAAGAAACCAAAACGCCGCTCTATATGTTAGACAAACTGAAATCACTCTTCGATAAAAAAGAAAAGCTCATTGTCGGCCTCATCTCCGGCACGTCGAGGGACGGCATAGACGCGGCCCTCGTTAAAATCCGGGGGAGCGGCGGAGACACGCGGATCGAGCTGATTGAATTCATCTGCGTCCCCTACGAAGAGGGAATAAGAGAGGGGCTCGAAGCCTTGACGCCACAATGCTCCGCGGCTGAAATTTCGATGCTCAATTTTCTCATAGGGGACGCGTTCGCGAAAGCGGTCCTCAGGGTTATCGACGAGTCGGGGACGGATAGAAAACTGGTCGATTTGATCGGCTCCCACGGCCAGACGGTATATCACAACCCACCGTCCCGGCATGAGGGGACTCCCTCCACGCTCCAGCTGGGGGAGCTCGATGTGATCGCCGAGGCGACAGGCGTGACAACTATCGGGGACTTCAGGACGCGTGACATAGCCGCAGGCGGCGAGGGCGCCCCGCTCGTGCCCTATGCGGATTACATACTGTTCATGAAACCCGGCGACGTACGCATAGCCCAGAATATAGGCGGCATAGCGAACGCGTCCGTAATTACGGAGAGCGTCGATGAAGTGACCGCGTTCGATACCGGTCCCGGAAATATGCTCATGGACAGGGTTATGAGCATCTCTACAAGTGGACGGAAGCAATTCGATAAAGACGGCGAATGCGCATCGCGGGGCAAAGCGGATGAAAAACTACTTAACGAGCTCCTGGCGGACCCT
Organism: uncultured bacterium; assembly: GCA_902826595.1. Taxonomy (GTDB): domain Bacteria; phylum Desulfobacterota_D; class UBA1144; order Nemesobacterales; family UBA2774; genus 2-12-FULL-53-21. Next base: position 32,942 of record CADEFK010000007.1, on the reverse strand, counting down.
TATTTCATGAAGCCTCCCCCAAAATCGACCGGAGAGGAGCTGTTCGGTATGGAGCGTGCGTCGGCTCTCGTTTCCTTTGTAAAAAGAGGTGAGATTTCGCTCGATGACATGATCGCGACGCTAGTTGAGCTTACGGTAAAATCGATCTCACTTTCTTACGAGAGGTTTATATTCCCTAACGGCCGGATCAGCGAGATAATATTCAGCGGCGGCGGGTGCAGGAACCCCGTCTTGATGAAAAGGCTCAGGGCTGAATTTAATAATATAAAATGCTCGACGACAGATGATTACGGGATCCCTTCCGATGCGAAGGAGGCCGTGGCTTTCGCTATACTGGCCAACGAGCTTGTTTCCGGGAACCCGGGGAACCTCGCGCGCGTCACAGGCGCTTCGCACAGGGTGCCTTTGGGAAAGATAGTATTGGGGGGATTATGATTACCGGGCTTTATCTGATCAAGACCGCTTTCTGAATCGTATGAATGATAAGCATATAAAAATATCTGATCTCGGCACGCCCGAAAAAGCGGGTCAGGTCGTAATGCCCAGGCTCGACTTCAGAGGGCCCGACCCGGTTCCTCTCGCGAAGATGCTCGTGAGTGAATACAGGGCAGGTGGCTTCATTGTTTTCGGAGGGGACAAGCGGTCAGTGTCCGATGCGACCGAAGAGCTCAATTCGATATCAGCAGTTCCATTGCTCTTCGGTATCGACGCCGAGCGCGGGGTAGGGCAGGTATTGTCCGATGCCGTCCGCTTTCCATTCACTATGTCGCTCGGGGCTGCAGGGGATGAAGCTCTCGTATATGAGGAAGCGCGGTTCATAGCCGATGAAATGAAAGAGTGCGGATTGAACCTGATCTTCGCCCCGGTGCTCGACGTGAACACGAATCCTCAAAACCCTATAATCAGCATCCGCGCGTACGGGGACGATCCCGGTCTCGTATCACGCCTGGGCGCGGCTTTTATCAGGGGTGCACAGGAGGCGGGCGTGCTCGCCTGCGGGAAGCACTTTCCCGGACACGGCGGGACGGGCGCCGATTCTCATGAGGTTATGCCCGTTCTGGACACGACGCTCCGCGAGCTCGAATCATGCGGTCTTGCTCCGTTCAGGAGTGCCGCCCGGGCGGACGTCGCCGCGATCATGACCGCCCATGTGGCGTTCCCCAGGATCGGAAACGGGAATATCCCCGCGACTATATCCGGAAATATCATAGACGGGATTCTGAGAAGGGATTGGGGGTACGCTGGCCTGGTAATAACCGATTCCTTCCACATGTCCGGAATAAACAGGATCGGGGATGAATGGGATAACGCCCACCTCGCTCTCGATGCGGGCTGCGACATTATACTCGACCCCAGGGATCCTATAACACTCTTAAGCAGGCTCGTCGATATGGCCGCCACGGGAGAGCTGAACCTCAATACGCTCGAGAGGTCGGCGGGACGCATAATTACCGTTAAAAACAACCGGCTGAATAAGCCGGCCGCTCACGCTTCCGCACCGCTTCCCGACGGCCCCGGGATTATACGCCGCATTGCGGAAAGCTCGATATGCAGACTTAAGGGCGGGAGCCTCCGCTCCCGGAAGGCCGTTGTCCTCGTATTCGACGTAACCCGGTCGGACGTGGACATAGCGGCGGGTTTCACGCGGCAGCTCGCCGGGGCCGGGGTAGAATTTAAATTGGTCCCCGTTACCTACACTACTGAGCTCGATAAATTAATTGTCCGATCAGAAGAGTACGGCGCCCTCATATGCCTGATCTACACTACAGTCGGGGCCTGGAAAAAGCAGTCCGCACTGCCGGAATTCTTCAGGGGCTTATTGAACGAGTTAGCCGCGCTTCCCGCGGAGAAAGCCCTCCTGTCTTTCGGCTCCCCCTATGTAGTCAGGGGATTCGATAAATTCGATACCGTCATATGCGCATTCGATTCCATGGACGCGTGCCAGTCCTCTGCCGCCCGCGTGCTCCTAGGCGGCATGGAAGCGAGAGGTAGAATTCCCGTCGGTTTAAGATTGTAGTTTTACTATCACCTCAAATCCTTATCAGGTAAATTACCCCGCAATGGGATCGGCCCTGGCCACAGCGTTATCCGCGTTAAGCCCGCTCGATTGGTGCATAGTCGCAGCGTACCTGCTCCTGTCTCTTGCCGTCGGGGTATATTTCACGAAGAGGGCGAGCGGAAGCATGTCCTCCTACTTCGTGTCCGACAGGAACATGTCCTGGTGGCTCCTCGGCACCTCCATGGTCGCTACCACTTTCGCGGCCGATACCCCGCTCGCCGTCACGGGCTGGGTCAGGACCGAGGGGATATGGAAAAACTGGTTCTGGTGGAATTACGTGTTCAGTCACGTATTCATTTTGCTCGTATTCGCTAGGCTCTGGAGAAGGGCCGAGGTTATTACCGACAACGAGCTCATAGAGATAAGGTATAGCGGCAAGCCGGCCGCGTTCTTGAGGGGGTTCAAGGCATTATATTTCTCCACCCTTTTCAATTTCATAGTTATGGGGTGGGTGATAAGCGCGATGGCGAAGGTCTTGAAAATATTTTTCGGGGTGGAGACCACCGCCGCGATCGTAATTTGTATTTCCATAGCCTTTTTCTATACGATGATGTCCGGTATATGGGGAGTAGCGCTTACGGATTTCTTCCAGTATTTTATCGCGCTCTTCGGCACAATAATCCTCGCATGGGTCGTAATAGGATCACCTGAAATAGGGGGGTTTTCCGGGTTCATCGAGAAGCTGGGAAGTATAGATAAAAAGCATCTGGCTTTAATAATGACCCCTTCCGGCGGCACTCCGGTCAGCGACGGATTCCTCTCATCGAGCTTTTTTACTTTCCTCGTTTACGTCACCGTCATCTGGTGGTCTTCCCACAACGCGGACGGCGGTGGGTATTTCATACAGAGGATGTGCTCCGCGAAGAACGAGAGGCACTCGGTCGCCGGAACTGCATGGTTCGCCGTCAACCACTACATAATCCGCTTCTGGCCGTGGGTGCTTGTCGCGCTCGCTTCTTTAATAATCTATTCCAGTGCGGACGCCGCGAAGGGGGACAATGAGGCCATGTATATTGTTGTAATCAGGGACTTCCTCGGCCCCGGGCTCAAGGGCCTGCTATTCGTGAGTTTTCTGGCTGCCTTCATGTCGACACTCTCGACACAGCTCAACTGGGGCGCCTCTTATCTGATGAACGACATTTACAGGCGGTTTATAAACAAGAAAGCCGGCGAGAAGCACTACATACTGGTATCGAGGCTCTGCACGCTGGTATTGACCCTGCTGGCCGGGTATTTCGCGCTCCATATTACAAACATAGGGAAAGCCTGGATATTCCTCTGGGCGATGAGCGCGGGCATAGGACTCGTACTCGTGCTCCGGTGGTTCTGGTGGAGGATAAACGCGTGGTCGGAGATATCCGCACTCGCCTCTTCACTCGTTACGATTCTAGCAATAGTGTTGTATACCAGATCGGAGGGAATTCCGCTCGAGCTCAGGCACCAGATACTTGTCATACCGGTATCCTCGATTATCTGGGTCGCCGTGACTTTCATCACGCGCCCCGAGCCGATCGAGACCCTGTCGGGTTTCTACAAAAGGGTGCGTCCGTGGGGGTGGTGGAAGCCTGCGAGGGAGCTCAATCCCGGCATCGAAAGTCCCGGCTTCTCCCCGGTTATTATAAATTGGGTCCTTGGAGTCGGCTTTATTCTCCTCGGCATGACTGGCGTCGGTAAAGTGCTCCTCGGCTCGTTCCTGACGGGCGCTCTTATGATAACAGGCTCCTTGGCTTCCGGGATTATCGTCTATTCGAGATTAAAGAAGGAGCTCGCCGACTGACGGGCTGGTATGAGGTCCCGGCTTTAAAAACCGCCGATATATGTTATAAGTTATATACAGGCGTGTACAGGATAATATAGATGTCGATAAAGATAAAAGTGCTGAAACATCCGGAGCTCACCTGGTACGAGAAGCTCTATCTCCCGCAAATCATCGGCGGTCTCGCTATTACGCTCAAGCATCTGATACACTTTAAGCCCATTACCATTCAGTACCCGGAAGAGGTCAAGGAGCTGCCGCCCCGGTACAGGGGCCTCCATGTGATGCCGGCGGACGACGACGGCGAGATCAGGTGCGTGGCGTGCAAGCTCTGCGAGGTCGCATGCCCCACTCAGGCAATTTCCATCGTGGCCGAGCCAGCGGACGATTACGGTATAGAGCGGAGGCCGAAGGTTTACAATATCGACTTCATGAGGTGCGTATTTTGCGGATTCTGCGTGGAGGCGTGCCCATGCGACGCACTAAGAATGGGCATGAAATACGAGCTCGCTTCATATAACAGGGCGGGGCTCGTGCACACGAAAGAGGTCTTCTTCGATCCGAACGTGAGAAGTCATGCGCCCCGGGACAATGCCAATTTCCTTTACGAGATGGGCAAGGGGGAGATTCTGGACAAGCCCGAAGATGTCGAGAATGTAAAAAAGCTCACCGGAACCTATACCTCTTCCCGGTCTTAGGTATCAGTCATCATTCATACTATTTTGGAAATCTTTTTTTTAATCCAGCATATGGAGAATGAAACACCGGAGTAAAGGTAATAAAAGAAGTGCATAGGTATCGCAAGGAGGGTAAATTTGAGACCCCTCCTACGGATAAAGAATCCGTAAACGTCCCTGTTCAGTACGACAAGAGCGGCAGCGATTATCAAAGCGAATATTATGATCCTCGCGAACTGTGCCACGCGGAAAATCCCGATTAGGTCCAATACGAGTATGAGCGAGCTTATAAACAGCAACCCTGTAAGGGCTGTGCTTACCCTGTCGGTCATGCGGAGGTTCATATCGCTCGGCATCCGCCGCGTCTCTAATATGAGCTTCGACCACGGTATGGCCCTGTTAAAAATATCCGTTCTGATGACAGACCGCCATTCCCAACGCTTGAGATGTTTCACTTGTATATCCTTGTCCAGCAATATGCCGTACCCCCTCTGCCTCATTCTGTAGCCGAGCTCTATATCCTCGATGGACGGTGCCGGGTATTTATCCGGGTCGAATCCGCCGAGCTCCGAAAATACGCTCCGCCTCACCGCGCCGCATCCGGCCCAGAACGTATCCGCTTCCCCCGAAGACCTCTGATGTACGAAATGATGAAGCAGGTTTCTGTACTGGGATATGAAATCAGGAGCGGAAGGGCTGTCGTCGTACGACCCGAACGCGGCGGAGATGTCCGGCCGGCTTGCGAAAAGGCCGGCAAACTGTCCCAGCGTGTTTTCAGTAACGACGACGTCCGCATCAATAAAGAGCAGAATTTCTCCCGCGGCCCTCTTCGCCCCTTCATTCCGCGCCGCCGCGGGCCCCGACTGCCGCTCGAGTCCGATGACCGTAACGCCGAAGCCTCCGCATATTTCCCTCGTATTGTCCGAGGAAGCGTCGTCGACCACGATGGTCTCAAACGATCTGTAGAGAGAGCTCCCGAGAGCCCCCAGACTTTTCTCTATATAGCCGCTTCCGTTGTAAACGGGGATTATTACCGAGATATATGGATTGTTGGAATTCATATCGCCCTGCTACGTATGAGCTTGTATAGTATGTTCATCCGGCCCTGAGGCTTGCCGGTGTATCGGGCACTGCTCATTTGCCCGAAGTGGCAAGTTCATAGTATTCCCCCCTACGCCCCAAAAGCTCCGTTTCCGTTCCAGTCTCCGAGACCCTTCCGTCCCTTAGCACTATCAGCTGGTCCGCGTTCTTGATCGTCGAGAGTCTGTGGGCGATGATCACGACCGTTCTGTTTCTGCTGAGTTCGGTGATCGCCTCGTGTATGAGCTCCTCGGTCCTCGTATCGAGAGAGCTCGTCGCCTCGTCGAGTATGAGTATCTCCGGGTTTTTCAATATAGCCCGCGCGATGGATATCCTCTGTCGCTGGCCACCCGAGAGCCTGAGGCCCCTCTCTCCGAGAATCGTGTCGTATCCCTGCATGAGCTCCGATATGAATTCGTCCGCGCCCGCCCGCCTTGCGGCGTCCGTGATTATCTCGTCCGACGGCTCGCCGGTCAGCCCGAAAGCGATGTTGTTCCTTACCGTGTCATTGAATATGAATGTATCCTGACTGACGATGCCGATATTGCGTCGGTAAGATTCGACCGCCATGTTCCTGAGGGGCTCGTCGTCGATAAATATATCTCCGCTCTGCGGGTCGTAGAACCTCAGCAGCAGATTGATGATAGTCGATTTCCCCGCCCCGGATTTCCCCACGATCGCAGTCGTTTTGCCCTTAGGGATGAAGAATCGCGCGTCGTTCAGGGCGGCTCTTTCCCCGCCGTTGTACGAAAAAGTGACGGACTCGAACCTTATGCCGCTCTTAAGGCCGGCATACTGCTTATCCCCGTCCCTGAGGACGGGCTTATTGTCGAGCCGTATGAGCTCGTAAACGGCGTCTAATGCAGGAAGCCTGCCTATGATGACCCCCCTCGCCTGGTTTATCTGCTTTATCACCGGGAGCATGCGAGCGAGGATATATATGAAGGGAAGCATCTGTGTTAGAACGAGCCTGTAGTCCATCTTCGAGCCCTTGATGGCTATAAGGAACAGTATTCCTATTGCCAGAACCCCCAATGCTTCGGTGATTACGTGGACCATGAATGTCGAAAAACTGAGGTTTAACTGGTTAGCGGCGTGCTTTTCGATTCCGTCCCTCAGCTTGATTGTCTGCTCTCTTTCTTTCGAAAAAGACTTTATAACCTGGATTCCGGACAGGTTCTCGTGAAGCGACGCAGCAAACTCTCTCCCGCTGCCTATCAATCTGAGCCCGTATAGGGATATCTTCTTTATATAGATGGACACTCCGAACGCTATGATTGCAGAAAGAACGATCGTAACGGCTGTAAGTTTCCAGGAGAATACGACAAGGAGAGCGAGGAATAATAGGAATGACATAATGAGGTTGATCAACTCCGTCGACTTCCTGAATACTTCGTCGGTGATAGCGGTGTTGTAGATAATGTTTTCAACGAGATCGCCTGTCTTTACGTTGTTGTAGAATCCCATGCCTACCGTCATGAGCGTGTTTACCACGCGTACCCTGAGGTCCTTGATAAATCTCGCCGTGAGCCAGTATGTGAGATAATAAAAGACTGTCAGCACGAGATTCTTTAGCACCAGCGCGAGTACGACCAAAATAAGCGACAGGAGTATCTGTTTCTCGATCGGATAACCGGAGAAGATATTTATAAGCGATTGGAGTACTTCCGGGAGCTGGCTGTAATTCTTAATCTGCTGGATTCCGCCCAGGAGCGGGACGAGCATGCCGATTGATATGCCGTCGAAAGCGGCGGCAAATAATGACAGCACCAGCAGCAGGGCGATGTATTTTTTATACGGGCCCAATAAATCGAGCACGAATTTTCTCTTAAGCCTTTTTTCGTCGGTCAACTCTTCATACCCTGCTTGCTGTGATCCTTGCCCCGGTGGAATGATATTTTACTCGAATTCCTTACAGTTGTAACAGTTTTCAGTGGGTTGGCGGCGGTCGGGTCGCTATTGACGATCTGCGCTATGCGCCGTTAGTATCTCTGCCTCAAAAGAACGATTCGGTTATATATCCAGCCTATTAGGGCGCCCCCTATCGTGCCGACTGCGAATCCGTATATAAACCCGATGATGCTTCCCCAGAACGATACCCTGTAACCGATAAAAAACTGACTCAGGAGCTCCATGTGAGGGCCCAAAACGTACTCCCCCGAAGGGCCGGGCTGAGGTCCTTTCAGCAGAAGCCAGTTCGTAGCTATGAAAATTACAAGCCCGATAATTATACCGAGTATTAATCCCAGCACCTTCGCGTTCAGTAAAGCCACTGCCTGAAGGACTTTCTCTTCTTCTCTGTCTCTGTTCATTAGACTGACTATTAAATATAATCGATAAAATTCTTAAAAGTCGAGAATTCTCTCTCCTTGCTGATCCTGAAGACATAAATACCCGTCAGGAAGTTTCTTAAGTAGGCGAAAAGCCACCCGAACAGGAACCCCCACAGGAATGAGTACCCGAACCCTATGACAGCGCCCTCCAGCGTTACCGAGTAACCGGCGAAGTATTGACCGAGGAGGCTGAGGGTAGGGCCCACGACATGCCCGCCTTTCAATATGAGCGCGAGCGTGGCAAGGAAGACCCCCAGGCCGGAAACTGTTCCCACGGAAACGGCGAATGCGAGCTTGTCCATTCGCGCAAAGGCCTTTATAATCGCCTCGTCCGTAGCCGAGGGCCTTCGCATGGCCGCGGGTTCGGGCACGAGCGGCTGCGTCCCGGCGAGGTCTCGAAAGCCGTAAAGGTCTTCTTCCCCTGTCTCTGCGGCTTCTTCGTGGTATTCCTGCTCGGCGTTTACCTTCCATAGGTCGTAGTGGGCGCCGAGGATGTTCTTCGCGGCGAGCATCGCCGTCAGCATGGAATGGTCCTGATTGTTGTATTTATGCATACCGTTACGTCCGACGAGCTGTAAATTACTAATACCATCCAGGTACTCGCGTATGATCCTCAGGGACTCCCGGTAGCCCGAGTCGTAAACTGGGTAGGCTTTCGGCATCCGCACAACCGAGCCGTCCACGACGAGCGATGTGTTTACGAGTCTCATCTCTTCGAGCTCATTCTTGGCGAACTCTATCAGCTCACGGTCGCCCATCGACCATAGCCCGTCGCCCTCAAAGCAAAAGTACTCAAGCCCGAGACAGGTTTTTGCCGGGTCCGGCACCATGTCCCCGCTCCAGTTCTTGAAGTTCTGTATCCTGCCCAGTTTTACGCCGGGTTCGTGTATGTATATCCAGTTGTCGGGAAAGACGTCGGGCTGGTCTATCACGAGGGAAACGGTAAGGAAATCCCTGTAGTTAAGGCGGGCGGCCGCATTAATGACTTCCTCCGGCGGCGCGGGATCGAGCTTCCCTACCAGCTCCCTTATCGGCATGGTGCTTATAAAGTCTGTCCCGTGGACGAACCCGACCGCTCCGTTCCCGTTAATTTCGACCTTTTCCACCCTGCCGTCACCTATGTGGATTTTTGTTACGTCCGAATTCAGCAACAACTCGTTTCCATCCCGGGTGATTATCTCGGCCACGGCTTCCCACATCATGCCAGGCCCGAGCCTGGGGTAATCGAAGCTGTCTATGAGTGTCTTTATGGTCTCTTTCTTGTCAGAGCCGTTATCCTTGAGCAGGGCGTTTTTGAGGGCCTGCATGAGGGAGAGCCCCTTTATCCTCTGTGCGGCCCATTCGGCGCTTATCTGGCTGCACGGTATGCCCCATACCTTTTCAGTATATGTCTTGAAAAAGAGACCGTAAAGACGACTTCCGAAGCGGTTCGAGACCCATTTGTCGAACGTATCCTCCGGCAGCTCCGGAGACAGCTGTGCTTTCAGATAGCTCACTGCGATAAGTAGACTGTTCCAGACTCCGAGACCGAAAAGCGCGTTAGTAACGCGGAAAGGGTAATAAAAGAACCTCTTGTTGTAGTATATCCGCGAGAGTCTCTGTCTTTTGAGAAAATCACTCCCGAGCACCTCCCGCCACATGTTCTCGACGGCGCGCACCTTGGTGAAGAAGCGGTGCCCCCCTATATCGAAGCGGTAGCCCCGGTAATTGACTGTTCTGGCCAGCCCTCCGACGACGCTGTCTTTTTCGATCACTGCCGATTTTATCCCGGCCTTGGAAAGCTCGTAGGCGGCCGTGAGACCGGCCGGGCCGGCCCCTATTATTACCGCCTTTTTATCGTTAATCCTGTCTTCGGTCACGGAGTCGCGGTTCATATTTATCTTGCTTATCTTCTCGAAAAGGCCGCTATTACAGCCGGGCGTCCCGGTCGATGCGGCTCAATCCGCCGGGGATTGCTCTCTTTTCAGCCCGCTGTGCCATGGTGTGAGTCTAAGCACGCCCGAGATGGACGATTTAAGCTGGCTGCGCTCGGTCACAAGGTGGATGCCGCCCTTTTTCGAGAAGAACTCCGAAGTCATTGTGCCGGGGTCCACCCCCCTTCCGCCGCTCGTCAGCTTGACTACCCTGTCCCCCGCAAAAGCGATCGTCGCCTTCCTCTCGGATATGATGAAATCCCCCTGAACAGCGTAGCTCGCAAGCGCTCCGCCCGTGGTCGGGTGGCCGAGTACGGATATAAAAGGCAGGCCCGCTTCCTTCAACTTCAGGATGGCCGAGATCGTCTTCGCCATCTGGTAAAGGGCGACGGTTCCTTCCTGCATCCTGGCCCCGCCCGACGCGGTTACGCATATTAGAGGCAGGTTTTCCCTTATCGCGTAATCCGCAATGAGCTTCATCTTCTCGCCGAAAACAGCCCCCATCGAACCGCCCATGAACCTGAACTCGCTTACGGCGACCGCGACTGGGAGCTCGAATATCTCGCCGTACCCGACTACGAGAGAGTCTTTCGACTCGATACGGCCCGCGTTTTTCCTGCGCGTTTCGCTGTAGTCGTGGAAGTTGAACCTCGAATCGATATCGTCGACGCTCAAGTCCGAATGGAGTTCGTGGAAGGAGTCGCTGTTGAGCAGCAGGTTGAGGTAGTCGTGAGAACCTATGGGGTTCGGCTTCTCGCAATAGGGGCATGCGTAGTAGTTCTTCTGAAATTCCTCTTTGGCAAAGTGCTTGCGGCACCCGGCCCGCACGACCTTGCCCTCCTGGTCCTTTTCGTCGTTGCAGAAGTGGGGTTCGGCTCCGTAAAGCGCGATCTGCATATGGGACACCTCGGGTGTCGTGGTTCTGGAAAAGGAATAATGAGGGAGCCAGCTCTTGATTTTCTTCGTGATGGCGTGGTAGGTGTGCTCCCGTTTTTCCACCTCTCCGCATTCCTGAATCTTATTCACAAGGTTGTTGCGCAGGTACCTCATATCGGACTTCTCCAGCTCATCCGTCCCGGCAAGCAGCATTTTCTCGATATTAATAAGGACCTTCCTTTTGTAAGCCGAGCTGTCGAGCGAGGGTTCCTTTATGACTTTGTCCACGATTCCGTACTTCAGCATGAAGTCGGAAGTCGGCTGGAGCACCTCTAGGGCATCTTCGATCTTGTCGGCGCTCCTGAAAAGGATTGCCGAGCACCCTTCCGCTGTTATTACCGAGTATTCGGCGCGCGCGAGCATGTATCTCTTATGCGCGAGCTGAAGAGCTATCGCGCCACCGCTGCCACCGCTGCCAATGACCGTAGATATTGATTTGGTCCCGAGGGAGATCATCTTGGCCTGGCAATTGGATATTAGCCACGACTGCAGCTTACCTGCGGAATATTCGAATGGGTCCCCGCCTATCGTGTCGATATACGTATGGAGCATGAGGCCGTTCTGCTCGGCGTAGCACATCATATTATATGATAGAGCGTAACCGTCCGCTTTCACCAGCCCGTAATTGAGCCTCGTCCTCTCCGAATCGCCCGACGGCATTTGCTGCGCTATGACCGCGACCCGCTTATTTGTTTTGTTCAGCACTGCGGTCCCGACAATTACAGCAGGGTCGTCAACTATCTCGATTAATGTTCCTGAGGGCGCCGTTATCTGCATGGGAAAATCCTGGATTTCATAGTAGGGCACGAAATCTCTATAAACGTAGTCTATTATGTCTTTCGATTTTACCTTGCTGTACGATCTCGATTGCTCGTGTATCGAAGTCAGTTTGGAAGGACGGCTCATTTATCTCGTTCTCCGTGGATATTGAAACAATTTACCCGGTATTGCGCTCAAAAGGGAGATATTATAACCACTGACATTCCGGTTGGATACAAGGTGAGGCGGAAACGGCAAACAGCTCCTAAACCCGCATTTTGAGCGCCGGCCGTGTCCACATCGGGACCGGACACTGCGTCAAGAAACAGCCGGAAGCACCTTTTCAACGAATAGCTTCATTGATCTCACGGCCTCTTCGTGGCTTATCCCCGGGAATTTAAAACGGCATATAAGGTTATTCACAGGCAGCTCGTCCATGTAACGCTTGATCGTCTCGATGCATTCTTCGGGCGTGCCGATTATCGATTGCTCCCTCGCTATATCGTAGAGGACCGGGTCGTTCGGGTCGGAAAGCAGGTTCCCCGCGCGGTCCACCATGGAGCCCCAGGACGCATACCCCTTGGCCGTATAGGTGACGTTTTCTTTAATCTTTTCCCATATTTTATCGCTCTTATGATCGGAGATGTAGATTTCCCTGACCAGGGGTTTTTCAAAATCTTCAGGATTCCTGCCGTACTCTTTGAGAAGCGAGCTATGCATATCGAAAAGATATTTCACGATTGGTATTATGCCTATTGCGGGCACATAGAGGGGCGCCCCTATCCTTGCCGCCCTCCTGATCGCGGGCTCTGTAAACGCCCCTATCCATATAGGTATCGGCTTCTGTACAGGCTTGGGCGTGACGCTGATGTCTTGGAGCTTATAGTATTTTCCGTCGAAGGTGAACGGCTCCTCGCCCCAGCTCTTGTTCAATATCTCGATGCTCTCCTCCATCCGCCCCCTCCTTTCGCTGAGCGATCTCCCGAATCCCCCGAATTCCTCCGGACGGTAACCGAGCCCGATGCCGAGTATCAGCCTGCCGTCGGATATGAGATCGACGACAGCGGCGTCCTCTGCCACGCGCACCGGGTCGTGCAGCGGCATGAGAAGGACCCCTGTACCTATGCGTACTTTTTTTGTTCTGGCGGCGATGGCGGCGGCGGTTACGAGGACTGACGGACAATATCCGTCATTTAGAAAATGGTGTTCGGTAAGCCAGGCCGAATCGAACCCCATCTGGTCGGCCATGCTTATTTCGTCGAGCATCTCCGCATAGAGTTCTCTGTGGGGTCTCGGGTTAAAGGGGGGAGATTGAAGGCTGAAATATCCTATCCCGAATTTCATAATGGTTCCTCCATGTTACATTCGCCGCTATAATTATGCCTCCGTCACAGCAGGCACGGACGATCCGGATTATTATAACCTGAAAGGTTTTTAATTGGGAAGATTAAATAGAAAACGGCCGGAAGGGAATCACGTTCTCCCCGGCCGTCATTTTGTTCTCTGATTCTGAATTTATGCGTTAAAGGACTGCCCGCAGCCGCAGGACCCCTTCGCATTAGGGTTATTGATGGAAAAGCCCGTCCCGTTGAGCCCGTCTTTATAATCGAGCACCGAGCCTTCGAGGTACGAAATGCTGAGCTCGTCTATAGCTACCTTAACACCGCCGTTTTCGAACAGCTTGTCCGAATCCTCGGTCTCGTCGTCGAATCCCATCTCATAGGAAAAGCCGGAGCACCCGCCCGGAACGACTCTGACCCTCAAAACCACGTTCGGAATATTCTCTTCCGACAACAGCTTCTTTATCTCTTCAGCAGCTTTTTCAGTTACGCTAAACATTAATAACCGCCTCCCATTTAAAATTGGAACCTACTCTTTATTAGTATATGCATTGATATACAATATGGCAATTCCCAATACAAATACTGCAGAATTGATTATAGCCGAGCGGGCGTGCAGCTTTCTGAATTTGTCCTGTGATGCCGGATAGTTAGGCGAAGTCTCGGCAAGACTCCTCATCTCCGCCCTGGCCTCGGCCGCTTTGGGCCTCAGGACCTCCCCCGCGTAGACGGCGAGCGCCAGCATGATCAACAGGGCGCCCAGCCTGAGACCGAACGAGATACCTCCTTTATGCTCGTAAATCAGCCGGAGAAGTATCGTGGTAATGACCGCGGCCCCCCCGCATATATATGCGACGAGGTAGTATTTCGGGAATATATCCGATACGACGTTTCCGGCCGTTTCCCTCGGGAGCACTTTGAAAATGCTCGGGGCGGCGAAGAACGAAAAGAAGAATATGCTCCCTATCCAGAAAGATACCGACAGAATATATATAAATTTAAACGCGGTCTGCATCGTTATTTAATGCTGCAGTTATGCATTGTTACCTTACACTGCTCTTCCTCGCTGTCGCTCTGTGAGAAAGATCCCGACATCGACTTGTACGTGCCTGTGACCGTCAGGCTGCTCCCTTGAGTCGTATTCTCGAAAGTGCTTACGGAAGCCGGCGGGTTGCAGTAGCATTCGAGTACCGGCCCGTGCTTCGTAACGATTTCCATTGTAAAGCTCCCTTCGGGGAATCCCGCGCACATTAAAGGAATCTTCCTCACGACCGAAACCTCGACAGTTGTTTTGACAGTCTTATCCCTATACAACTCATCCGCCGTCATCGGATAGTCGAGATACAGCTCGCAAATCTGGTCGAGAGAGATCGTCTTGGCCTCCCCACCGTTCTGAGCGAGGGTGACAACCCCGCCTGCGGTTGTTAAACAAATTATCAGTAAAAGGGCCTGCAATAAGGCCGTATTTTTGTGGCTCATCATAACCCCTCTTCAATTTATATTTTATTCCCCTCTCGCCGCACTTAATTATAACACGCGTCCGGAGGATTTTTATCGGGCTTATTCGATTCGCCGGCGATGCGCTTCCGATGGCCGCCATAGCGTTCTAATTGACTTGATATGGATTAGCATTGGGGTATAGTGTCATTTCGATGAAACAAGATAATTATCTTATTATAGACACGAGCGAGGATAACGCCGATCTATATTACAGGACCGGCTTTTTTGTTCCCGACCCGGTCATCTATGTAGAGCATAGGGGGAAGAAAATACTCGTGTTGAGCGACCTCGAAATAGACAGGGGCAGGAAAGAGGCCACCGTCGACCGTGTCCTCTCGTTAACCGAGTACCAGAAGAGAGTGCTCGCTCGGAAGGTCAAGAAGGTGAAGCTCATTGACGTCGCTGATCTGGTCCTCGGGGATCTGAAAATCAAAACGGTAGTTGTCCCCGGCAGGTTCTCGGTAAAATACGCTGACGGGCTGAGGGAGAGGGGTTACAAAGTCATACCTAGGGACGAGGAGCCGTTTTTTGAGGAAAGGCTCAGGAAGACCCCCCGGGAAATCGGGATGATAAGGGACGCCATGAAAGAAACCGTAAGGGCCATGGACCTGGCGGTAAAAATGATCGCATCTTCCGAGATTCGAGGGAACAGGCTCTATTTAAACGGCAGGCTGCTTACGTCTGAGGGGGTGAAGGGAGAGATAAACTCCTGGCTCTCGAGAAAGGGTCTGACGGCCTCGCACACGATCGTGGCTTGCGGGGCGCACTCGTCCATGCCGCATCACAGGGGCGAAGGCCCGATATACGCACATAAGCCCGTCGTCATCGACATATTCCCCAGGTCTCAGGCGAGCGGCTACTTCGGCGATATGACGAGGACCGTCGTCAGGGGCGAGCCCTCGCCGGAACTCGTCAAGATGTACGACGCCGTGCTCAGGGGCCAGAAGCTCGCGAGCGGCATGATAAAGGCGGGCGTAAGGGTAAAAGACATCCACACGGCGGTAGTGGACTATTTCAGAAGCCGGGGGTTCGAGACCGGGATAATTGGGGGCAGGGCCCAGGGCTTCATACATTCCACGGGACACGGTCTCGGGCTTGAGATCCACGAGCCGCCCCGGATCAGTCTCGGCGACGAGGTTCTCGAGACGGGGAACGTGGTGACAGTGGAGCCGGGGCTTTATTACGAGAAAACCGGCGGAGTCAGGATCGAAGACGTCGTAGTCGTGGAGAAGAACGGCTGCGCTAACCTGACCAGGTATCCGAAGAAGCTGTTAGCAGAGTTATAACGTTCCACCCGCGGCCGCGGATTGGAGACTATTCCCACCATACCTCGAACCTGCATACGTCCGAGTTCTTGTAACGGCAGCCGGTCTGAACGATTTCCGCGGATTTGGCCCCCGCCATCGTCAGTCCCGTTTTGAACCATTCCGGGACAGCGAAATTACAGACGGCGACGCCGGACGCACTGTTTTCATCCGCTATTTCGTCGAGGTAGAGCACCGAATATTTTTTCTCCAGATCGAGCAGCTCGAGGTCCATAATACCGCTGTCGAAATACCTGCTCCATAGTGACGGCGCGCTCTTCAGTATCACAGGCGGTTTTTTTAGATTCACGAGGGAGTCCAGCATCGGGCCCAGGTCTTTTTGGGCTATATACTCGGCAACCGGTATTACCGATAAGAAGTCCCCGTTCCCGTGCACCATGTCGTAGGTATTGAGCAGCCGGTTGAGCAGCGGGGCGGGGTACCACTCTGTATGTACCAGATCGCTTTCTAAAATTTCCGTATCGGAGTCTGGCAGATTGCCGACAACCTTTCTCCACACGCTCTCGCCGTGCGAATTAATAATGTATTCTTTCGCATTGAATAGAATCGAGCCTTTCGCGTTACCCTTTCTTTCGGTCATGTTAAATTCGCGGTGATGATAAATAATACTCATTATGTATGCTCATTAGGTAGTTTGATTTTAATGCTATCGCCGATCGTTAATTACTTCACTTTCAATTATGTATGATAAAGGAGAGATTATGAAGAAGTCTTTTGAGGACCTGGTAAATTTATCGATTCACCTGCGGAGTCCGGAGGGCTGCCCCTGGGACAGGGAGCAGACCCTCGAAACATTGAAATCATATATAATCGAGGAAGCTTACGAAGTCATCCAGGCTATCGAATCCGGGGACAGGGACGAACTCGCGGAGGAGCTCGGCGACCTCTTGTTCGAGGTGCTTTTCGCCTCCCGGATCGTTGAAGAGAGCGGGGGCTTCGGCATATATGACGTTATCGACGGTCTCCATAACAAGCTCGTGAGAAGGCACCCGCACGTGTTCGGCGAAGAAAAGGCCTCGAACGCCGAAGAGGCCGTGAAGAGATGGCATTCCCAGAAGCTCAAAGAGAAGTCGAGGAAGAGGAGGCTCCTCCACATCCCCCGCACCATGCCTTCCCTTCTCAGGGCGCAGAGGGTGGGCGAGAAGGCGTCTCAGGTGGGATTCGACTGGAGCGGTGCCGGCGAGGTGATAGCCAAGGTGAGGGAGGAGCTCTCGGAGCTCGAGGTAGAAATGAAAAATGGCGATACAGCGGCAATCGAGAAAGAGTGGGGAGACCTCGTCTTTTCCCTCGTCAATCTCGGGAGACATTTGAAGATAGACGCGGAGGGCACGGCCCATAAGGCAATCGACGGCTTCATAGAGCGGTTCGGGAAAATAGAAGACAAGGCTGAATCGCGCGGCAAGGAGCTGTCCGGGTTATCGCTTGCCGAAATGGACGAGCTCTGGGAAGAAGTTAAGAAAGAGAATAACCGGTAGGTTGTTGGTAAAAGTTATTCGCGGAAAGAGTTGAGTTATGTGCCGGAAATTAAACTCGGGAATCACGGACTTTCTCTCCCCACCAGCATCCCCAGAAGCCTCCACCCTTCGTATATGAATACGGGAGAAGTGCTCGCCGATTTCTCGGTATATACGAACGAGTCGTTCTTGATGCTTTCATCCTCGGAGCTGTATATAGCGAACGGCACAGGCTCGTTCACGTGGGTTCTCAGGTCTATGGGCGTCGGATGGTCCGACATGACGAGTATCTTATAGTCCCCGAACCTCTTTATCCCTTCGAGCACGCGCCCGGTTACCCGACCGTCGAAGTCTTCTATCGCCTGAATCTTGAGCTCCGCCTTTCCGACATGACCCGTCTCGTCCGTGGATTCTATGTGTATCATTGTGAGATCGACTTCTTCCAGGGAATTGAGAGCGTAGTCCACCTTGCCTTCGTAGTTCGTATCGAGATATCCGGTCGCCCCGGGAACGTCTATCACCTTCATCTTCGCGCATATCCCTATACCTTTTACAAGATCGACGGCTGATATCACGGAGCCCGTGAGACCGTATAGCTCCTCGAAGGTCGGCATATTTGGCGGCACACCCTGTCCCCAGAGCCATATGCTCGTAGCCGGGTTCTTCCCCTCGGCGATCCTCTTCTTGTTAACCGGATGGTCTTTCAGTATTTCTCTCGACCGCTCTATCAATTCGTTGAGTTTTTCTGTCCCCGCTCCGGAAGGTATGAAGCCGTCTATTACTCTGCCCGATATATCGTGCGGAGGTGTCGTATGGATGTCTGCGTTCCCGCCCGCCCATACCAGCAGGTGCCTGTAGCTCACCCCCGGAAAGAAAGTCAGGTTTTTCTCGTCGAGTTCTTTTTTCAGGTCGAGTATTAGAGCGCGCGCCTCCTCCGTGGTGATGTGACCCGAGCTGTAGTCTTCCATTATCAGGCCGCCCTGTTGCGGGGCGAGGGTGACGAGGTTACACCTGAGCGTCACGTCTCCCTCCCTTAAGGGTACGCCAATGCTCGCGGCCTCTAGAGGGGACCTGCCCGTGTAATAGAGGTTCGGGTTATACCCGAGTACGGTCAGGTTGCCGACGTCGCTTCCGGGAGGAAGGTTGTCGGGGATGGTCTTGACCATGCCGAATTTTATCGCGGACTTCGCTATCCTGTCGAGGTTCGGCGTCCTCGCCGCCTCGAGCGGGGTCTTACCGCCCAGCTCCGGCAGTGGGTGGTCGGGCATCCCGTCGCCCTGGAGTATCACGTATTTCATGAGGATAAGATGTTAAATGCTTTTGGGGAATTATCAAGATGAAAACGGGGGGATGGAGACGTACGGAAGGCTTCCGCCAAGGGGTTTAAGAAGCGTTCCTCAGGAAAGCGTGTGACCGGACATCCTCATCACCTGCTTCTCGGCGTGGTAAGAGCTTCTGACGAGGGGGCCCGCCTCGACGTGTGGTATCCCTATCACGTTCTCACCGTAGGTTTTAAGGGATTCGAACTCCATCGGGTGATAGAACTTCGATACGGGCAGGTGCTCGTTCGTGGGCTGGAGATACTGGCCGATGGTTACTATATCGCACCCGGCTTTCTTCAAGTCCCCGAGCGTTTCTATCACTTCGTCCATCTCTTCGCCGAGCCCCACCATGATGCCCGATTTGGTGAGCATGCCTTCGTGCCCGAGCGCCTTTCCCTCCGCGAGCACCTTGAGAGACCAGTCGTAGTTCGCCTGTGGCCTTACGGACCTTCTCCCCCCTGCGGGCGTGAGCTGCGGGTAACGGTATAGTCTCGGCACGGTTTCGATGTTGTGATTGAGCACGTCGGGCCCGGCCTCTAATATTTCACCGAGCGCATTCGAGTCACCCTTGAAATCGGGGATGAGCACCTCTATCTTCACGGACGGGTTTTCGGCCCTGACCCGCCTTATGGTCTCGGCGAAAATGCGGGCGCTCTCGTAGTTCCTGTCGTCCCTGTTGACCGATGTGATCACTATGTGCGTTAGGTAAGCGTTATTCAGCGTGAGGTCCTTGACGGCCTCCGCCACCCTCCCGGGCTCGTTCCAGTCGAGCTCCCCGCCCTTTCCCGTTTTCACGTGGCAAAAGCCGCAGCTCCTCGTGCACGTATCCCCCAGGATCATGAACGTCAGGGTCCCCGCGCCCCAGCACTCCCCTATGTTCGGACACCTTGCCTCCTCGCATACCGTATGGAGGTTGAGCGTCCTCATCAGGTTTTTAAGATGGGTGTAGTTGGGCCCTTTCGGCAGCTGGGCCTTTATCCAGCCTGGTTTTCCTGTGTTCCTCATGTTGATAAAATTAAAATCTCTGATGATCGCGGCGTTGTAGCCGCCCCTTACTGTCCGGCTGTTTCAGCCGTTTTGAGACGAGCTGTCTATCGCAGAAGGCGGGGTAAAGGGAGAAGAATCCGGCTTTCTCAGCTTATCCTCTCTCTGTTTTTCCTCTACGAGCTCCCTGTTCTTCGCCTCGAGCTCCCTGATGCGCCTCGATTTCTCTTTCGATTCCGAGCCGGCGCTGACCGACTGCATCGCGCCGAAAATAACCGCAACGACCGCGCCGAACACGAACGCGGCCAGTATTATAACCACGTTCATCGTTATATACGGCCCTATGTTAAGTATCTTGAGATTGAGTCCGAGCTCGAACTCCTGAGTAAACATGGCCATGTTTTGTGTATACAGGATTGCGAAAAAGATTATTATCAATATTATGAACAGAATTTTTATAAATCTCATATCGTCACCTCTCCAGTGATTTTAAATGCTTGCTCAGGGTCTCGTACGTCTCTTCGAGGTATTCGGGCATTACCCTTACGTCTCCGATAACGGGCATGAAATTATTGTCCCCGCTCCACCTCGGCACGATGTGGAAATGCAGGTGGTCGTCAATGCCGGCCCCTCCCGTCCTTCCGAGGTTCATGCCGATATTAAACCCCTCCGGTTTTATGACTTGAAGTATGTCCAGGCACTTGGCGGTGAGGTTCATCAATTCGAGTCTTTCTTCCGGCGTGAGGTCCGAGAAACTGTTCGTGTGTTTGTATGGGACTGTCATAAGATGCCCGTTCGAGTAGGGATAACGGTTCATTATTATAAAGCTAGTCTCACCAGTATATAATATGAGATTATCTTTGTCATTCCCTTCTTTGGGTTTTTTACAAAATATACAACCCTCTTCCTTATCCCCGGTTATATATTTGATCCTCCAGGGCGCCCAGAGCACTTTCATAATCAGTTAATTATATCGACCAGATAGAAAAGTCCAAAGCTGTATTTGGAGGGCATGCCGTTTAGCACCGGTATATCCAGTTTGGATTCCAGAAGTTCGAGAAGCTGGGACTTCTTTTTGGGATAGTAAACCAGGTCCGGACGTCCCTTTATGCCGGCCTCTTTTGCCGCGAGATCGATGGCGTCGTTTATCGTGCCGGTTTCGTCTATGAGCTTCAATTCCTTCGCCTGCTCTCCGGTGAATATCCTTCCGTCGGCGACTTTATCGACTTCCGCCGCCCCGAGGCCTCTCGACTCCGCGACAGCCGACTTGAACTGTGAATAGACGTTGTCTATGAGCCCCTGCATATATTCCCTGTCTTCGGGGGTCATTCCCCTGAACGGGGAGCCGACGTCTTTATATTTTCCGCTCTTCAGTACTTCCACGTCCACCTTGGCCCACTCAAGGAGCTTTTCGTAGCTCGCGAACTCCGCGACCACGCCTATGCTGCCCGTGATCGTCCCGGGGTTAGCGAATATCTTCTCCGCGGCGCACGCGATGTAATACCCCCCGGAGGCGCCGACGTTTCCTATGCTCGCGATCACCGGCATGTCCTTTCTCAGTTTCTTTAGCTCGCTGTAGATTTCCTGCGACGGACCCACCGCTCCGCCCGGGGAGTTTATCCTGACGACGACCGCTTTTACCTTACTGTCTTCCTTTATCCTGTTAATGCTGTCTATGTACAGCTGGTCGTCGAGGATTATGTCTTCAACCTTGAGCACCGCTACCTTGTCCCCGGTCGGAAACGCGTCGTCACCCGACATCAGAAAACCGCAGCCGATCCCCGCGATGAAGGTGAAAACAAGGAGGACGACGACCGCTGTTACGATGAATACGTTCCGCACCTCAAACAACCTCGTCGTTATTCATCTGCTTTAACTTTTCCTTGAGCACGTCCCCGAGCTTGGCAGTCGGCTCACCCTGAGACGATATGAAATTCGAGACCCTTTCCTTGTCCTGCCAATCGTCGTATTTTCTTTTACTAAGGTTCACCTGCCGCATCCTCTTGTCGAACCCTGTCACCTGGGCCGTTATTTCATCCCCGACCTTAAAGTGTTTAATTGCGTCTCTCTGCTCCTTTTCCTGGCTTAGCTCGTTCGCCCTGATATATCCCTCTATCCCTTCATTGAGCTCGATTACTATTCCGCTGTCTTTTATATCCTTGACTTTCCCGGTTACGGACGAACGTCCGGTCTTGTACTTCTTCTGGACCTCTTCCCATGGGTCGGCGGCGAGCTGTTTCAGCCCTAGACCGATCCTCTGGTTCCTGTCATCGACGTTCAGTACGACCACCTCGATTTCGCTCCCCCTTTCGAAACCCTCCTCAGGGTTTACCTTGCCTTTCCAGGAAATGTTGTCGGGTCTTACCAGCCCCACGATATTCTCATCGACTTCTACGAATAATCCCTTGTCCGTAACGTTCTTGATTACGCCCTTTATCCTCGAGCCCGGAGGGTTATTCTCCTTGAAAATCTGCCACGGACTCGCTTCTATCTGTTTCAGGCTGAGGGAGATCCGCCTGTTCACGTTGTCCACGTCGAGGACGACCGCTTCCACGGGGCTTCCGGCCTGCACTATCTCCTTGGGGTGGCGGAATCTCTTCGTCCACGTGATCTCGGATATATGTACGAGACCCTCGATTCCGGGTTCGAGCTCGACAAAAACCCCGAAGTCCGTTATCGACACGGCTTTTCCATTTATCTGTGTCCCCGCTTGGTATTTTTCCCTGACCGAAGTCCAGGGGTCGGGGGTAGTGTCCTTGAGGCTCAGGGTTATCTTGCTCCCTTCCTCTATCCTGAGAACTTTTGTATTGATTATCTGGTCTTTCGAAAGTACATCGCCCGGGTGAGCGACCCTGCCCCAGGTAAGCTCGCTCACGGGAATGAAACCCTCGATGCCGCCCAGGTCGATGAATACGCCCTGATTGATGATATTTACGACTTTTCCAGGCATCTCTTTGCCTGCCTCGATCCTGGAAAGGGTTTCCTTTCTAAGGACCTCCCGCTCTTCCTCTTGATAGGCCCTTCTGGAAAGCACGATGTCGTTTCCCGCGAGCTTGATAATCCTGGCATCGATAGTTTGGCCGACGAAGCTGTCCAAATCCTGCCTGGGCGATATATCGATTTGCGATCCCGGTATAAAAGCCCTGATCTCGATCCTGTCCCCTATATCTGCAATGACTCCGCCCTTCACTTTCTGCGTAACCCTCGCTTTTACCAGTTCGCCCTTATCGTAGGATTCCTGAATTCTCTTGTTTTCCCTGATCTGCTCCGCCTTGATTCTCGACAGCTTGGGCAGTCCCTCGTTCGCCCAGTTGTCGAACATGACCTCGACCTCTTCTCCTATAGTTACGTCCGGCACCCCGCTCTTATTGTGGAATTCCTGTATCGGAACGACTCCCTCCGATTTCGAGCCGAAATCTATAAAAACGTCGTCCTGATCTATGCGGACGACCAGCCCCTTAAAGACTTTCCCCTTGTCCGGTACATTCATGCTCTCATCAACTAATTCCGCGAAATCTTTCTCTTCTGCCATAGACCTTCCTTCTTTTCGTGTATATCTATTAAAATTAACTGTCTGATTTCATTTTGGGAAGCGGAATAAGGTAGTGTAAAAACTCTTACTAACCTTGAACTTCTTTGATTATCCTGTCTGTAACTTCATCAGACGATAGATTCGTTGTATCTATTATGACCGCATTAATCGCGGGATGCAAGGGAGATTCAGAGCGCTCCATATCCTGAGCGTCCCTTTTTATTATCTCGTTTTTCACGCTTTCGATATCGGCGTCGTTACCCGATTGCGAGAGCTGTTCCCGCCTCCTGCGAGCCCTTTCGTCGAGTGAAGCGTCAAGGTAGAACTTGAACGCCGCGTCCGGGAACACGTATGTCCCCATATCCCTTCCCTCGGCTACCGTGTCGCCGCGCTTTCCGATATTCCGCTGCAGATGAACGAGTTTTACTCTCACGGCCTTTTTCGTCGCCACGTCCGACGACAGCCTCGAGATCTCAGGCGTCCTTATCATGTCGGTGACGTCTTCGTTGTTGAGCATTATTAAAAGATCGCCGTTATCTTTTCTGCCGAACCCGATTTCCGTATGATTCAGGAGTGATTTCAAGCTGTTATCGTCGTTGATATCGACGGAATCCCGCTTAACCCGGAGCGCGACCGCCCTGTACATCGCCCCGGTATCGAGATATGTGAAGCCAAGCCTTAGAGCGACCGATTTTGAAACGGTACTTTTCCCGACCCCCGAAGGGCCGTCTATCGTTATTATCATATCAGTAATTTATGTCCACGGGGAGAGTTTTTCTAATATAAGTACCGACAATGACAGCGTTTAATTATGTCCAATCCGCCTGAGGACATCGAAGAATCCGGGGTATGAAACGGAAACGCACTCTGCGCCCTCGATCACGGTCTCTCCGCGCGCCCCCGTGGCCGCGACTGCCGCTGCCATCGCTATCCTGTGGTCACCCCAGCTCGAGCACCTGGCTCCCTTCAACTGCTTGCCGCCTGTGATCGACATGCCGTCCTCGGATTCGGTTATCCGGGCGCCGAGCTTGACCAGCTCTGCCGTCATCGCTTTTATCCTGTCCGTTTCCTTGACCCTGAGCTCACGCGCGTCCCTGATGATAGTCTCGCCTTCGGCGAAGCACGCGGCGGCCGCTATCACCGGAAGCTCGTCAATAGCCCTCGGTATCATATCCCCCTCGATCAGTACTCCGTGTAATTCGCTCGACTTTACGAGTATGTCCCCTACGGGCTCTCCCGAAACTTCCCCCTCGTTTGTTATTTCTATATTGCCGCCCATTTTCCTGAGCACTTCGATTACGCCCGTTCTCAGCGGGTTAATGCCGACATTTCTTATCAGGAGCTCGGACCCCGGATTGATAAGAGCCCCCGCTATAAAAAACGCTGCCGACGACAGGTCCGCTGGCACCGATATACCGCGCCCCGCGAATTCCTTCTGTCTCGATATCTTAATGCTGTTTCCCTTCTTATGGAGCTTCACTCCGAAGTAAGTAAGCATCCTTTCCGTGTGGTCTCTCGTGGGCTCGGGCTCGATTACCTCCGTTTCCCCTGCGGAGTAGAGCCCGGCGAGAAGGAGCGCCGATTTCACCTGCGCGCTCGCTACGGGGAGTGTATACGATATGCCCTGGAGACCGCCCCCCTGGATCGCCAGCGGTAATTTATTGCCCCCCTCCCTTCCGGTAATCTTCGCGCCCATAAGCCTCAACGGATCGACCACCCTTTTCATGGGCCTCGCTCTCAGGTATTTGTCCCCTGTAACGGCCGTAAAAAAGCCCTGGGCGCTCAATAGTCCCGTGAGGAGCCTCGTCGTCGTCCCGGAATTCCCGGCGTCGATCACGTCTCCGGGCTCGCTCAATCCGGAAAGCCCTTTCCCGGCTATCCTTACGTTAGCGCCGTCGATCTCGATTCCGATACCCAGCTTCCTCATCGCGTTCGCCGTTGATATCGTGTCCTCGCAATTGAGGAAACCGCTCACCTCCGTCGTGCCCGACGCGATTGACCCTATTATCAGGGACCTGTGCGACACCGACTTATCCCCCGGCGGAGTCAGCTCGCCCTCAAGCGGTTTCTTGTTTCCTTTTATGATTTCACTGGCCATAGCTTTATAATAACGAAAACCGGGGTCCGGTAAAAATTTAATTTTGCCTTATATATACCGGAGGTAAAATTGTACATCAATTATTGGGTTCCGGGAGTAAGCGATGATTATTCAATCTACGGCGGGGCGGTGCTTCAGAGCAGGGGTGATAGCTTTAATGTCGGTCATGATTCTATCAGCACCGCCGGAAGGCCGTGCGGCCCTTTGCAAGCGATGGAGCGAAGGGGCGAAGGCAGGCGATCTCGACCGCCTTCAGATCGACGAAGCGAGCGGGGTAGCCGCTTCGATCAGGTTTCCGGGCAGGCTCTACCACGTAAACGATTCGGGAAGCGGCCCCTATTTTTACGTTGGCGATCTAGACGGAGGGAAGACCAGGGCAGTCAGGATTGAAGGCTTCGATGCTAAAGGGTCTGACTTCGAAGACGCCTCAGTCGGCGGATGCTTCTCCGGGAAATCCTGTTTTTTCATCGCTGACATCGGCGACAACGGTAAGCTGAGAAAGTACGTCCGGGTTATAGTGGTCGAAGAGGCGGATAATTTCGGCAGCTCGGCCGTCCCGCTTAAAATATTGAGGCTTGTATACCCCGACCGTCCCCATAATGCCGAGGGCATGGCTGTACATCCGAACGGCGATATTTATATATTCACGAAAGAGGAAGACGTCGGTAACAGGGAGTCGTTCCCGGCGGAGCTCTACAGGATAAAGAAAGACAAATGGGAGAACGCAGGCACAGGCGAGCAGATGCTCGAATACGTCGGGGAGCTCGACCTCCCTCGTTTAAGTAATTCCGGATCCTCGTTCGGGGGCGTGATTACATCGTTCGATATAGCGCCCGACGGCAAGACCTTCCTCGTGCTCACCTACGAGGACGCATACGAGTTCGATATCGATCTCTCCGTGTCAGGGCTCAAGCCTTCTGACCGGCTTGTCATGGATAAGGAATATAAAGTCATCCCGTTAAAGACTCTCCCTCAGCAGGAAAGCATTTCATATGTTGACGGGGGCAGGGGCTTCATCTACGATTCGGAATATCACTTCTTCGATGTCCCTATAATGAAGGTCGAGTGTCTCGAGGGCGGATAGCGGATATACGCTCAGTCTAGCAGAAATGCGATAATCACAGGCGTGGTGACGACGGAAATCAGGGTCCCCGCGAGTATGATAGACGCCACTCTCTCCGAGTCCTGGTTGTATTTTTCAGCCAGCACGAAATTGAATATCGCGGGCGGCATGGCCGACAGGAGAATCACGACCTTCGACGCGGTGCCGTCGAGTTTGAATATAGAGGCTGTCAGCATGCCCAGGATGACCCCGAAGAATATCCTCATACCCCCCACAAGGAACGATTTGCTCACGTCCGTGAGGGCGACCTCCGATAATTTATATCCGAGCGCGAATATCATAGTCGGTATGCTCGCCTCGCCCAGGAGGTCGAACGCCCTGAACACGGCGGTCGGCATCGTCCACCCCGAGACGCTCAGCAGAACCCCGGCGATAGCCGAATAAACGAGGGGGAGCCTGAATATCTCGAAGGGGCTTTCGTCGTAGCTGAGTATCAATATGCCGAGCGTGTAGTGGAGTATAGTCGTGGATACCATATAGAGTATCGCCACGTTGAACCCGGTCTCGCCGAAAGCGAAGAGCACGAGCGGCAGGCCCATGTTCCCGGTATTCGCGAAGAGCGCGGGAGGCAGATAGACCTTGACCGGCAGCTTCAAGGCCCTCAGTATGCCGAGGCAGAGTACGAGCGACACGCCTATTATAGTGCACACCGAGAAGAACACCCTTCCTGCCAGGTACAGGTCGATAGTGTCCCTCGAAAGGGAGGATATTATGAGCGCCGGTGTGGCGAGGTATATCACGAAGTCGTTTATCGGCGTGAGGTCTATCTTCTTCCACTTCCCGAAAAGATAGCCCGAGAGCGCTATGAGAAATACAGGCAGGACTACGTCAATTATTTCGCTGGCTATGGCTTTACATCTCCCATGGGCAAGGAACGGGTCTGATCGGTCACATAATTTTACGCAGGAAAGTATGGATTAACAAAGACCGGCGGAATTGAATATAGCCGGCGGGGGAGGATTGAAGGTCATTCTTCAAGCTTACCACCTTACGACTGCCGCGCCCCATGTAAAGCCAGCACCGAATACGGATATGAGTATCGTATCCCCTTCCTTGACCCTTCCCGATCTCACCGCTTCGTCAAGCGCGAGAGGGACTGAAGCCGATGAGGTGTTGCCGTACCTGTCGAGATTGCTGAATACCTTCTCTTCGGGCAGCCCCACACGTTTTCTGACCGCCTCCAGTATCCTGTAATTCGCCTGGTGGGGTATGAAGAGGTCTATCTCTCCGGGCGTGATGTCCGCCCTCCTGATCGCCTCGAGGGATGACGACTCGAGGGCTTTTACGGCCTCTTTAAAAACCTCTTTTCCCTTCATCTTCAGGAAATGATCCCTGTTCTTTATGCTTTCCTCGCTCGGGGGGATGCGCGATCCCCCTCCCGGCATGTATAAGAGCTCCCACTCGTCTCCGTTGGCCCCGAGGCATGTTGACAGGATTCCAGGTGTTTCGGACGCCGATATTACTGCCGCTCCCGCTCCGTCCCCGAAGAGTATGCATGTGGATCTGTCCTGGAAGTCCGTAATCTTGGAAAGTGTCTCCGCCCCTATGATGAGGAGATTCTGCGCATCCCCGCAGCCAATTATCCCCTTACCCGCCTGAAGCGCGTATAAGAAACCCGAGCACCCGGCCAGGAGGTCGAACGCGAACGCTTTTTTGGCCCCTAGACGGCTCTGGAGGATGCAGGCTGTCGAGGGGAAGAGATAGTCGGGCGTGACCGTGCCAACAATGATACCGTCCAGGTCCCTTGCGTCCACACCCGAACTCTCGAGGGCATTGAGCGACGCCTTATATGCGATGTCGGAAGTAGCCACTTCAGGCTCGGCTATCCTACGCTCGCGTATCCCCGTCCTTGTCTGGATCCACTCGTCCGATGTTTCGACGAGCCTTTCGAGCTCGAGATTGGTCATTACCCTGTCAGGAGCATACGATCCGGTGCCTAAGAACCTTACAAAACTCAAATTTATCTTTCTCCTTGTCTCGCTGAGGGGAATAGTATCAGGGAAGGGGCATACTTGTCAAACTAGCGCAGGCCTTCGTCACGAGCGACCTCAATTCGGACGACTGTCCCTCCGAAATCTCCGCGCTTATTACGAACTCGACCCCGGAATTATATAAAATTATGTCAAACCGCCTGTCGTCGCACATTTTTCTGAGAATGTCGGTTTCACCCTCCGACTCGGTGCTGAAGAAATATTCAAAATGGGATTTTGTGCCGCTCTTTCCTTCGAGGTACAGGTAAAACGCCAGAGAAGGGAATTCTGGTCTCTCGATGAGCTCGAAATCGATTGTTATTGCTTGAAATTCTTTCATCGCTCGGATGTTCTCACCGGCAGATTTAATTATCAGCGCAATCCCGCTCCCTATAAGGACAAAAAGGCACCCCGAATCTATCATCGACAAAGCGAGCAGCGTATCCGGAGGCAGCTCCGGGCCGCCGCTAGTCATTTTGATTCTGCCTGAGAAGGGTTTAAGGAGAATCGACAACAATTGAGCCCCCGGTTAACACTCTTATTCTAATTATACGCGCGAAGGTTGGCAAACAGGCGCATGTTCCCTGTATTCGCCTGAATCTCCGACGAAACCATCCCCCAAACCCTCAGGCGAATATTTTATCTTGACACGGGCACATGAAATTTATTAGTATCAGTGTAGGGATGATGTGATAGTACGGAGTAGTTCATGAGTCATTTACAAAACCGGGGTATTCAAGTGAGCGGGCGTTTTGTGATTGCATTTTGAACCCTACACATTTTTACACGGAGGAAAGTCTGAGATGATGTGGACATTGATTATTATAGGATTGGTTATTCTCATGTGGTGGTTTATACAGCCGCAGGGGAGTCAGGCTTCGGCTGCCAGCGCAGCGCCCCCGCCGCCCCCCCCGGCGCCTGCCGCCGCCCCAGCCGGCGATGCTGATCCGTTTAAATCGGCCGCAGTGTCACCGGGTGGAGGAACTTCTTCTCAGTCCTCGGGTGAAGTCGATCCTTTCAAGGCTCCCGGCACATAATTCGGAAACAGCCGGGCTTGAATCGCCGGTCTTCAATATAAACGGCGCTTCGAGGTGACGGACCGATTCATCTAAACGATAACTTCTTTCTTTGATTTGATAAGGAGCCAGAGGAAGAATACCCCCCCCAGGGAAGCTGTAATTATCCCCACCGGAATCTCTACGGGCGATATCAGCGTTCTCGAGACCGTATCGGCGGCCATGAGGAAGCACGCTCCCAGAAGGAACGAGCAGGGCAGTATGATCCTGTTATCAACCCCGAGGATCATCCTCAGTATGTGAGGTATGATGAGTCCGACGAACCCAATCGGCCCGGTGACTGATATTACCGCCCCGACCGAGAGAGACGTCGCGAAGTAGATCAGGTTCTGCATTTTCTTCACATTCACCCCGAGCGACGACGCTACGTCGTCCCCGAGCCCGAAAAGGTTCATATCCCTCGTTATAGAGAGCAGGATTATACATCCGGGGACCACGAAGATGAGCGTCTTCCAGACCTCGTCGAATCCAACTATATCGAGGCTCCCCATAATCCACCGCATCGTCTGGAGCGACTCGGTGAAGTTGGAAAAGAACTGGATGAACAGGACGAAGGCGGAATAGAGGAAATTCATCACCACCCCTGCAAGCAGGAGCCGTCCGGTGGCAACCACTCCCCCCACTTTGGAGACGTTGTAGACAAAGATCATCGTCAGGAGCGAGAATATGAATGCCAGTACCGAGACCATCGAGAACCCCAGGAAACCTGCCGCGAGTCCGAGCCTTATTCCGACGAGCGCCCCTAAAGATGCCCCGCCCGATATGCCGAGCGTGAATGGCGAAGCGAGGGGGTTCCTGAAGAGCGCCTGGAGCGCCGCGCCGCATATTCCGAGGGTTCCGCCCGCTACAGTCGCCATGAGCACCCTGGGTATCCTGATTTTATAGAAGATGGTGTTCGCAAGCTCGTCGCCTGTGAAGAGCGCTTCGATGAGGCTCTTCTCATACGTTCCCGAAAGCACGCTTACCGCAGCCGTAACGGCCCAGAGCAGTAGCAGGACGCTCAACGCGATTATGAATTTTTTTTTCGCTATCATACGAGTTGCCGGGAATTCCTGATTAATGGCCCCTTTCCCCAATCAATCTCCGGGGTAGATGAAAACCTTTCCGCCCTCCCTCCTGACCGTGACGTCTATTCCGTAGAGCGAGCTCAGGTTCTCTTTGTTTATAACCGTCTCCGCGCTGCCGTCCGCGAAGACGCCCCCGTCCTTGATCATGATTATCTCATCGAAATAAAAGAGCGCAGTGAATATATCGTGTGTGGCGGCGATAATGAGTATCCCGTGCTCTTCTTTGAGCTTCCGGAGCAGGTTCATGATTTCGTCTCTGTGCTTTATGTCGAGAAAAGTCGCTGGCTCGTCGAGTATCATCACCTGAGGCTCCTGCACGAGCGCCCTCGCTATGGACGCGAGCTGTCTTTCCCCCGATGAGGTCTCGGTGATCAGCCTGTCCTTCAGATGAGAGATACCTACCGTATCCATCGCCCTCCCGGCGGACTCGAGGTCTATATCCCTTTCAAACTCGAACCTGCCTATATACGGCGCCCTGCCCATGAGGATTACTTCCGACACGGTGAACGGGAATGCGAAGACGGGGTCCTGAGGTATGTAAGCGATCCGCTTCGCGATCTCCCTTCTATTGTAGCCCTGAAGCGGCTTGCCGTTAAACAGAACGCTCCCCTTTTGCGCCTTCAGTATTCCCATGAGTATTTTAAGGAGCGTCGATTTTCCGGCCCCGTTCGCGCCCAGTATCCCGAGCATCTTCCCCTTCCCGAGGGAGAGGTTTATATCCCTCAGGATTTCTCCCGCGCCGTAGGAGAAGGAGACCTCCCTGCATTCAATTATCGTTTGCATGTTTATCCTTGAGCCCCGGGTGCAGCACTTCCGCCAGCACCTCTGCGCCCTCGACTATCGTCTGGCTCGGATGGAGTACGACTGTGCTCGGAAGGATATATACCTGTCCGTCCCTGACTGCTCTCGACTGGCCGAGGGTGCTCCAGATGCCGAGGATCTCGGCCTCCTTGTCGAACTTCTCGTGATTTATCTCGATAATAACGTCCGGGTCGAGCGTGAAAACGGCCTCTTTCGTTAACTTTATCGAAAGCCTCGTATTCTCTACCGCGTTTTCTCCTCCGGCTATCTCTATCAGCTCGTTTATATAGTTATTCCTGCCTATGACATAAATGTCCTCGAGGGTCCCGGGGTTCCTTCCGACGACGAGCAGCACCTTTTTCCTGGGCGCTCCGTTCGTCCTCTGCCTGATTCCGTTCAGTGTAGATTCGATATCCGAGACTATCCTCCCCGCCTCCGCCTCTTTGCCCAGCACGCCGCCGAGGAGTACGATCGTCTTCAGTATGTCCTTCACGGAATCGTTGCTGTCCGTAACGAGTGTTTTCAAGCCGAGCTCCCTGATTTTCGCGCCGAATATAGTGTCCTGGTCTTTCATTAGAACGACCAGGTCCGGTCTCAGCGCGAGTATGGCCTCGTAATTGGGGTTGATCCAGCCCCCCACGCTAGGCAGCTCTTTGGCCCTGGGCGGGAAGTCCGAATAGAGGGTCACACCCACCACCTTACCGAGCTCCCCGAGGGCGTAGATCATGTGCGTGAGGTTGGGCGAGAGGGAAACTATGCGCTCGGGCTTCTCGGCCGCCTGAGCGTCCTGAAACGGCGCCAATAAGACGGCGAGGATGATAATTCTTAATAAAGTCTTTTTAATCATTTTTATCCCAGGAATAATTCGAACTGCATATAGTTTCTCAGGTTGACGACCGCATCGGGCAGGGGCTCGTAGCTCTTCATCGATTCCGGGTGGATTGTTTTTGCCATTATCTCGAGCCCGTCCACTACCCTCGGCCCGGGCCTGCTGAAATAGGAGTTCGCGTCGAATATGTAGATCTGTCCCTTGCCCGTCGAGGGGAGTGAAAACCACTCTTCGTGCTTCGTCACCGTTTCGATCTCGCCCATGGTCTTTTCTATATCGTAGCCGCACGGCATTATGAAGAGCATCTGGGGGGAGAATTCCGCGATCTCCTTCCATGATACCTTGAAGGAAGGCTCGCCGGCTTTGCCTATGCCGCAAGTGCCGCCCGCGATCTCGACCATCTCCGGCACCCAGTGCCCTGCCGCATACGGCGGGTCGAGCCACTCCATGCAGAAGACCCTCGGGCGGTCTCTCGCATCTCCTGTGAGCGATCTCACCCTTTCTATTCTCTCGACGAGCTTATCCGTGATCTCACGCGCCCTGTGTCCGGTACCCGTAGCCTCGCCTATGGTGAGTATGGTGTCCATTATCTCGCTTAAAGTCCTCGGTTCGAGCGAAATGATCTCGGGGTTCTTCCCGAGCGCCTCCACGGCCTCCGTGACCTCGTTACCCGATACCGCGCACACCTGGCAGAGCTCCTGCGTGAGTATCAGGTCGGGATCGGCCTCTTTAAGCGCGTCCTTGTCTATGAGGTACGTGCTTTTGCCCAGGGCGGCGTTCCGGCTCACGAGCTCGTCTATTTCGCGGCTCGACAGTTTCGCCGGGTCTATGAAGCTCATGATGACCCTCTTCTTTTCCCTGACCTCGGGCGGATAATCGCATTCGTGCGTCACGCCCGTCACGCTCTCCCCCAGGCCGAGGTCGTAGAGTATCTCGGTCGTGCTCGGAAGGAATGAACATATGCGCATTTTGTGAGCCTCCCCGTACAATTATCATTAACGGCTTTAT
>CADEFK010000006.1:16951-43658 GCA_902826595.1 uncultured bacterium | reverse complement strand
CGGGTCCGGTTTCAGCGTCTCTTTCACCCTCCTGTATATTTCGTCATAAGAAGGGTTGCTTCCCCACCTGTTCCATCTGTTCCGTATCGTGTCGGCGGTCGAGTAGGGGGTGGAAAGGGCGATTATGCCTTTCAGGCTAGGGTATTGAGACGGGTCGCTGCGGAGCGAAGCGTATCTGAGCACGATGGTGCTCCCGAGGCTGTACCCGGACAGGATTATTCTCGTGTAGCCCATGTTTTTCAGATATACGATAGCCGTATCTATCTGGGGGATAGTGTCGTCGATGATCCCGTATCCGAAAAAAAGTCCGAAAGTGGCCATTCTGGTATTTATCGAAAGGGAAGAATATCCGGCCTCGGCCAGGGTCGGGGGCAGGTAGCGCTGGCTTCCGTCGAGAAAATTTCCGAGGAACCCGTGAATGTGTATTATGACCGGCTCTTTCTCCCTCTCTCCCGGCCTCAACAGGCTTCTGTAGAAAAGCGCGTCTATCTTGCTCTGCCCGAAAGGTATCGAAAGAAGCTCCTGCTCCACCAAATCCGTCTTGTTCATGTTTATCCGGGACCGGCTCCTAGAAGGTTATTACCGCCTCGTTCGTATCCGTGTTCAAATCGATATCGGCCTTCTTTTTAAACGTTTCAATTTTCGTTTTCCCGGATATTTGTATGAGCTCCCGGGATGGGCTGAGGGTGATCTTTTTGATGTTGTCGGAATCGATACGTATGCCTTTATCCGCCGTAACCCCCACGCGCATTCTCACCGGCCGGGTCACTTCATAGGGCATGAACTCCGCCCAGAAAATCTTGTTTTTAAATAATCCGAAAGGGGCTGTGTAGAAGATCCTCTCCGGGTAGTTGTTTCGTTTGAATTTACCGAACCAGTCGAAGACGTTAGGCAGGTCTTCGTCGACCATGAGCCAGGTGTGTCCCTCTTTGGGATAGAAATTAAATTTTACCGGTGTGCCCAGCTTCTCCGCGATCTCGTTCAGCACGATGGCGTCGTCAGCAGGCACGGCCTCGTCGCCCCCGCCGTGGGATATATAAATGGGGGTATTGATCAGGTTGGGCAGCATCTTCTGGGGATAATCGAGGGTCGCTAAAAATTTCTTAACCTCCTCGGCGCTCATACCGCTGATTTGATTTTTGTAGTATCTCAGTTTATAGGGCCCGAAGACGACTGCGGACGCGGCGACGAGATCGGGGAAATAGAGTGAAACCAGAAGGGCCTCGAGCCCGCCGTTCGACATCCCGGTGACATAGAGTCTGTCCTCGTCGATCCTGAAACGTTTCTTTACCTCGTCGATAAGCTCGGAGAATATGTTCAGTTTGCCTTTTCTTATGTAATCCCCCCCGATATCGGGTGAAGGGAATATGCCGATGTACCCGTATTTCCTGCAGTACATGTCTATCTCCTGAGACTTGATGTAGTTATTGAGGCATATCACCGCTGGAAGCGGATCGCCCGTATAGCCCGGCGGCAGCACGTAAAAGAGGTCGAAGTCCCTCTTGTACCTCTCCGAGGAGAATACGCCGTGCTCGATGCCCCTTCCTTCGAGAGTAAACTTATGCCTCTCGGGGTCGTCTTTCGCAAGCAGGTTCCCTTTTTCTCCCATATAAATTATCGAATTGGCGCCCCCTGCTATATCGGGATTCAGGTCCGGGTTATTCGGGTCTGTGATCCAGTTCCCGTCGACCACGTACTTATAGTCGTAAGACCTGTTTGGCGCGAGTCTGAGTATAGTACGCCAGACGTTGTCGCCGCCTCTTGCGAGCCTGAGAGTGCCGTGCTTCCAACCGTTGAAATCCCCGGACAAAAAGACCTCTCTTGCGCCGGGGGCGTAGTAGCTGAACAGAACCCCCTCTTTCACCTGCTCGGGCTTTGTCGCCCATCTGCCTTCATACTGCCTGATTGTCTTTTCATCCCCTGACATCGTGATACCTCCTCCGGATTGCGGACGCTCCGCGTAGCCGTGAAATATCGCCGGATACGGAATAACGTCAAACCTCTATGCGCCGGGCTCCGCCGTTCGACGCCCCCCGCCCGCGGCAATAGGCCCGGCATTTAAATTTACGGTATATTTAACCGTGACATGCATTTCAGCCGCAGTCGGCGTAAACGCTCATGACTGAAAACTTACCTGATTCACTGAGACAATTCACGGACAAAACCCGCCCCAGGGAGGTCCGCCTGATGGCGGCCCGGGGGCTCGTGCCCGCGACGCCGAAAGACCTGACCCTGATCCTCTATTCCCTCACCATGGACGATGACAGGGACGTAGCGGAGGAGGCGCGTAAAACGCTCGGAGGGATGCCGCCCGGCGTTTTTTCGACGGTGCTTTCGGACACCGGCACCCGTCCCGGGCTCCTCGACTATTTCGCGCGCATGCTGGAGGACGAAAGCCACCTCCAGCAGATTCTGCTGAACAACTCCGCCTCGGACTCTACGGTCGCTTATCTGGCGGAAAAAACACATTCTCAGGCCCTGATCGGGCTTATAGCCAATAACCACGAGCGGGTCGCGCGGGCTGACTGCATAGTGGAGGCCCTCAGCAAAAACCCGGCCGTCACCAGGTCGACCCTCGACGGGGTGCTCGAGTTCTTAAAGCTCTATCTCGGCAAAACGTCTGAATTGCCCGATCTCCTGGAAGAAGAGGCGCCTCCTGCTCCCGGGACTGACATAGCGCCGCAGCAAGACTACGCAGCGCTTCTCGAAGAAGTGAACGAGTCCTTCCTCGACTCTATCGATTTGGACGCCGAGCTCGTCGAGGACACGGGGGAAGAGGACGTGAATACGCCCGATACCCACAATCCGAATGTCATGGTCAAGATAAGCATGCTGAATATAGGCCAGAAGATTAAGCTCGCCATACTGGGCAACAGGGAGGCGCGGACCATACTGATAAAGGACCCGAACAGGATAGTGTCCAAAGCCGTGCTTAAAAATCCGAGACTTACGGACAGCGAAATCGTGCTCATCTCCCAATCCAAGATCGTCAACGAGGATATACTCCGGGAGATAGCCGAGAGCAGGAAATGGGCCAGGCTCTACCAGGTCAAGCTTGCGCTCGTCAATAACCCGAAGACCCCTCCGCACATGTCTATCAATTTGCTGAGACAGCTGAGGGAGTTCGACCTCAGGAGCCTCAGGTGGAACAGGAACCTCCCGGGCGTAATCTCGACCGCCGTAAAGCAGATAATACAGGAGAGGAGAGAAAAGAAATAATTCCTCCAGCCGGCATCGTCACCGGCTTCCCATCATGAGCAAAGAGGATAAAACGGAAACCTTTATCGTGCCCGGCGAGCTCGCCGGTAAAAGGGCGGACATTGCTCTCGCACATTTTCTGGAGGGGCACACGCGGTCCCAGATCAAGAGACTGATCGAGCAGAAGCTGGTACTGGTCGGGGGAGAGGCTGTAAAGCCGTCGAGGAAGCTAGAGCGAGGGGAGTCGGTGCGTATCACGCTGCCCGCGCCTTCGCCGCTCGAAGTCATGCCGGAGGACATACCCCTTGATATTCTCTATGAGGACGATTACATCGCCGTCGTGGATAAGCCCCCGGGCATGACAGTGCATCCGGGCGCCGGCATCGGGAGCGGGACGCTCGTGAACGCGCTTCTCTTCAGGTGTAATGACCTGTCGGGGATCGGCGGTAAAATCAGGCCGGGCATAGTGCACCGCCTCGACAAGGATACGTCGGGGGTGATGGTGGTCGCAAAAAACGACATCGCCCATAACTCCCTCGTAAATCAGTTCAAGACGAGGGCCGTGCGGAAGAAGTACGTTGCCATAGTCGAGGGCAATATCAGGAAGGAGTCGGGCGTATTCTCCTCGAAGATAGGCAGACACCCGACCGACAGGAAGAAGATGTCTTCAAAAGCCAGGGCTGGCAGGGAATCCCTTACGAACTGGAGGGTGATCAAGAGGTTCAAAGACGCCACTTTCGTCGAGGCCGAGCCCAAAACAGGCAGGACGCACCAGATCAGAGTCCACTTCTCCGAGAACGGCCACCCGATACTGGCGGACGGGGTGTACGGATATAAAAAACATAAGTCATCGGCGGTTTCAGGCGCGGCGAAGAAAATCGGCAGACAGGCCCTCCACGCCTCCGCTATAGGCTTTTTCCACCCCCACACACGGGAATTTGTCGAGTTTGCCGCCCCGCTCCCGCAGGATATGAGCGAAGCCCTTAACATTTTGACCGAATCCGGGGAAAATAATCCCTGAATCATGGGCTGGATCAAATCCACGATACTTTCTTCTCTCCCCGGGGTGGCTCACGGCTTCGCCGACAGGGACCCCGGCCTAAACCCCGAGGGAGTCTTCGGGTTCACGGGCATTGCGAGACTCAACCAGGTACACGGAAACCAAGTCTTCGTTCTCGGCGAGAGGATTGGCATCGGAGGGGGGCGGGTTGCAGACGGGGACGCGATAGTAACGTCCCGGAGGGGTATCGGCATCGGCGTATCGACCGCAGATTGCGTGCCTGTCCTCCTGACCGATCACGGGGGGAGTGTAGCCGGGGCTGTGCACGCGGGATGGCGGGGGACGGCGCTCAGGATATTGGACTCGGTGCTTGAGAAAATTGACGAGGAATACGGACTCAAGCCCGGGGACCTGAATGCCGTAATAGGCCCTTCGGTCGGCATGTGCTGCTACGAGGTGGGCGCGGACGTAGCGACCCTCTTCAGGGACGGGTTCGGCGACTCTGACGAATATTTATTGGAGACGGATAGTTGCAAATATATGCTGGACCTCCCCGGGATAAACAGGAGTGCGCTTGTGAAGGCTGGCGTGGCTAATGTCGAAGTCCTCGGCGTGTGCACGAAATGTAATCCGAATTTCTTTTCCTACAGGCGGGAAGGGAAGGGGGTCGGGAGTCAGCTCAGCGTTATAGGGCTTGTTTAAAGTACCGCTAATAAGTGATATATTTTTTCTGGGTATAATAATCGGGGATTCTCACTAAAATATAAATCGGAATTTGGAGGCGGCATGCTTCAGATTATGTGCTGGGTCGATTCGGAAGACTACTGGTATCTGCATACTCTCAACGAAAAGAATGAAAGCCTCGATTATTACGGATATAAATTCGAAATCGAGGGCGGCACGGAGGGGACGGGTACGAGCGTCGTGAGACTCCTAATCGTGGAGTTAATAAGCGCGAAAATGACGATAGGCTTCGTTACGCCCGGGAATTTCAAAATGGAGGGCAGCGACTTGACGCTCAGGTTCATCTCTCACGAAGAGCCCACCAAAGACATCCCGGTCGAGTGTAAGGTTTCCGACGAGACAAAACGCGCCTCATACATGGGCGATGACCAGGAAAAAATTGAGTACATCGGTTTTACGCTCGAAAAATTTTACGAGAGTCATAATGCCAAGTTCTACCTTCACGATTTGAGGCCTCAGTCGGAGCCCGGGGCGTAGCGTCCGGGCTATGACCGGTTGCTGCTATCCTCTACGGAGTTAATCAAGGGGGAAATATCCCCTGAGCGGACTGCATCGATATCTTATCCTGATTCATCATATCCGGGAAATTTAGGCCAACGGAGGAATAATTCGATATGAGTAATACTGACAAGATAGTCCTGGCGTATTCGGGCGGGCTAGATACATCGGTCATCCTCAAGTGGCTTGCCGAAAAATATGACGCCGAGATAATCGCATTCGTCGCCGACCTCGGACAGGGGGAGGACCTTGAGGAGGCGAGGGAAAAAGCGCTCAGGACGGGCGCGAGCAAGGTTTACATAGAGGATCTTAAGGAAGAATTCGTTACGGATTTCGTATTCAAGGCCATAAAATCGGCCGCCGTTTACGAGGGGTCGTATCTCCTGGGGACCTCACTGGCCAGGCCCCTCATAGCGAAAAAGCAGATTGAGATCGCGAAGAAGGAGAAGGCGTTTGCAGTCTCCCACGGCGCGACCGGAAAGGGGAACGACCAGGTTCGTTTCGAGCTCACGTTTTACGCCCTCGACCCCTCGATCAAGGTCATAGCGCCATGGAGGGAGTGGGACCTTAACTCCAGGAGCTCGCTCATAGAATACGCGGAGAAGCACGGTATCCCGGTCCCCGTCACTCAGCAGAAGCCATACAGCTGCGACAGGAACCTCTTTCACACGAGCTACGAGGGCGGGATACTCGAAGACCCGTGGTCGGAGCCGCCTGAAAATATGTTCGAATTAACCGTCTCGCCCGAGAGGGCCCCTGATGAGCCGGTATATCTGGACGTGGATTTCGTGAAGGGGGTCCCGGTCAAGGTGGACGGAAAGGAGCTCGGCCCAGTCGAGCTGCTCACGGCGCTCAACAGGATTGGTGGGGCAAACGGCGTGGGCAGGGTCGATCTGGTCGAGAACAGGTTCGTCGGCATGAAGTCCCGCGGGGTCTACGAGACCCCCGGCGGCACGATTCTCCACGCCGCTCACAGGGCGCTCGAATCGTTGACCATGGACAGGGAAGTCATGCACATGAGGGACGCGCTCATCCCGAGGATAGCTGAGCTCATATACTACGGATTCTGGTATTCGCCCGAAATGGACATGCTCATGGCCTCTGTCGAGGAATCCCAGAAGAACGTGACTGGCACGGTAAGACTCAAGATATACAAGGGCAATATTATACTGGCCGGCAGGCGCTCGCCTTACTCGCTGTATAAAGAGGACTTGGCGACGTTCGAAAGGGACAGCATTTACAACCAGGCGGACGCGACGGGGTTCATAAAGCTCAATGCGCTCAGGCTTTCGGTGCGGAAACTCCTCGAAAAGAAGGGGAAGTAATCAATGTCCCGATGAAGACATCCGACTTCGATTATAACCTCCCGGAGGAGCGGATCGCATACCGTCCGGCGGCTGAGAGGCAGAACTCGAAGCTCATGGTCCTCGACAGGGAAAGGGGGGGGATAACCCACCGGAAATTCTCCGAGCTGCCCGGTTTGCTCGAACCCGGGGACCTGCTTGTCCTGAACAATACCAGGGTGATTCCGGCGAGGCTCCTCGGGAGGAAGGGATCCGGGGAAAGGGTCGAATTGCTCCTTGTGGAAAAGCGGGACAGCCGGACATGGACATGCCTCGCAAGGAATCCGAAAGAGGGGCTCGTGATCGAGTTCGAGGGGGGCCCATCGGGAATGCTCCTGAGCGGGGAAGCAGGCGGGTGGTTCGTGGAATTCAGCGGGGAAGCCGATTCGTACATAGACGAATCGGGCAGAATGCCCCTCCCGCCATACATCAAACGTGAGCCCGATGCGGAAGACAGGGTGTCCTATCAGACCGTCTATGCGGAAAAACCGGGAGCGATAGCCGCCCCGACGGCGGGACTCCACTTCACTCCCGGGCTCCTCAAAGAGATCGAGCGCGCGGGGGTGCGGACTGCTTATGTAACGCTCCATGTCGGTATAGGCACGTTCAAGCCCGTAAAGACGGAGCTTGTCCGCGAGCACGACATGCACACGGAGTTCCGTGAGATCACGCGTGAGGCGGCCGATGCGGTCAACAGCGCAAGGTCCCGGGGAGGTAGGGTCATAGCGGTCGGAACTACGGTGCTGAGGACCCTGGAGTCCTCGGTAAACGACGCAGGCGAGGTCGTGCCGTGCAAGGGAGAGACGGGAATTTTTATACTGCCCGGTTACGGATTCAGAGCCGCTGACGCGCTCATCACGAACTTTCACCTCCCGCGGTCGACTCTCCTCATGCTCGTTTCAGCGTTCGCGGGCAGGGACTTTATTCTCAGGGCATATGACGAGGCCCTGAGCGGGGATTACAGGTTTCTCAGCTACGGGGACGCCATGTTTATAAAATAATACGGGGAGATCGAGTTGCGTGTAGAAATAGAGAGACTTGCATTCGGCGGAAGCGGCATAGCCAGGAAAGACGGGAAAGTCTATTTCGTGAAGGGCGGACTTCCGAACGATATCCTCGATATAAAAGTTACTAACGATAAGGGCAAGTTTACCGAGGCCGTAATCGAGAATATCGTGAAGCCTTCAGGGGACAGGGTGGAACCTCCGTGCCGGGTGTTTCACGTTTGCGGCGGGTGTCAGCTGCAGAACCTCAGCTACCCGGCACAGCTGAGAGAGAAGGAGAGTATTCTCGGGGAAACGATTCAAAGGATCGGAGGCGTCGGGGACGTTCCCGCGGAACCCATATCCGCGTCCCCGTCAGAATACGGATACAGGAAACGCGTTGTGCTTTCGGCATGGTATTTATCGGGGGGCTGGCATATCGGTTATTACAGGGAGATGAGCAGGACAAACGTAAAAATCGATTCTTGTCCGGTTGCCGACGGGGTGATAAATAAAGCGGTCTCCAGATTATCCAAAGTTCTTTCATCTATCGGAGACCCCGGTTATCCGCTTGAAAAAGTATATCTCTCATCCGACGGGGAAAAGGCTTATATAACCCTCTTGCCCAGGTTCAGGAGCGCGCCCGCCGCTCTCGGGTCTCTCGCGAGACACCTGAAAAGATATGAAGAGACGGAGAACGTCTCCCTGCCGGGCGGGGACGAGGCCGAGTTCGAGATGTCCCTTTCGGGGCTCAGGTTTCTTACTGCGCCGTCCGTTTTCGCGCAGTCCAACGTTCCTGTCAACGAGGCCCTCATCAGGACTGTCCTAGAGTGGGCCGGTCTGAGAGGCACGGAAACGGTTCTCGACCTCTATTCGGGCGCCGGGAATTTTTCCATACCCCTCGCGGTGTCGTCAAAACGGGTGGTTTCGGTGGAGGTAAATAAAAGATCGGCGGCGCTCGCTAAAAAGAGCGCCGCATTGAACGGCCTCAATAATATCACTTTTCATGTCGCTCCCTGTGAGGAATATCTGCGGGATGAAGACCCGGAGGTGCGGCCTCTGGACATTGCGGTGCTCGACCCGCCGAGAGAGGGCGCCAAGGAGGCAGTCGCGGGAATAGCACGGCTTGCTCCGGGGAAGGTCATTTATGTGTCCTGCGATCCTGCTACCCTGGCGCGGGACGTAAGGATGTTCAGGGATTCGGGTTATGCGCTCGAGAAAGTCAAACCCTTCGATATGTTTCCGCAGACATATCACATTGAGTCGGTCTCGCTTCTGACCAGGCCCTGACGCTGTTACCAGATTTCGGACAGGACAAATATTTAGTACGGTTAATAAGCCCCGCCCTTCTATAAACCGGGCGGCTAGCCGTTCTGCGCCGGTCCGGCCATTACTTCGTCCGTATACGCCGAACTGATCATATCGTATACCGCACTCGCCATCTCTTTTCTTGAGTGTGCCTCTTGCGGGTCGATTTTATCCAGCACGCTTAATTCGGCCTCGACATATCCGACGGACAGTAGTTTAAACAGGTGGTCAAAAAATTTCATATCCCCGTAATAATAAATCAGGTCTTTATTCCTGTCGGTGAGGGCTTCGCCGTCGATGCTCGTGTATTTGAGGCAGAGGGGCAGGATTTCAACCCCTGCTTTCTGAGCAATGCTTAACAGCGGTGTTTTAAAGGGTAGCACCCGGTCCCCGTTCGAGGTAGTTCCTTCGGGAAAAAGGGCGACATTTATTCCCAGCTCGAGAATCTCGGAGATCGATTCTATGTCTGTACGCAGCCCCGACCTGTTCCTCCTCTCAACGAAGTACCCGCCGCTAAGCTCCGTCGCCTTCCCTAGCAGGGGGTTGCTCTTAACCTCGTCCACGCTCGCAATGAAGGAAACCGGGAGGAACGAGGATATGACAAATATATCCACGTACGAAAGGTGGTTCGACAGGATCAGCATGCTTTTCCCGCCGCCGATGCCGTTTCCCCGGCTTTGGAGACTTACCCTGATACCCAAGGCCTTATTCATGAGGGCCGAATGAAACGACAAGGCTCTCGTGGACCAGTTTAATTTCCTTTTTTTCTCTCTTGCTATAGCCCGGAGTACGGTCGTACTCGTGAAATAGGATACGACTACGCAAAAAAAAAGAAGAGCTTCGTATACTTTCTAATCATTGGGCGGCTTATACCTCTTCTCGAAAGATTTGGAAAGCACCTCCAGATCGAGGACGGTGAAGAAGTCTGCGCACTTGAACTTCTTGTCGAGCGCCGGCTCGCCGCAAATAACCGAGCCTGCCTTGAGGTAGCTCTTAAGGAGGGGAGGGATGAAATCCTCGATCGATTCCGTTTTGATTCCGAATTTGTCGAAGGCGCTCAGGTAGTAATCGAGCTCCTTGATCCGGTGTTTTTCGTTGGGATAAACCCTGAAGTCCTCCGGGGATAGGTAGAGTTCTTTGATATATTTGTATATAAGGCTGATCTCGACGATGTTCGTGGTGGCGATGCTCGAGCACCCGAAGAGGTATTTGGCATTAATCTTTTTGAAATATTCCGACAGGCCCTTCCAGAGGAGCGCTATGCCGGTCCCGTTTCTGTAATCCTTGTGGACGCACGCCCTCCCGAGCTCGAGCTTTATACCTTCGGCGGATTTGATCTGGTCGATCGAGAACTCGGTCTCGGAGTAGAACTTGTCGGAGAAGGTAGAGGATATAAACCTGTAGGTCCCGACCACAGTGTTATATTTCTTGTCCAGAATTATTAAATGGTCGCAGAACCGGTCGAACTTGTCTATGTCGGTCCCGGAGAAATTCTCTTTGTTCAGGGTTTCCCTGTAAAAAACCTCGTATCTTAAATTGAGGGCCTTCTCCAGCTCGAGACTGTTTTCAACGGTTTTGATCAGGAACCTGCTGCTTTCGATGTAGATCGGGACCTTCGGTTTGAACTGCCTTAATTTCCACCGGAACGCTTTTCTCAGCACGTTCGATGTGGTGACGGTGTCTTTTAAAGACATGACTTTTTTTGCCAGCATGCGTTTCTCCGCATTATGTGTTATCTGTTTAATATCACTTCAATGTTTAATCCGTATTAAGCGCCTATGAATTCTATGTTTATGGAATGTAACAATTATATCAAACATGCGGATATAAAGTCCAGATTTGACGCAGGACTGAAATCGAAGGACGTCTCGGCGCGATAGAGTTCATTTAATATGTTTTTAATATTCCCTTAATGCCAAAGAAATACAATACCCTCATTGTAAACTCCGACGATGATGGGCAAGGTGGGGACAGTGCGGGCTCCGGCCGATTCGGCGCGTATGCCGTCCGTCCGCGTCCTTGGAATAACTCTTGCTATGTAATATAATTGGACTCGGTACGGTGAGGGCGCGTTGTTGTGCCGGGGATGTCGAATCGTCTCCCGGATATGATAAACGCGGTGTAACCGGCTGAACTTATGGAGGATAATGGTGTCACCGGACGTGTGAGCCGTCGTGACGGCGGCTGATTTTCACCGGAACCCTTCGGGAAAAGGTATTCTTTACTGAAAATGTGATGAAAGTACTATTCGGCATACAGGGTACCGGCAACGGTCACATCTCCCGGTGCAGGGAGCTGCTCAAATACCTCCTCAGGCGCGCGGATGTCGACGTGCTCGTGAGCGGCTATCATCATGAGGTCGACCTCGGGTTCGACGTCAAGTACAAGCTCCCCGGCCTGGGATTCACATTCGGCAAGCGGGGCGGAATCGACTACTGGAATTCTATCAAAAACTTCAGCCCGTATAAATTACTCTCGGATATATACAAGATACCGGTGGACAAATACGACCTGGTGGTAAGCGATTTCGAGCCTATTACCGCATGGTCCGCGAAATTGCGGGGCGCCCCTTCCGTTTCCCTGTCTCATCAGGCGGCATTCCTTTCCCCGAATATACCGAGACCGGAGCAAACA
This sequence comes from uncultured bacterium, assembly GCA_902826595.1. GTDB lineage: Bacteria > Desulfobacterota_D > UBA1144 > Nemesobacterales > UBA2774 > 2-12-FULL-53-21. The sequence continues at coordinate 31,950 of CADEFK010000006.1, read as the reverse complement.
AACCGCATCCAGGAGCTGATAATAAAATGGTACTCGCCGTCGCCCGCTCACATCGGTCTTCATTTTCAGGAATACGACGATTTTATTTTCACGCCCATAATCCGGGAGGAAATAAGGAGCGCCGATGTCAGGAACAGGGGTCATTACACGGTCTATCTGCCTTCTTACGATTACGGATTTCTCTCGGGGCTCTTCAGGAAGATCGACGTTAAGTGGGAGGTATTTTCAAAGCATCACAAGGGCGGGCCTTACGAGGACTCAAACGTCACGGTTTACCCCGTCAACAACGGCGAGTTCGTGAGGAGCCTGTCCGAATGCGAGGGGATACTGTGTAACGCCGGGTTCGAGACGCCTGCCGAGACGCTCTATCTGGGTAAAAAGCTCATGGTCGTTCCCATGAGGAGACAGTACGAGCAGCAGTGCAACGCGGAGGCGCTCGAAAGGCTGGGCGTGCCGGTGGCGAGGGACATGGGGAAGGGGTTTGAGAACAAATTATGCGACTGGATAAACTCGAATTTCGTATATAACGCGAACTACAAGAATAACCTGCCATTAATCGTGGAGAGGATACTTGACTGCTCCCCGAAAGCGGACGCGTTGAATGATTATATCCCGGAGCCGGAGCTTAATAAAAACGGCGCGACCGGGGCGGATTGAAAAATTATCTTGTACGACTGCGGAAGCCTGCCCGGATTCCCCGGCGGGCGGACCTAGGATATTTTCAGTTTTTTCTCGCCGATATTTGAGATGATGGAGAGGTCGACCAGTTTCTCCGCGATATTTTTGTATAACTCTCCTATCTTCAGCAGATTTATCACCTCGTCGATGTTGTGCCAGTCCTGAATCAGGTATGTGAGCATCACTCTCTTGTGCTGGTCCTCGAGCGATTCGATGAATGCGTAATCTTCTTCTATTTTCTTCCTGTCCAGCATTTCACGCCAATTCTCATGCTCTGCCAGAATCTTGATGTGAGGGAGCAATAAGTCGAGCATCTGTTTGGTGTCGAAATCGGTGCACATCGGCTTTTTCGATTTGAGGTTCTCCAGGAGATGTACTGAATACGCGAATTTCTGAATAATGGCAAGCATCAGCCTGAGTGCGGTGACATGATTAGCCTGTTGATTCTTGCTGCTTTTTTCTATCGCGCCTTCGAGCTTGAGCTTAAGATGGATAAGGTCGTTTCTAAGAGACTCCAGCTCGCCTTCGCTCCTGGAGTTGATATAATTTTTCGATTTCGATATGAGTCTTTCGAATCTGCCTTCTAATATAGACCTGTCGATATTATCCGTTTCCATTATCACCCCTCCCCGGGAATTGATGGGGGTTATTCTATATGCGCATTGTTAAGACAGTGTGAAGATTGTGTTAAGGCGCTGGTTCTCATCTTGAGACGCTGCACTCCGGAGCAAATCGATGGAATCGGTCGTGCCTGGAAAAAAAGGGCGGGTCCCTGCGGGCGGGGACCCGCCTTAATCTTTGAGAGTGCCCGGTGAGAGAGTCGGGCAATCAAATAGCAGATGATAATATTATAGCAATTGCTTGTTAAGAGAATTTTATTAATCGGTTAAGACATGGTTAAACCTGTGATTCGGAAGGCACTTGTTTTGATTTCGGATTTGAACGTTCGTGTGTGGAAAAAAGTGGAATGAAATCAGATGAGGTGATTTACGAACTGGTCGGCGATTGATTTCCAGCTCTGGGCGCCGGCGTAGGAAATCGCGTTCTGCGACAGGCCGTCCAGATTGCTGAAGGCCTTTTCGATGTTCTCTTCGAGGCTCTCTCCCAGGTATCCCGTGATACCGTCCTGTATTATGTCATTCGGGCTCGGGACGTCATAGGCCACGACAGGAAGGCCGCAGGCCATGGCCTCGAGAATTACAAGCCCGAACGTATCGAACTTGCTCGGGAACACGAACACCTGTGCCTGCGTGTATATGCTTTTTAACTGGTTGTGGGGAACGTATCCGGCGAATTCCACGTCGGGGTATCTTGCCTTGAGGGTATTGAGGTAGGGCCCGTCGCCGACGAGTATCTTCCTGTATCCGGGCACCCTGCAGAAGTCGTCGAGATTTTTATCCTTGCTCACCCTCGATACGGTAATTATCGTTTTTTCGCGCGCGGTTGTTTTCTTGCTCCCGGGATTGAAGATCTCCGTATCGACGCCCCGCCCCCACACGATGCAGTTACTGAGGCCGAGCTGCCTGGCTATGCTTTTTGTGGTTACGAGGACTTTCCTGCTGCACCTGTGGAACCATCTGACGTATAACCAGGTGAGGAAAGTGGGGACTCCGTAAAGAACCCAGCCGTAATCCGCGAGCCTCGTGTGATAGGACGTATTGTAGTTGATCTTGTTTTTCCTGCAGAACTGTCTCATGGCGAGGCCCAGGCTTCCTTCGGTCGCTATATGCACCCTGTCGGGGAGGTGCTCGTCATAATGTTTGCTGACGACCTGATTCGCGTTTTTCAGTATCGGGATGTTTCCCTGAAGCTTGAGTGGCAGGAGTTCGGTACCTTCTACATAGGGATTCAGGACCGCCACATCGTGATCCCCGCTTATCAGGTTTGTAATATAGCTCCATGTGTGTACGACGCCGTTTACCTGTGGGTGCCATGCGTCGGTGACGAGCATTATTTTTATTTTATTTTGCTCCCGCGCGGGTACTTCGTTTAAAGGTTGCTGTTGGGCTCAAAGCACGTTTGTCAGGTACAGAATGATTATTACGGTTGCCGCGCCGAGGAAGCTGCCTGCGACGGTCTGTGAAATCGTATGCCTTCCGAGTCTGATACGGGACCAGGCTATCAGGGGCACGATAAGCGTTAGGGGCAGAACGTCTTCTCCGTATAGTGCTACCGCAAGGATGGCGAGCCCCGCCGCCGAAGTGCAGTGGCCGCTTATTTTCCATTTAAGAGTAATGAGCAGGACAAGGAGTATCTGAACGAGGGCTACCGCCGTCACTATAAGCATTAGTCTCGGCGCCCCTCCGAAATACATTATAAAGTAGATTAAAGCCGCATAGGCAAATATCGCGAACAGAGGCAGGGCGCGTTCTTTCCTGATGTTCAGGTGGAAATCGCTTACCTTTCCCCTGTGTACGAGGGTGAGGACGAACAATGTAGGGGGAATGATGAGCAGAGCGATAAATATCAGTATCCAGAACAGAGAGGATTCGCTCTTGGTCGCAAGCGCGGTTACGACTATGCAGGCGAGGGCCACCAGAGGAGGGCTGAACAGATTCGAAATTACGCGTGCGGACTTGTCCCGCCAGTCAAGCGGTATGATAATCGGTTCCGGTGTCTGCTGGTAAACTTTTTTCTCAGTTCTCATTTTGAAGTTCCCGGTTCGAATTCATATGCGACCAATAGCCCCAATCGCTGTCCTTCCACCTGTCTGGTATCAGATTGAAGTATAAAGCCGAGCATCTGGTGATCGAATGGAGGGTTTTTCTAATCATGCCTCTTTCGAGCCGCCTGTGGTCTCCGGCATATACGACCAGATCGAAAGTAAAACAGGATTTATATCCCTTACGTGTTATCCGCCACGCAAGTTCGGAGTCCTCGTTGCAGCTGAGCCCGATGTCGAACCCCACTATCCGCCTCGCTTCTGTGACCGAGCCCGGATGCATTATCACTTTGGTATAATCGGGGCGTAAGGAGGAAACAATTTCCGCTGTCGAATCTTCGCTCGCATCTACTACGACCAGGCTGACGTCTTCGGGAAGGGAGCTTAAAAAATTACGTATATTTCGGGATTCGTTTCTGGTTGGAAGAACAACGGTTAAATCGTTCAGGTCTATTCCCATGATTAATATAATAATTGTTGTGTATTAAGCGGTATTGAATTTCACGTTAATTTACCGTTAAATCAATAATATTTACGAAATTGCTCCGCGTCTAAATTATAAATCATATGGGCGTTGCAGGGAATACTTTGTAACCGGCTGCCGAATCTTATTTTTTTGAGCCCCCGCCTTTCTCAAAGCTTATTTTTAGTATCCCTCCCTCGAGATTTGCCTTCTCCACGTTCAGTCTGGCGAGGAAGCTGGGCAGGAAAATATTCCTCCTCTGGTTCTCGATCTGTATGGTGAGTTCTTCTCCCACCTGATGGAGCTTCACTTCTTGCTTGCTGACGAAAGGCAGTTTCAGCAGAAGGCTGTACGCCCCTTTTTCCTTAACGACCTCATAAGGCTTCTCCTTGTAGAAGATCTCAACGGGGTCCTTCTTCCCGAACAGGATGTCGCCGAATTCGAGGAGGGACTCTACCCCCAGTATCTCCTTCGAGAACAATGGCGCTTCGTATGTCGGGATTGCGCTGAACAGCTCTGCGACTTCTTTCCTGTAATTTGCCTGGAACACTTTCCATTCCTTAAAATAGGGATGGTCGAGTTCTTTCGGCATCGCTCTGTTGACTATGACGGAATCCACGTTGTAGCCGTAGAGATTAAGGTACGTATAAGCCCTCTGTGTTTCCTTTATGACCATCTTTTCGAGATTGAGCACGAGTCTTATCGACGTAATCTCCGGATTGGAAAAAGTCTTGTGGATCGAAGTAAGCTTCTCGAACAGGTCCTCGATTGCGGCATAAGTCTCTTCTTCGGGCAGCGGCATGTCCGATACAACCTTCATCGCAGGCCTCACCACCTTGAGCAGTCTCCGCTCTATCGGAAGGACCTTGACGATCCACCACCTGGCCACATCGGGCAGGGAGAGGAGCCTGAGCGTCTCTCCCGTCGGGGCGCTGTCCACGATGATTACATCGTAGTTTCCCTCTTGGAAGTGACTGTAGACCCAGAGGAAGCAGGAGACCTCTTCCATCCCCGGAAATATGCTGAATTCCTCGGCCAGGACGTCGTCCACCTTCATCCAGTTGAAAAGGGATTGTATGTACCCCGTAAGCTTGCCCCAGTATTTATCGACTGAGTAGAACACGTCGATTTCCTGAGCGTACAGGTTTTTTACAATTTTCTTCGGCTCAGGTCCGATATCGATATCGAAAGAGTCGCGAAGACTGTGCGCCGGGTCAGTCGATATGACGAGTGTTTTATATCCCCTCTTTGCCGATTGGAGCGCGGTTGCGGCTGCGGCGGTTGTTTTCCCGACGCCCCCTTTCCCCGTATACAGAATTATCCTTTTCATCTATTCCCCGTATGTGACCGGTACCCGTTAACGGTATGATGCAATGATATATTACCTTACCGTTCTTCTTGACATAAATTCCGGAGGGCTTAATATACTAATCCCGAATACCGAGCGGGAGGTTAAAATCATGGCTCAGAATGGTAATACAGGCAGGGATAGCACTGGGAGTTCGTACGAAGCAATATTCACCGTTTTCGCTTTCGCGCTACTCCTCGCGACGGTGCTCCTCGCCCTGGGCGGCATCTACTACACCTTTATCAACCCCGCCTTCTGATCCTGGTCGTCACGCGCCTCCCCTGAGCTTTGGGGAACTAGCCGGTCCGGCCATGGACCACGTTTCTGCCGATTCATCCGTATAAGCTGACTTGATACAATCAGTTCAAATTCGTGAAAGCAGGGGCTGTCCGCATAAACTCGATACGGCTTGCCCGTGCCCCGTTTTGTTTACGGTCGCGTCGGGTGATATAATGGGGAAGGAGGGCTGACCAATGAGCGATAATAGACCGTATGGCTCGACGCCGGATCCGGATATGTCAGCTGGAGGAAAGGGCTTCGTGAAAAAGGTCCATACCGAGGAGGCGATACTCATTACCCTTATGGCACTCTCGGCCATCGGTATAGGCGTCACTTATTTTAAGCCGGCCGAAAGCTTCTGGTACTGGGCGGCGATGGCCCCTGTTTTCGCTGCGGTAAGTATTTACATGGGGTGGTCCAAGGCGAGGCGCCGTGGGGAAGGTATGTCGAGGATTATCCGGGTCCAGATACTTCACTGGTTGGGGCTCCTGGCAGCCCTGATCCTTATCTATTTCTTGTTCATGAGGACGGGACGCATAGATTATAATCAGCTCGCCCTTATATCGCTGCTCGCCCTGGCGCTCACGACCTTTCTCGCAGGCGTTCATTTCGAATGGCGGTTTATGGTCGTAGGGATAGTACTCGGTGTGTGCGTTGCCGGCGCGGCGTTCGTCGAGCAGGTCGTCTGGATGATCGTTATCCCGATAGTAGTCGCGCTCGTTCTGATAGTCTTCTGGTGGAAGCGCTCTCTCTGAGGCGTCGGGTTCTGCGCGGACTAACTCCGGTCGCGGCTCTCGGGCTCACCGGGTGTTTGCACGCACTCGCCATTAATTACTGCATGTTTTCCCATTCCGTGTGAGGTCCGCGCACAGAGAATTCCCGCCCTCAGACCGGACGTTCGAGCGGAACGGAGCCCGCCAAGGTAGGAAGCGGAACGCTTGAAAAAACTTCGGATCGCGAGGCATCTCTCCGGGCCTTTTGCGGCTCCGTACGGAATCCCCTTTATTTTTCTGGGAAATATTGATTTTCATTGTGCTTTTCTGTAGTATTGATGACACTAAAATAAGTTGTAAAGGAGAGGGAGATGGCCGAGAAAAGCGCAATGACAAAATCTCAGTTGTCAAACCATATCGCCGAGCTGGCAGGGATCACCAAGAAAACTGCGAACGAGATATTAGACGAGTTGGCAGCCGTTGCTTACAAAGAAGCAAAGAGAAGCAAGCAGTTTACGATCCCGGGTATAGGAAAGCTGGTGCTGTCCAAACGCAAGGCGAGAATCGGCAGGAATCCTGCCACGGGCGCCGAGATCAAGATACCGGCGAAAAAAGTCGTGAAGTTCAGGGTGGCCAAGGCGTGTAAAGACGCTGTTTTGGGCGAATAGCGTTTATCATTCAATCGTACAGTCGAGAGTTTAACCCATAACCGTCTGCGGTTATTGTCGAATTCGTGACATTTGCAGCGGCGGTCGCCGGATGGTCTTATCTTAGCGACAGTTCCAATCTTTTTACCACTAAATTAGATAATCACACTCTAATTTTTGAGCTGTATAATTGTCGGACGGATGGCAGATAATTCGGCTTGACGGCAGGTTGCCCGGTTCGGGCCGAATTTGTCCGGCGTTCTCGTTTCGCTGCGGGACTGGTGACGGGGTAAATTATTTGACAAGAGGTTGTGACAAATGCCCAAAGTGTTATTGATCGAAGACGAAGAGTCATTGAGGAACCTCTATACTAGAATACTAAATGCGAAAAACTATACCGTGGAAACGGCCGCCGACGGCGAGGATGCGCTTTCGGTGCTAAAAATATTCAGGCCGGATGTTATAGTGCTCGACATAGTGATGCCTAACTATAACGGCTTGGAGTTCCTTAAAATATTGAAGAACGATGACGACCTGAAAAGCATTCCGGTCGTTATGCTCACGGCGCTTTCCGAAATGAGAAAAATCACGGAGTGTCTCGATATGGGCGCAGTTGGCTACATAACGAAGGACAGTACGGTAGAGGAGATCGTTCAGAGGTTGAATTTCCTCATCGAATCTATAAGCGTGCACTAGAGTCTTTCAACTCGAGTATCTTGTCGAAGATCTTCCTTGCTATCTGCGGTTTGGCGGCCCCGGGCAGTTCTTCCGTTTTTCCGTCCCCGTATACGAAATGAACCAGATTCGTATCGGTCTCAAATCCGGCTCCTGGGAGCGATACGTCGTTCGCTATAAAAAGGTTCGCGTTTTTGCTTTTTAGCTTATCCTTTGCGTGTTTCAGCAGATTGTCGGTTTCGGCGGCGAACCCCACCACGAACCTGCCGTTCTTGCTCTCTCCGACTGCTTTCAAAATGTCCTTTGTGAGCTTGAGATTGAGGATGATCGAGTTTTCGTGTTTCTTGATTTTACCGTTTATTTTCTCGGAAGGCGCGTAGTCCCCAACGGCGGCGGCCTTGATTACGATCGTCGACCAATCGAGGTATTCCATGACCGATTCATACATGTCGCCGGCGCTCACTACGTCGATGACTTTAGCTCCGAGGGGCGGCGCGAGATTAGTTTTTCCGGTTACGAGCACCACCTCCGCCCCCCGCATAAGACCCTCTTTTGCGAGCGAATAACCCATTTTGCCGCTCGACGGGTTCGAGATAAATCTTACGGAATCAATAAATTCCCTGGTCGCGCCCGCGGTAACGAGCACCCGTTCCCCGCGGAAGTCTTTTGGGGACAGGGTCTTTTCTATTTCATGCATGATATCTTGGACGTCCGGCAGCCGTCCCTTGCCCTCCCACCCGCAGGCGAGGCTCCCTTCCGATGGCTCCACGATCACAAAACCGCGGCTTCTCAATTTCTCCAGGTTTTCCTGAACCACCTGGTTGTTATACATGTTGACGTTCATGGCTGGGCACAGTACGACCGGTGAGAGCGTCGCCAGTATGACATTCGTAAGCAGGCTATCTGCGATGCCTGACGCGGTTTTCCCTATGAAACTCGCCGTGGCCGGGGCCACGACGATCAGGTCGGCACTGTCTGCGAGACTGATGTGTCCTATCTCGGACTCCCATCCGAGGTCGAATGTCTTCGTGGCCACACGGTTGCCCGACAGCGTCTGAAGTGTAAGCGGGGTTACGAACTCCATCGCGTTTTGAGTCATGATTACCTGAACGTTAGCCTCTTCCTTCACGAGGCTCCTTACGAGTTCGCACGATTTATATGCCGCTATGCCGCCGGTTACACCAACAATTATCTTTTTACCGCTTATCACGGACATAATTTAGTTCCCAAAAGTCCCGTCTGTTTTAATAACCGGTTCCTTAACTCCTTAAGACAAGAATAGTATATTCCCCTATTAGGGTAAGTAAAATTTTTTCTCCTGAAGGTAAACTGTTGACATCAGAAAGTTATGTGTATATACTCCTATTCTGTGCTTGAGATTGGTGAATTATGAAGCGAAACAGGCGGCCTGAAAATAATCCTATAGCGGAGCTTGATAATGCCGCCATAGCTGAATGCAGCGAGTGTACCTGCTTTAACCTGCGCAAGGCTGGAAGGATTGTAACTCAGTTTTACGACGACCGGATGAGAAAGACGGGTCTCAGGGTTACGCAATTCGCACTTCTTGTTCACGCTCAGGCGATGGGCCCGGTTGCGTTATCGAAGCTTGCCGAGGCAATGGCAACCGACCGCACGACGCTCTCCCGTAACCTTGAGCTCCTCGAGAAGGAGGGAGCTCTCAGTATCGATTTTGGCAGCGACCGCCGTACACGGATGATCTCGATTACGGATACGGGGCGAAAGAAGCTCGCCGACGCTTTCCCCCTCTGGAAAAATACACAAGAGGAAATAAAAGAAATAATCGGCCGGGATGAGTGGTCCGCTGTGATGTTGCGTCTCTCCCGCGCGGTCAGTCAAATACAAGGGAGATAAATTTTTTGACCACATAGGCGTATATACACCTATGTGCCCGAGAGAATCGTTATCTAAGGGAGTAAGAACGATGTCAAGAATGGAAGAACATCCGACCGTAATTAATTTTTATCGGAGCCGGGGCATTGATAAACCCGCGCTGAAGATCCTGAGTCCTTTGGGCAAGTTAGATGCCGCTTGGCTGCGTGATAAATGCATTGAAGCGGGTGCCGACGATGCGGGGTTCGTGGGAATCGAGCGTGCCGAATTAGCTGGGGATAAAGACGAGATACTCGGTCATTTCCCCCGAACAAAAGCACTTATAAGCATCGTATGCAGGATGAACCGCGAGCCGATACGGAGTCCCGCGCGCTCGGTGTCTAATCTGGAATTCCATCACATAGGCGACAAAGTAGATGAGGCGGCACGCAGGATAGTTTCGATACTCGAAGACCAGGGCATCCGGGCTATGAATCCGTCTATGGGTTTCCCTATGGAGATGGATAAATTCCCGGGAAAGACATGGGTGGTGTCTCACAAGACCGCGGCTGTAGCCGCCGGATTGGGGCACATGGGCATCCACCGGAACGTAATACATCCGAAATTCGGGAACTTCATACTGCTCGGGACCGTGCTTATCGACGCGGAAATAGAATCAGAGTCCCGGCCCATCGACTACAACCCCTGCCTCGAGTGCAAGCTCTGTGTCGCCGCCTGTCCCGTGGGTGCAATCGCGCCAGACGGGTACTTCAACTTTTCCGCCTGCTATACGCATAACTACCGCGAATTCATGGGCGGCTTTACCAGCTGGGTGGAGGGGATAGCGGACAGCAAGGACGGGAAGGATTATCTACGCAAATTCAGCGACGCCGAGTCCGCTTCGATGTGGCAGAGCCTGTCGCACGGGGCTAATTATAAGGCTGCTTACTGTATGGCTGTCTGTCCTGCGGGAGAAGACGTGATCGCGCCTTTCCTCGAGAATCGGAAACAGTACCTCGATGACGTTGTTAAGCCTTTACAGAAGAAAGAAGAGACGGTATACGTGGTCCCGGGCTCTGACGCAGAGACATACACGGCAAAAAGATTTCCGAACAAGACCACGAAGGCCGTTTCGAACGGCTTACGCCCTAAATCAATAACTAACTTTCTCAATAGTCTGCCGCTTATATTTCAAAGGGATAAATCGGAGGGCGTGAACGCCGCTTACCATTTTACTTTCACTGGCGAGGAGAAGCACCAGGCGACGATAGTAATACGTAATAAATCCGTTCAGATCGATAACGGGCTCGTAGGCGTCCCGGACCTGCATGTAACCGCCGACAGCTGCGCCTGGCTAGGGTTTATAAGAAAGGAGCACGGTATTATTATGCCGCTCCTACTCAGAAAGATCCAGCTTAAGGGGCCTGTCAGATTACTTAGAGCGTTCGGCAGGTGTTTTCCGGCTTGAGCGGACGACAGGGTCTCTCGGGATTCTCATGTTTTCTCACATTTCGAGTATATTAGTATTTAGAGAGTAGATGAGCGGAAAGCCGGAGAACGAAGAATATAAACCAGGCGCTCGTAAGAGCTGGACGAATTCAAATGAGCGCGCAATCTTCGTTTGAGCAGCGGAGGGATTATGGACAAGGTGACTGAATACAAGGTTCCGGGGCGTGAGAAGCCGGAGCCGGATTCGATCCTGCAGTGCAGGGAATGCACATGCTTTAACTTGAGGAAGGCTGCGAGGGTGGTTACCCAGATATTCGACAACACAATGAGACCTATAAACCTGCGGGCGACCCAATTCACTCTGCTGGCGCTCGCTTCCGTGCACGGGCCGATTACCGTAACCAGGCTGGCTGAAGAGATGGTCGCCGACAGGACGACCCTGTCCCGGAATCTCAACCCTATGGAAAAGAGCGGGTTGATAAGAATCGAGCCGGGCGACGACAGGAGGACACGTTTCGTGATCATAACCGAGTCGGGAAGGAGAAAGCTCGAGGAGGCATATCCTCTATGGAAGAAAGCCCAGCAGGGAATAAAGGACGCGATGGGCACCGATAAGTGGAGTGCGCTGATAGAGAATTCTTCCGAGTTGGTGAGCCTGACCCGTCTCGACCTCGCAGCCGGTGTCTGACCGGCCATAACTTTGCATCACATTTCCGGCAAGACCGGAGATAAAGACCCGCACGTATTCCGATTGAAATAAGCCCCGGGGCCCCCCGCTTAGTCTTATTCCCGCCATTCGAGCAGCTTGAGAAAGAAAAGTATCGGCAAGTGGATTATGATGTAATTCCTGCTTCAGCAGGTAGAATTACGTCGGCTAAGGATTTTTTCGGATAAGTGAATATTAATCGATTTCAGTTTGCCGGGGTTTGATTGAGTCGCGGAGTAAAAATTTGTTTGGGGATCAATTAATTCCTCCGTATCCGGGAATTGTATTCCTTCAGTCATAAATTCGATGACACATTCAGTAGCTTCATGTGACAATGAGAGAATCTGCCAGAGGGATGCCTGAGGACGCCGTCATAAAGAGTGCCGCGGGAAGCCCCGGTGTGAGCAAGACCGCCGGAAGATGGGTTCTGCTCGTAACCATACTCGGTTCGGGTATGGCGTTTATTGACAGCACCGCTATGAACGTTGTGTTGCCGGTGCTTCAGATAGAGCTCGACGCAACGATTCCTCAGATGCAGTGGATAATCGAGGCATACGCCTTATTCATGTCCTCACTGATGCTGTTCGGCGGGACGCTCGGAGACAAGTTCGGAAGGAAACGCATATTTGCGCTGGGCGTAATCTTGTTCACTGGCGCATCGGTCTGGTGCGGCCTTTCCACAAGCACCCCGCAGTTGATAGTCGCAAGGGCTTTTCAGGGGGTAGGGGGGGCTCTCCTCGTTCCGGGGAGTTTGGCGATTATCAATATCTCTTTCACCGAGTCCGAGCGCGGGAGGGCTATCGGCACTTGGTCCGCGTTCACTGCCATAACGACCGCCCTCGGTCCTATTCTCGGGGGATGGCTCGCCGAGAATGTTTCATGGCGTCTCGTTTTTTTCATCAATCTTCCTATCAGCATAGTCGTACTCACGAGCCTCCTCTGTCGGATACCGGAAAGCAGGATGAATAACGGTGAGGGAAAGTTAGACATACCGGGCTCATTTCTCGCGATCATGAGCCTCGGCTGCGTCGTTTTTGCATTGATAGAGTCGGGCAACTCCGGGTTCGGACACCCCAAGGTAATCATACCCTTCGTGGCGGGGGGATTGGCTCTCGTCTCTTTTCTATGGTACGAGGCGCGTACCCCGTCGCCTATGATGCCGCTCGGCCTCTTTAAATCAAAGACCTTCAGCGGCGCGAATTTTATCTCGGCCTTGTTCTGGGCTGCCTGGGTGGGCGGCGTATTCTTCATCCCGTTCAATCTCATCCAGCTTCAGGGATATTCGGCGGCGGGCGTCGGCATAGCTTTTATGCCTCTCGTCCTTGCGCTGTTCCTGTTCTCGAGGTGGGCCGGCGGGCTGGTGATCAATTACGGGGCAAAGCCCCCGATGATAATCGGGACGCTGCTTGCCGGCGCGGGATTTCTCCTGTTCACTCTCCCGGGCATCGGGGGAAGTTACTGGACGACCTTTTTCCCGGCCATAGTCGTGCTCGGCATGGGCATGGCAATAACCATTTCACCGCTCACGACCGCGGTGATGAGCTCTATCGACCTCGAGCACTCGGGCATCGCTTCCGGAATAAACAACACGGTCGGCAGGATCGCGGGTCTTCTGTCGATTGCCATTCTCGGAGTGTTTGCTCTCTCCGGGTTCAACAAGAATCTCGACAAAGAACTGATGATGCTCAATTTAAGTGCGGAGACGATTCAGGTCATAGACTCCCAGCGCATCAAGCTCGCCGCCATAGATATTCCGGAGTCCCTTCCGGAAACGACCAAGAAAGAAATACGCGCTGCGATATCGGACTCCTTTCTGTGGACTTTCAGACGCATGATGAAAATTTCGGCGGGCCTCATGTTCCTGGGGGCGCTTACGGCCTGGTTTACGATAGAAAGAATGCGCCCCGGTTAATTTCTCCATCCGTTAAGAATCCTTTCTATCGACACTCCCGTATAACGATATATTCGATCTTTTGAAAAGGCGCGTTAGCTGCGGCACGGCGTCCGTATTGATAAGGTTTTGAACGGTCTGTATCCTATAGTTATTGCGCGGCGCTTTTAAAACGTAGAGGCAAGAGGAGGTTTACATGACTGAGAAAATCAAGAAAAAAGACGAGGACTGGAAGAAAGAGCTCACGGAAGAGCAGTACTACGTAACGAGGCAGAAGGGTACGGAGAGGCCCTTCACCGGCAAGTATTATGACAATAAGAAAAAGGGTATGTACAAGTGCGTCTGCTGCGGGGAGGAGCTTTTCAGCTCCGATACTAAATTTGATTCGGGCACCGGATGGCCGAGCTTCTACAAGCCTGCGAACGAAGATATGATTAAAGAGGAGGTCGACAGGAGCCATGGCATGGCGAGGACCGAGGTCGTATGCAGCAAGTGCGGCGCGCACCTGGGTCACGTCTTCCCGGACGGCCCAGGACCTACCGGGCTCCGCTACTGTATCAACTCATGCGCGCTTGATTTTGATAAAGACGATAAAGACAATAAAGACAAGGAATAGTTTTTCTCGATCGGCCATCCAATTTAGCGGCCCAGCCTGTCCACAAAATTACATTCGCCGAAGCCGCCTTTCCTGATTATAAATTCCATGTCGAGTGGGTCATCTTCCCGCCCTTCGTATGGAGGTACGCGGATACAGAAGCATCCGGCCTCTATAAGCGTAGCGTTCCTGACGATGTATTCTGGGACAACGGATCTCACGAGCGCTTCTTCCGCGCTCAGGGCGTTGCCGCTGCTGCCGTTTACGGCCAGGCCCAGTCCGCCGAATGACGGGGAGACGCCGTAGAGGTTGCCGAGAGCTCCGGCCAGATCGGGATCTGTCATGATAAATGCACCCAATACGACCGCGTTCGCAATGCTTTCGGTGACGATTTCGCTCGGCGTGTCCGTGAAGTCCTCGGCGAGACAAACGAGCTCGTTCTCGGGCGAGGGCTCATTCGGCGGGCACGTGAATTGCCCTCCCAGGTCTTCGGCCAGCCTTGCAAATACATTCGGCCACGTCGCCAGGCTCGGCTCGAGCGCTGCAGGCTCGCCGGGCAGGCATCTGAATGCCACCAGGTCGAGCTCTTTCTGGCTCTGTCCGATTGGTATGCCGAAAAAGGCGGCGGTTTTTTCGAGGGACACATAGGGCTCGAAGAATACCGAAGCGCCTGTAAACACCCTGAGGGCGCTCGGACGTCCGAGCTGTGTCGGCACGACGTTCCTCGGCAGGAATGCGATTCTCAGGAAATCATTAGTCTCGCTTATATCCCGTGACCTCTCGACGATTACGGCTGTGGCTTCCCGCCCGGTCTCGGAGCCCGAGCCCTCGTCACAGGAAACGCTTAACAAATAAAATATGGCGACCGTTGCGCAAAGAACGCAGTAACGACATTTATCCGACATTCGGGGCCCCTTCGTCAATTAACACCTCCTTCAATAAAAGTATTTGTCCGTGATGTGAAAATTATAATCCAGATCCCGGAGAATGTTTATTGATGGAATTACAGTAATACGGGACAGTGAGCAGTTTCTCTCATCGTCCCACTGCTATGGTTAATTGG
>CADEFK010000006.1:0-16851 GCA_902826595.1 uncultured bacterium | reverse complement strand
TTCTCCTCGATGTAACCCCCGAGATATGCTGGGTCATCGGAATTGATGGTTACGCATAGACCGCGCTCGAGTAAGTACTTGAAATTGTGGTCGCTCATCTTGTCGAAGATACGCAGCTTGACATTCGATATAGGGCAGACGGTGAGAGGTGTTTGGGTCTCGATCAAATACGGCATTAGGTTTTCATCCTGCTGACATTTAACGCCGTGATCGATGCGCGACACCTTGAGTACATCGAGCGCCTCCCATATATATTCGGGGGGACCTTCTTCTCCGGCATGAGCGACGGTGAGGAAACCATGCCTGCGAGCTAGATCGAAGACCTCCCTGAACTTGCCCGGCGGGTTGCTGATCTCCGCAGAATCGAGACCCACGGCTATGATGCGGTCCTTATGCGGCAGCGCATGCTTGAGCGTTTGCATCGCCGACACGGCGCTCAAGTCGCGGAGCAAGCAGAGTATAAGCCCGGAGCTGATACCCAGCTCCCGCCTCCCGTCCTCTAGAGCGCCGGTGATGCCGTCGAGAACCGTTCCGAACGGGACGCCTCGTTCGGTGTGGGCCTGGGGATCGAAAAAAATCTCCGCGTGACGGACATTCTGGGAGAAGGCCTTCTTCAAATAAGCCCTGGTGAGGTCGTAGAAATCCTGCTCGCGTAAGAGCACCTTTGTGCACTGATAATATGTATCGAGAAAATCCTGCAGGCTCCCGAAATGATAAGCCTTGCGCGCGGCGTCGATAGATGCGTAGGGGAGCTTCACGGAATTCCGCTCCGCAAGCCCGAACAGGAGCTCGGGCTCGAGGGTGCCTTCGATGTGCACATGGAGCTCCGCCTTCGGCAGATCGTGTATAAATGTCTTTAGATCGTCCACCATTCGCCCCCCCTTCATTATCGCGTGTATTTAAGTATATATACGGACTTTAATCAACCGCCATACACTGTGAAAAATAGGTGAGGACAAGATGGGGGTGCGGAGAGACCCGGCTTGTTTGAATAACTGTGGTGGCGACGGGTGGAATCGAACCACCGACACGGGCCTTATGAGAGCCCTGCTCTGCCCCTGAGCTACGTCGCCCTGTTGTGAGTTAGAATGACTTTTGTCGAAATCGGGTCCTGTTCCGGTGAAATGAGCCCCCGGCAAGCTCAAACCAAAGTGGAGAATATATCACGGGTCGATTAACTTTCAAGGTTTACGGTTATTCACGGCCGCTTAAGCCGTATAGATGCCTCATTTAAATAACCGATATCCGTGAGAAATCTTTCCTGCCCGGCAGGATTTACTTCGCTAATTTATTATGTCATGACAGGGCGTTGCGACTATTTTTTGCTACTGCAAAATATCCCCTTGACATCTTAAGTAAAATACTTTATTTTTATTACTAATCTTAAACGCAAGGCTTAACAAGTCATCCTCCATCCTCCTTTAAAAGGGAATGCTCGCGACTAGGTCCGGGCATTCCCTTTTGTTTTTATAATCCCGCCGCAGAGCGTATACACCGGCTCGTTTCGTCCGATAACTTTTTGTAATGCGTGGTGCATGAATAGCAGGTAATATATCTTACGTTTTCGGATGTTATACCCTGCTTTATAAATCAGACTGATATGAAACGGAAAAAGATACTGATCGCTTCTGTTACGGTTTTGTCCCTCGTGCTCATAGTGTGGGCGGTAATCCTGTATCAGATATTCACGATAAAGAGCAAGGCCAGCTTTTACGGCAACTCTTACGATATGAACGCGCCCGATTTCACGCTTACAGATCAGAACGGCGAGAAGGTCACACTCGGCGATTTCAAGGGGAAAGCCGTATTCATGTTTTTCGGATACACGCACTGCCCGGACATTTGCCCGGTCACGTTATCGACTTTAAACAGCGTTACCAATGAGCTCGGGAGCGACGGGGAAAAGGTGCAGGTCCTTTTCGTGACGGTAGACCCAGAAAGGGACACTCAGGCTGAGATGAAGAAGTACGTTACTTTTTTTAACAAAGATTTCATCGGACTCACGGGTACGCCCGAAGAGATTAAAAACGTCTTGGACTCCTATCATGCGTTCTACATGAAGGAGGGAACAGGTTCGGAGCAGGGATACCTGATGGGTCACACGTCGTCCGTGTATCTGATCAGCCCCGAAGGCCGGATAGTATTGAGATATCCTCAGAACAAAATGGACCCCAACCAGATCGCTAAGGACGTCGAAAGGATTTTATGAATCAATTCCCTGCGGACGGTTGGGACGGATCACAGCTCTTTGGCTCTTATCTGCGGATGTTCTAACTCGATTGTCTCTGAAGGGGCCTTTCTCGATTCGATTACTCCGGGCTCAGATACGTATTGCTCGAGGCGCTCGCTCATACCGCATCTGCCGTTGTAAGTGCCGCCTTCCTCGACTACGAGCCTGTCTATGAAAATATCACCCGTTACGACGCCGCTGCTTTTAATTTCGAGTCTTTCCGAATCGATAATACCCTCGATCCTTCCGTAGACGATTACTTCTGAGGCTTTGACTTCTCCAAGTATTACTCCGCGCTCGCCTACAATCAATGTATTCTCTCCCGATACCTTCCCCTTGAGTTTCCCATCTATCCTGGTCGAGGAGGAAGTCGAGATGTGCCCCTCGAAAACGCACTCTTCTCCGATCGAGGTTGTGAAATGGCTTGCTTCAGGCTTGACCGGCTTTACGCTTTTTTTCTTGTCGAACATGCCCATGGTTATTTCAGCGATAGAAAATTAGAAGGGTTAACCCTCTTGCCGTCTTTTATTACTTCGTAATGCAGGTGAGTGCCGGTGGACCTTCCGGTGTTCCCCGCCTTTCCTATCACTTCACCCACTTTTATTTTCTGTCCCTCTTCCACGGAAATCTTTGAAAGGTGTCCGTAAATGGTCTCGAACCCTTCTTCGTGCTGAAGCACAATCGTTTTACCGTAGCTTCCCTGCCACCCCGTCTTTTTTACAACGCCGTCCGCCGTAGCGACCACGGGGTCTCCGAACTTAGCGTCGATGTCCACGCCCGAGTGAAAACCGATCCTCGAACGGAACGGGTCTTTCCTGTAGCCGAAACCCGAATTTATTTTTCCTTCGAGCGGCGTGCCTACGGGCAGGTTCTTCATTGTGTTGAACAGCTCCTCTATATCCTTCTGCATAAAGTCGACATAGGATATGCTCAGTCTGTCAGCCGGGATGAATTCGCCTCCGACGGCCAGGTCTTTCTTGATTCCTTTCTTGTCGAGCATCTCCTGCATTTCGAGGAGCTTGTTCTCGATGTCCTTCATCCTGCCCCTGAGGTTTACCTCTGTGGACTTGTTTGCCATCAAATCCTGACTCAGCGTATCGATTGTATTGGCCAGGTGTTTTACGGACCTTGTCTTTGATTCCGAAGCCTTGTAGAAAGTGTAGGTGGACGCGAATGAAACCAGTGAAACGATCGTAAAGAATATAAAGGTGAATGTTGCAATTTTAAGGTGTGAGATTTTTAAGTTAAGCGCTCTGGGACCTTTCCCGCCTGGAGTAATCAGCATTATAGTAAGGTGGTCCTTATCCATATCCCTCTCCTTTATAATTATCGGGCAGCCAGACCCTTGGGTTGCCGGGCACAGAAAGTGCCGATCCTTCACGGATCTCCAAGGTTCCAATCATACATATATTCCCCGGCGAATTCAACCCCGTATTTAATTTCTTTTATAACTTTGAAAAACGCCGTTATCATGACGGGTTAGGCATGCCGCCGATACGCCGCGCGATGGAATCGGGATTCGTGCGGATATGATTCCATATTCTTGCGGCTGAAGATGATAATGGATAATATGGTAATATTTATCGCGGATGGCGGGCCGCTCGAATTTGCAAAAAGGATTTCAATTATAGAAGTTTCCGAAAGAAACGGCATGGGAATATATTTTTAAGCAGCCGGGGGAGAGGGATATGGGAAAGGTTATATGTGTGGCGAATCAGAAAGGCGGGGTGGGTAAGACTACTACGGTCATAAATCTCGCCGCGTCACTCGCGGCTGCGCAAAAGAAGACCCTATTCATCGATTTCGACCCTCAAGCCAATGCGACGAGCGGCGTGGGGATCAACAAGGATGAAATCAAAAAGACCATTTACGATGCGATCATAGGTGAAGTGAACATTAGGGATATAATGATTGACATCGAGCCCGAATTTCTCAAGGGGTATTTGACCGTGGTCTCTGCCAGCCCCGATCTCACGGGGGCCGAAGTTGAGCTGATACATTTCGAGAACAGGGAACAGAAGCTGAAAGAGGCGATAAGCGATATCACACGCGAGTATGACTACGTTTTTATTGACTGTCCCCCTTCGCTCAGCCTGCTTACGGTGAACGCCCTCACGGCCGCGGACTCCGTCCTCGTGCCCGTGCAGTGCGAATACTACGCCCTCGAAGGGCTCGGCCAGCTGAAACGCACGATTTCGCTTATACGCCAAAGAATCAATCCCGAGCTCAAGGTCGAGGGCTATCTGCTCACCATGTTCGATTCGAGGAACAGGATCTGCCATGTCGTCGCGAATGAGCTCAAGACCTATTTCAGCGAAGAGGTGTTCGAAACCATCATCTACAGGAACGTGCGGCTCGCCGAATCCCCGAGCCACGGCAAACCGATTTTGCTCTATGATGTAAAATCGATCGGAGCGCAGACATACATATCGCTCGCTCAGGAAATAATCGCGAGGAACGGAGGGGATGCAATTGAAGAAAGCTACGCTGGGTAGAGGACTCGATGCGTTGATACCGAAAGAGAACAGAGAGCATGGGCTTACGCTCGTAAGCATCCATGAGATCAGGCCCAATTCGCGTCAGCCGAGGAAGGATTTCGACGACGACACCATTGCCGAGCTCACGGCTTCTATCAAGGAGAAGGGCATCATTCAGCCTATAGTCGTCCGCCAGGCAGGGAGCGGGTACGAAATAATCGCGGGCGAAAGAAGGTGGAGAGCGGCGCAGAGGGCAGGCATCGTGAAGGTCCCTGTGGTAGTTAAAGACGCCACGGACATGGAGGCCCTTGAGCTTGCGCTCATCGAGAACCTACAGAGAGAAGACCTGAACCCGATAGAAGAGGCCTCCGGATACCAGCATCTGATAGAGGTCTACGGCCTTACCCATGAAGAGGTGTCCGTACAGATAGGCAAAGACAGGTCGACGATTACGAACCAGCTGCGGCTGCTTAAGCTCTCGGAGGATGCGAAGCGCGCGCTTATTGAGGGGGAGATAACCGCGGGGCACGCCCGGGCCCTCCTCGGTTTAGAGTCACTTTCTGAAGCCAACTTCGTGCTTCAGACTATAAGGAAGAAAAAACTCTCGGTAAGAACGACCGAGAGCCTCATCCGGAGCTTGTCGAGGGAAAAGCGGCCGGGCACAAAACCCGTTAACGCGGACCCTTACCTGGATAGGGCCGCCGACGACCTGAAGGGGGCACTCAGCACTCAGGTCAGGATTATATATAATAAAGGGAAGGGCAGGATCGAGATCGATTATTATTCCGACGACGAGCTCGAGAGGCTCGTATCGGCGCTTTTGGGAAATAAATAAACAGGTATCGAACTGGACTAATATGAAGGAATATAGAGTCAAAGTTGAAGTGAGGCTGAAGCCGGTCGTTCTCGATCCCCAGGGGAAATCTGTGTTATCGGCGCTTGCGAACCTGGGATTCGAGGGGGTGCGCGACGCCAGGGTGGGGAAGCTCATAGAGTTGAGGATCAGGGACGGGAGCGCGGAGAGCGTCAGGGACCGGGTCGATGAGATGTGCCGAAAGCTCCTTTCGAATCCTGTTATAGAGGACTTCATCGTCGATATAGAGGAATAGCATGTATAAATTCGGCGTCATCGTGTTCCCGGGATCAAACTGCGATCACGACAGCTATCATGTTATAAAGCACGTGATGGGGCAGGACTGCGAGTTCGTATGGCACGAGGACACGAACCTCGGCAGGTTCGACTGCATTATCATCCCCGGCGGCTTTTCTTACGGCGATTATCTGAGGACGGGCGCTATAGCGAGCCTGTCCCCGATCATGGAATCCGTTGAAAAATTCGCATCCCGCGGAGGGCCTGTCCTCGGGACGTGCAACGGGTTCCAGATATTGGTCGAGGCGGGCCTCCTTCCGGGCGTGCTTATCAGGAACTCTTCGCTACGATTCGTTTGCAGGTGGGTTAATATAAGGGTGGAGAATAATAAAACGGCATTCACTGGGAACCTGAAGCAGGGAGAGGTGCTTAGAATCCCGGTCGCTCACGGAGAGGGCAGTTATTACTTCTCGGAAGACGCGCTTAAAGCTCTCGAGGAAAATTCGCAGGTCGTATTCAGATATTGCGACGGCGAAGGGAACATGACTTCCGAATCCAATCCGAACGGGTCTATAGGGAACATTGCGGGTATATGCAGCAAGGCCGGGAACGTGCTCGGGATGATGCCCCACCCGGAGAGGTGCTCGGAGAGCATACTCGGCGGCGCCGACGGCAAACTAATATTCGAGTCTGTAATCTCCTGGCTCGGTTTCGGCAAAAAAACGAAAAGCATGGCATAAAAGGCGGAATAACCCGAGAATGACGAAAATACTGCTAATAGTCTTGATAATACTGATCGCTTTCTGGCTCGGAAAGATGTCCGTCCAGGGGAAACGGAAGCGCCTGTCCAAGAGGAATAGAGAAGCCGAGAGCCCGGTAATAGATATAAAGGCGGAGGACAAGTGATCCTGTACTGCCCGGATTCGAGCGAATAGCCCCACTTAAGAAACCCAAAGAGACGCGTAACAATGGGCGCCTTTCCATCTGGAGCGCGTTTGTGCGGTCCGTGCCAATATGGTACTCTTTGGAATACAATTATTTAAATTTTAAAGGGGGATAGTGAGGGAGGTTAGCGAGAAATGGAGACTCGGAAGGTCGATACGCAGATAGATATTACCAAGGAGATTTGCCCGATGACGTATGTGAAGACCAAGCTCAAGCTTGAGACCATGTCTTCGGGGCAGGTGCTCGAAGTCATACTCAGGGAAGGGGAGCCCCTGACAAACGTTCCCAAGAGTCTTATGGCCGAAGGCCATAAGATTCTCGACGTCAGGCAGGACGGGGAGTTCTACAAATTACTTATTGAGCGCCGTTGATGGATCATTCCCTGGCAAGAAAAAAATCACTTGAAACGAGAATGAAGAAGGCGGATTCCGTAATCGATCTGGTTGGGGATACCCCGCTCATCAGGCTGACTCACGTTACCGAGTGTCTCTCCCCCGGCGTCGAGGTCTACGCCAAGGCGGAATGGTTTAACCCCGGAGGCTCGGTCAAGGACAGGCCCGCGCTCTGGATGATACTCGACGGGATCCGTACCGGAAAGCTCACACCCGATAAAATCCTGATGGATTCTTCTTCCGGTAACACGGCTATCGCATATGCTATGATAGGCGCCGCCCTCGGATACAAAGTGGAGCTCGTGATACCTGAAAATATCAATATCGAGAGAAAAAAGACGCTCCAGGCATTCGGGTCGAAGATAATATACTCGGATCCGCTCGAGGGGTCTGACGGTGCGATAAGGCTCGCCAGAAAGCTGAAGGCGGAAAACCCGGAAAAATATTTTATGCCCGATCAGTACAACAACCCCGAGAACCCGCAATCTCACTACGATTCAACCGCCGTGGAAATCTGGGAGCAGACGGAGGGCAGGGTGACCCACTTCGTCGCGGGGCTGGGCACGAGCGGGACTTTTATGGGTACGTCGAGGAGACTAAAGGAGTTCAATCCCGAAATAGCAGCGATAGCGGTCGAGCCCGCCGAGGCCCTGCACGGGTTAGAAGGCATGAAGCACATGCCTACCTCGATCGTCCCCGGAATTTACGATTCCGCATACCCAGACGAGCTCATCCGGGTGAGTACGGAAGACGCCTATGATTTCATGAAGGAGCTTCTGAAGAAGGAAGGGATTTTTATCGGTCATTCGGGCGGCGCCGTCGCCTTTGCAACGGTCGAATATGCGAAAAAGCTGAAAGAGGGCGTCCTCGTCACCGTTTTCCCGGACGGCGGGTACAGGTACCTGAGCGGGGGTATCTGGTGGTAAGGATTCTCAAGTCAGTTCACGGCGGAATAATAAAACACGCAGAGGCCGGTTTCCCGCATGAGGTCTGCGGGGTGCTCATAGGGAAGCAAGGCGCGGTCACGCACTATAAAGAATGCAGGAACCTCAACACCGAAAGAGCCCACGACAGATATGACCTCGACCCAGCATCATTCAAGGATGCCGACGAATGGGCGAGGGGGAACGGCCTCGAGATAGTGGGCATTTACCACTCGCACCCGGATCACCCGTCTATCGCCTCCGAAACGGACAGGCAGAGGGCATGGCCCGAATGGGTATACATGATTTTTTCAATAAACGGCGGTAAATATAACGACGCCCGGGCCTGGGTACTCGAGGACTTCGATTCCAGGTTTGTAGAAGCCGCTGTAGAATTAGCTGAAGGCTGAGTTTAAAATGCGACTGACGGAAGAGCAGATATACAGGTACAGCAGACACATACTGCTGCCCGAGGTCGGGGGCGCCGGACAGGAGAAGCTTCTTAAATCCAGGGTGTTTTGCCTGGGCATGGGAGGGCTCGGATCGCCGATCGCCCTTTATCTGACAGCTGCCGGCGTGGGCACTCTGGGGATCGCCGACTCCGACAATGTTGACATCTCGAACCTCCACAGGCAGGTGCTTCATTACACCGAAGACATAGGCAAGCCCAAAACGGAATCGGCCGGTGAGAAGCTAGAAAAGCTAAACCCGGACGTGAGCATCATCCTCCATGAGGGGCATGTTACAAAGGACAACATACGCGAGATCATAAGGGACTACGATATAGTCGTCGACGGATCGGATAATTTCCCGACGAGGTACCTTGCGAACGACGCGTGCTATTTCGAGAAGAAGACGCTCGTATCGGGCGCAATATTTCAGTTCGAAGGGCAGGTCGCCGTATTCAAGCCCCACGCCGGAGGGGCCTGTTATAGGTGCCTCTATCCGGAGCTCCCGCCGAAGGGTATGGTCCCGAGCTGCCAGGAGGCGGGCATACTCGGCGCTGCGGCGGGCACGATAGGCACGATGCAGGCTCTTGAGACACTGAAGCAGATACTCGGCATCGGAGAGCCGCTCACAGACCGCCTGCTCGTATTCAACGCCCTCAACATGACGTTCAATTCGGTCGGGATCAAGAAAGACCCACAGTGCCGACTCTGCGGCGAGAGCCCTTCTATACACAGTGTCGAAGAAGTCTTCCAGCCCGACTGCGAGATCGAAGGCTCGCCCCTTTACTGACGCCTCTCGAACTTGACAACCCCCCCTCGCTCCCACATACTAAACTCCCGAAAATCCACCTCGCTTTTTTACGCACGCTTAAGTCGGAGAACTCCTGAATGGATCTGAGCGAAGTTCTTAAAAGCACCCTGCTCATAGGCCCCGAAATATCTTTGATTGTTGCCGGGATCGTGCTCATGATCCTCGACCCTATAACCAAGGGGGAGGTGAAAAAGAACCTGTTCTGGGTGGCCCTTGCGGGGCTCGCGCTCGGCTTCATTCTGAACCTAAAAAGGTTCGGCGGAGATATGTCTGCATTTTCAGGCGCGCTCTCGCTCGACCAGTTTGCCGCGTATTTCAACGTTATTTTTTTACTAGGCGCGGCAGTCGCAGTCGTTTTCTCAAAGGATTATCTGACCGGCTTCCTACATTACACGAGCGAATTCTACGCCCTCATACTTTTTTCCACTTCCGGAATGATGATTCTGGCCTCGGCCACGGAATTCATGTCGTTGTTCCTCGGCTTCGAGATAATGTCCATTTCTGCTTACGTGATGTCGGCCTTTAACAGGAGCTCCCCGCGCTCGACCGAAGCGGGTATCAAATATCTCGTTTTAGGCGGTTTCTCCTCCGCGATACTCCTTTACGGGATAGCGCTGCTTTACGGTGCGTCGGGCTCGATTTATCTCAGTGAAATATTCAAGAATTTCGACGTCGCGAATCCGCTCTTCGTAGCCGGAAGCGCCCTCGTGCTCGTGGGATTCCTCTTCAAGATAGGCGCGTTCCCCCTCCACCAGTGGGTGCCCGACGTTTACGAAGGGGCCCCTATGACGGCTACCGCTTTTATGTCCGTCGGGGTGAAGGCCGCAGCCTTCGCGATTTTGCTGAGGGTGATTTTCGAGGGTTTCTACCAGCTCCAGGTGAGCATAATGCCCGTCCTCTGGATAGTCGCGATATTCACCATGATAGTCGGCAATATTGCGGCCATAACTCAGAAGAGTATTAAGCGCATGCTCGCATACTCGAGCATAGCGCACGCGGGATACGCCCTCGTGGGCGTGGTAGCGGCTTACGGAGGGAAGGAACTCGGCGTCGGCAGCGTTATTTACTACCTCTTCGCCTACACCTTCATGAACCTTGGGGCGTTCGGCGTATTATCCTATCTCTCCCGCGACGGTCATGAGTGCGAGACGTTTGAGGACATTGCGGGGCTCTGGGGCAGGCGTCCCTTCCTCGCTCTGGCGCTCGGCATATTCATGTTCTCGCTGGCCGGCATACCGCCCACTATAGGCTTCTTCGCAAAATACAGGGTGTTTTTGTCCGCAGTGGATGCCGGATTTTACTGGCTCGCCGTTATCGGCATACTGAGCAGCGTAGTCTCCGCCTATTATTATCTGAGGGTGCTTGTGTACGCGTACATGAAGGAAGAGACAGCCGCCTTCCCATCATTTAAAATAGGATCCTCGGTCGCGCTTGTCGTCCTTTCCGTGGGAACGTTCTTCCTGGGCGTGTTCCCGCTCGACTCCTGGGACCTGGCTATAAAGGCCGCGGGCTCCGTTCTGATGGCGTTTCACGGCGGCTGAGCGCTTCCAATTTCCGGATATTGTGAAATAATTTCACCTTTGTGTCAGCGATTCCAGTCCGATTATCTGAAACTTCCCGCACGAACAGCTCAATTTATTCCGGTGCAGGCGGAGTTATAACTTTGAAAATCAACAATTTTGATTACTTAAACCGGATATTGTATAATTAGCTTTAAGAATAGATGGCTAAAAGGAAAAGTAGCACCCGACAGGAATCCTCCGACTTCATAGTCAGGGAGATCATAGCCGCACTTTTATTCACGGTCGGGCTATTCTCGGCCCTGAGCCTCGTTTTCTACAGCGGAAAAACAGGCGTCGACGTCAAGGGCGCCATGGGTACCATAGGCGTCTATATTTCAGGCGTTCTCGGAATGGCGTTCGGGGTATGCGCCTTCGTTGTGCCGCTCGTCCTCTTTTATACCTCTGTAGTCGTTTTCATAAACAGGGCCGGGGGAAACCTCTATAGAAAGACCGCATCAGCATTCCTGCTGCTTGTTTCCGTCATGGTGTTTCTGGGGCTCCTCTATCCAAATGCGGAGCTTCTCGGCTTCACCCCCGCCGGGGGGTGGGCAGGGAATACTGTCGCCTCTATAATGAGGGACAGCGTCGCAGGGGACATCGGCTCTTATCTCATTGTAACAATAGTCCTTCTCGTGAGTTTAATAATAATATCTGGGGTCACCCTCTCGTCTTTACTGGGAGCGCTCGGAAGCGTTTCGATGTTTATAGCGGAGAAATCATATGCATTATCGAAGTATTTCGTCGTGGCGACCGGGGAATTTTTCGTATATCTAAAAAAATCCCTGTCTAAGCCGAAGATGCGCGCCGAGGTTAGGCCCGCGCGGACTAAGGGGAACGGCATCATAAAGCTAAACGGGAAGAAGAAGCCCGAAGACGATATAGCCCTCTTCGAGGACGATCTCCACGATGAGGATGAGGAAGAAGACGAGGCTTTCGACGACGATATGCCTGAAATAGTGGTTGAGCAGCCCAAGCTCAAGGGGCTCGAGGAGTTCTTCCCGAAGAAAGAGGTCATACACAGGGACTACAAACTTCCGCCTCCCGACCTGCTCGATCCGAAGATGGAATCCGCGGTTGAGATAGACAGGGACGCGGTTTACCAGAAGGCGAGGCTCATAGAGGAGAAGCTCAGGGACTTCGGCGTATCGGGAAAGGTCACGGAAATAAGACCCGGACCGGTAATTACGATGTTCGAATATAAGCCCGCCCCCGGCATAAAGATAAACAGGATAGCGGCGCTCGAGAACGACCTTGCAATGGGTTTGAGCGCCCTCAGTATCAGGATAATAGCCCCAATTCCGGGGAAGGACGTAATAGGAATAGAGGTCCCTAACGCGAAAAGAGAGACGGTCGTGCTGAGGGAGCTTCTGGAAGACGTGGAATTTTCAAAGAGGAAGTCCATGCTGACGCTAGCCCTCGGCAAGGACATATCGGGTCTCCCGTTTTATATGGACCTGAGGAAGGCCCCCCACCTGATGATAGCCGGTACGACAGGCTCGGGAAAGAGCGTGCTCCTGAATGCGGTAATTACAAGCATGCTCTACAAAGCGAGCCCTTACGAGCTGAAATTCATAATGATAGATCCCAAGATGCTGGAGCTCTCGGTCTATGAGGACATCCCTCACCTTCTCCACCCGGTAGTCACCGAGCCCAAAAAGGCTGCTGCTGCGCTCAGGTGGGCCGTGGAGGAGATGGAAAAGAGGTACAGGATCCTGTCCGAGGAGGGTGTGAGGGACATTGAGACACACAACAAAAACGTCGAGAAGCTCAGGTCGGAAGACAAGTGGGACAAGCTCCTCCCCTATATAGTCATAGTGCTCGACGAGCTCGCCGACCTGATGATGATCGCGCCGAATGAATTAAAGGAATCGATTACGAGGCTCTCTCAGAAAGCCCGCGCCGCGGGTATTCACCTGATCGTCGCGACACAGCGCCCGTCTGCCGATATAGTGGCGGGACTTATCAAGGCGAATTTCCCGGCCAGAATATCGTTCCTCGTTTCCTCCAAGATCGACTCCCGTATCATTCTCGACACGGGCGGTGCGGAGAGGCTCCTCGGGAAGGGGGACATGCTTTTCCTCGAGCCCGGGACTTCGAGGCTCCTGAGGATCCAGGGGGCCTTGATATCGGACGAGGAAAGGGAGGGCATAACCGAGTATATCAAATCCCAGGGTAAGCCCGTTTACAACGAAAAGATAACGTTTATAGAGGATTCGGAGGGCGGTGAAGACCTCGAGGGCGAAAAGGACGAGCTCTATCACGAGGCGCTCAGGACCATAGCCGAGACCGGTCAGGCCTCTATATCCATGCTCCAGAGGAAGCTTAAAATAGGTTATAATAGAGCCGCCAGGATAGTGGAAATAATGGAGAAAGAGGGCGTGGTAGGCCCCCAGGAAGTAGCCGGGAAGCCGAGGGAAGTATTTATAGATTTAAGTCAGATAAACGAGAGGCGCACGAGTTGAAAAAGTTCATTTTCATCATTTTGGGGTTATTATTTATATCGACTGCCGGGTATTCCGCGCAGAGCGAGAGCATCGACGTCGTAGTCGACAAGATTCAGAAGAAATATGAGGAGATAGAGGATTTCCATGCGAATTTTACTCAGGAGGCCACTGTCAAGGCCCTGAACACCGTGCAGAAATCTGACGGCGAGGTCTGGTTCAAGAAGCCGGGAAAGATGAGATGGAATTACTATGAGCCGTATAAGGACCAGATTGTGTCCGACGGCCGTACCCTCTGGTTCTATAACGAGGAGGAAAAACAGGTGATAGAATCCCCGCTTAATCAGGTCTCGGAGACAGAGAGCACGTCAACGCTGCTCTCGGGTTTAGGCAAAATAAAGGACCTCTACAAAACCAGCTTCAACGAATCCGGGGAATTCGAAGCCGACGGGAGCTACCTTATCGACCTCAGACCGAAAGAGGAAGGGGAAGATTACAACAAGGTGACCCTTGCCATAAACAAGAATACGATGATGGTGAACACGCTCTATCTCTATGACCCTTTCGGGAATTTGACCAAGGTATTACTTAAGAACGTGGAAGTCGATAAAGGGGTTTCCGATTCTTTGTTCAATTTCAAGGTGCCTGACGGGGTCGAGATAATAAAACCTCCGGCGTCGGCAGCAGGGCAATAAGGAAATGGGACGGAGGATTTGTCCATGAGAGGATTCCTGCTGAATTTATTGCTGGCCGCAGCAATCGCGGTTTTGATAGCAGTACCCGTTTATTCCCAGGAACAGGGATTCAGTCCTACGATGGCACAGCGGAATTTCGCCCAGGAAGTCAAGTCGCTCCCGGACGTCATACAGGCCTCATGGCAGTCGTCCCTCGATTTGTGGGTTTACGCCGACGGCGTGAACCAGGCAAATGCGCAGGCGGTGGCGGACAAGGTCATACTCCTCGCGCAGACTGACCTGGGACAGAGCCTCTGCGTCCACGTACACAACGGCGACTTCAATCCGCTCGCGACCAAATGCTGGTCGTCTCTCTGATATTCAGCCGCGTATAATCCTGAAATTAGATAACAGAACCCTCATGCGGTTTAGGTGAGCGCTCAATTATTCTTTTTTCGGTGAGTCCGGTGAGGTGGGATGATACGGTTATAGCTACCTGTCTATCTCGCCGAGCACTATGTCGAGGCTGCCGATGGCGGCGATGACGTCGGCCAGGAGCCTGCCTTTGACCATGTTCGGAAGGGCCTGCATGTTGACGAAAGAAGGCCCCCTCACGCGCATCCTGTAGGGTTTTCCTGTGCCGTCGCTTATGAGATAATAGGAGAGCTCGCCCTTCGGATTCTCTACAGCGTGCTGGACCTCGCCTGCCGGGGGTTTGAAACCTTCATAAACGAGGACGAAGTGCCTTATAAGGGACTCCATTCTCGTGTACGTGAGTTCCTTTTCGGGGAGCACGACATCCGGTAAGTCCGCAGCGTATGGGCCGTCGGGCAGGTTGTTTATGCCCTGCTCGATGATCCTCAAGCTCTGGCGCATCTCTTCCATCCTGCATAGGAACCTCGAGTAAGCGTCCCCCTCGTTTGCGACCGGAATCTCGAAATCATAGTTCTCATACCCGAGATAAGGCATAGCCTTCCGCACATCGTATGGAACACCGCTCCCCCTGAGGGCAGGGCCCGTGAGCCCGAGGTCTATCGCGTCCTCAGCGCTTATCGTGGCGACGCCTTTTGTCCTGTCGATCCAAATCCGGTTCCTCGTGAGGAGACTGTCCACTTCGGCGAGGGTGGCCGGAAATACCTTCAGAAAATTCCTGACCTTTTCTTCAAAATCGTCGGGGAGGTCGAGAGGCAATCCGCCGACCCGCGGATAGGATGTGGTGAGCCTCGCTCCGCATACGGTCTCGAGTATATCGTATATACGCTCCCTTTCCTTAAAGCAGTAAAGGAATGCGCTCATGGCCCCCAGGTCGAGCGCGTTTGTCCCGATTCCGACGAGATGCGACTCGATCCTGCCGAGCTCGAAGAGTATTACCTCGGCGGTCTTCGCCCTCTCGGGGATCGCGTCCTCAATCCCGAGCAATTTTTCGACTGTCAATATATAACCTATGTTATTGCAGATAGAGGCCAGGTAATCCATCCTGTCCGTGTACGGCAGGCACTGCTGGTAAGTGATGTGCTCGCAGAGTTTCTCGATACCCCTGTGGAGGTAGCCGATATATGGGACCGCTTTCACCACGGTCTCGCCGTCGAGATAAAGCACTACTCGGAGGACCCCGTGGGTGGCCGGATGCTGGGGTCCCATGTTCAGCATCATGGTCTCGGTCCTTATGCCGGTGTCTGCGTTAAAATCCGCCTCCTGACTGATGAATTCCACTCTTTCCATTAGCCGCCACCTTCCCTGAGCGCCCTTTCGAACGAGCGCTTGGAGGCCTCGCGGTCCCTCACGTCGAAGTCCTTCCTGAGGGGGAAGGGCTCGTAGTCCTCGGGCATGAGAATACGCCTGAGATCGGGGTGGCCTGAGAATACGATGCCGAACATATCGTAGACCTCTCTTTCGAGCCAGTCGGCTCCGCTCCAGATATACGTTACTGAATCTATTTTGGGATTGTCCCCGTCGACTTCGGCTTTCAGCCTTAATCTGATATTTTCATCGATTTCAGGCCCGAACCTGTGGACGTGATAGACGACCTCGTACCGGGGCGTCCTGATTTCGAGATAATCCACGGCAGTGAGATCGGCCAGGAACGTGAACCCGAGCATTTCCTTAAGGTGTCCGCAGACGCCTGAAATACTGTCTTTGTCTATGATGAGGGTCGTTTCCCCTCTGTATTCGATCTTTTCCTTTACAGCCCCGGGGTATGCGGAATTAACGGCTTCTATAAGGGAGTCGAAATCGAAACTCATAATATCGGAGCCCCTTCGAGATCGATCTTTTTCTGTATTTTCATGACTGCGTCGATAACGGCTTCGGGCCTCGGCGGACACCCTCCTACATACACATCCACGGGGAGGAATTCGTCGATCCCCTGAACGACGGCATAGCTGTCGAAGGGGCCGCCCCCGCAGGTGCAGGAGCCCATTGCGATGACCCATTTCGGCTCGGGCATCTGATCGTAAATCATCCTGCACACGGAAGCCATTTTGTATGTAATGGTGCCCGATACTATCATAAGGTCGGCCTGTCTCGGAGAGAAACGGGCTACTTCCGCGCCGAACCTCGAGAGGTCGAACCTCGAAGCAAATACTCCCATCATTTCAATAGCGCAGCAGGCAGTTCCGAACGGCATAGGCCAGAGGCTGTTTTTTCTCCCCCAGTTGGCGAACGCCTCTATCTTCGTCGTGATGAACCCGTCCCCGCCCAGGAGCGAATTAGAGTTTACTCCCATTCGAGCGCTCCTTTTTTCACTATATAAAAGTACCCGCCCATGATGATTATAAGAAACACTATGATTTCCACGAATGCGAGCAGTCCTAGATCTTTAAAGACCACGGCCCAGGCGAAGAGGAACACGGCCTCC